>QJPH01000504.1 GCA_003242955.1 Candidatus Methylumidiphilus alinenensis
AAGGCATGAGCAGAGAAGAACTTGCCGATAACCTGAAATCATTGTTGATTGATCTTGAATCAGATGAAATACCCTATCTACGAAAAGTTGAAGAGTTATTGGTTGCCTGAATGAAAAGGCGAGAACTAGTCCGCTGCCCAACATTCATGCAAATTGGTTTGCACCCCCGAAGATGAAAGCCATACCAAGTAGGGTACGCTGTGCGTACCTTCAAGGGCTTACAATGGTACGCACAGCGAACCCTACTTGGATACCGTACTTTCATGGCAACCCGGCGCTCAAGCGGAAGCGGGGTTTTGCTCGTTCCCAAGCTCCTGCTTGGGAATGGGGTTTTTGAAGCTCCAGCTTCCCGAAGAACGGCCAAGCAGGAACTTGCAAGAAAAGGGTTCCCAAGCCGGATATCTCATCGTTATACTCAAGTGTGGCGATATTTGTCAGAACACATGAATGTTCGACAATTCCAAAGAGCAAGTTTCACGCAAAGGCGCAAAGAAAACGCTCTTCTTTGCGCCTTTGCGAGCTTTGCGTGAGACTTCTTTTTCCAGTAACGATGGTATAACACGTATTCCACGGAATATTTCGACTCGGACGGACTTGTGTAAAACGGCGAGAGCCGGAGCTTGGGAACCAGCCAAAGGGTAGCAATGGAACCGCGGTTTCACATCCCTGTGGACTGGATTCCGGCAATCCCTGCCGGAATGACGGGCTTTTTACACTTGTGTATATCAATGTGATGAACGAAAAAAAGAATGATCTTCCTGTTCACTGACTTTGGCCCTAGTGGCCCCTACTTGGGCCAGATGGAGGCTGTTTTACGCATCAACGCGCCGGGAGTTGATGTAATCAACCTGGTCAGCGACGCGCCAACGGGCAAACCCCGCCTAGCCTCTTATCTGTTGGCGGCTCTGGCAGCCGACTTTACCAAGGGCAGTGTGTTTTTGTGCATAGTCGATCCGGGCGTAGGCGGGGACCGTTTGCCGGTGGTGCTTGAAGCCGACGGGCGTTGGTTCGTAGGACCTGACAACGGACTGCTTAACACGGTGGCTGTCCAAGCAAAATGCGTTGACTGGCGGATCATCACTTGGCGGCCCGAACGGCTGTCGGCCAGCTTTCACGGTCGTGACCTATTTGCCCCTGTCGCAGCACAAATTGCCCGTCAAGATTTCGCCCGCTTTGTCAGCGATTGGGACGGGCCAGAATTAGGCAACTGGCCGACAGACATCGCTTCCATCGTCTATTTTGACCACTACGGCAACGCGATCACCGGTTGGCGCTATTCCGACGCGTTGGAAGGCACGTTTTTATTGGTAGTCGGTCAGAGGATACATCAGGCGCGAACATTTATTGACTCAGCCCTAGGCAGGCCATTTTGGTACTGTAACTCCATGGGCCTAGTCGAAATTGCCGTCAACCTAGGCCGCGCTGACGATGTATTAAGCTTAGAGTTGGGGCAAGACTTATATTTTGAGGATGGACCATGAAAAAACCCGAACCTTGGTCAAAAGGTCGCTTGGAAAACTGGCGGAAAACCCGCTCTGGCGGCAAGAACCGCTTTATCTGGACCCATGGCGTTGTTCAATGGGGCGGGTTCATGCTGTTCTTTTCGCTAGGCGTTTTCCAGCATAGCCATTATGGCAATGTCTTCAGCACGGAAGGCAACCTGCCGTTTCGGCTCGTATTGGCGCTATTGGTTTGGGTGTTCGTCGGATACCTATACGGACAGTCGCGCTGGCGGCGCAATGAGCAGGAATACCTAGAACAACTTTCGGGGGATGAATGAAGCCCGCTTTACAGTCTCTGCTTCTATATTGCCGCCCAGGATTCGAGAAAGAATGTGCCGCCGAAATACAAGACCAAACCCATAAGCTGGAGGTGCTGGGTTATTCCAAGGCCAGTCCTGGTGCCGGTTTTGTGTTGTTCACGCCCTACCAAGAGCCCGATATGGCGGTGCTGGGCAAGCAATTAAATTTTGCCGATTTATGCTTCGCAAGGCAAATGGTGGCGGTATTGCCCCTGTTGAGCAAGCTTCCCGTGAATGACCGCATAAGCCCTCTGCTAGAGTCGGCGTCCAACTTGGCAAGGCAATTTTCCGCCACATGGCTGGAGACTGCCGACACTAACGAAGCCAAGGAGCTTGCCGTGTTTGTGCGCAAATTCGAAGGGCCATTGAATCGCGCCTTGGTCGATGCCGGTCTGGCCAGCCCAAAACCCGGCGCACCCCGTTTGCATCTGTTTTTCCTCAACTCCACCACGGTTTATGTTGGGCTGTCCCGGCCCGTCAACTCTTCGCCCTGGCCCATGGGAATCGCGCGCTTAAAATTCCCCCGTTCAGCGCCAAGCCGCTCAACTTTAAAACTGGAGGAGGCGCTATTGTTCTTTTTGGGCAACGAGACAAAATTCTTACAACCCGGCATGAATGCCGTCGATTTGGGCGCTGCACCCGGCGGTTGGACTTGGCAATTGGTTAAACGTAGCATCCGCGTCACGGCGGTGGATAATGGACCGATGGACAAGGATTTGATGGATTCGGGCATCGTCCAACATTTGCGCACCGATGGCTTCAGGTACGCCCCGCCCAAGCCAGTGGACTGGTTGGTTTGCGACATGGTGGAGCAGCCATCTCGGATAGCCGCCCTAGTTGCACGCTGGATGGCAGAAAGCCATTGCCGCCACGCGATGTTTAACCTTAAGCTACCGATGAAAAAGCGCTACGAAGAAGTCTTAAGATGCCGGGAAATCATCGAAGAGGCCTTGGATAAGGCCGAAGTGCCATTCCGTCTCTCCTTCAAGCAACTCTATCATGACCGCGAGGAAGTGACCGGTTATCTGGCTCATTTGTGAGCGAAAACGCACCAATAATGTACAAATTGTCAAGGGTAGTTCAACCCTGATTTCGTCAACCCCTTTCATTGCTGATATTTTAGGATATGGCACACTACCTGCATTTATAAAAGTGAGTGATGACATTTCTCCTTAGCGTTTATCCTATCAGCGTTTGCCCGCCTCACGGCGGGCTTTTTTTTGCGGGCCGTTAAATTTTGGGCAAAAAAACCACTTATTAAAAGTTGTTTTTTTACAGACTTTACACAAACAGCGTTTATTATTTTCAATAAACGATTGTAAATCATAGTTTATATGGTGGGTCGTCCGCGACTCGAACGCGGGACCATCGCATTAAAAGACCGAGATTTACACTAGACAAACAATGTAATCAATAGCTTGCGTGTTTCTCCAAACCGACATAAAGCCATGGGAAGCCTCAAGGCTAAACCACAGTCGTTGCACAATAGCACACTGTTAGCACACTGCAAGAGAACGGCTCAAGGCATCTCATCACCAATTAATTCCTGTTGGCTATTGATTGACCAACACCAATGCTTTAAATCGGACGCATCATGCCGCCCATCATTCCCCCCATGAAACCCGTCACGATACTAAAAAGCGTAGCCAAAATGATGATGGCGGGAATCGAAGCCAAAGCCCATTTCACCATCAGAATGACGATGGAAAAAAACGGCATTTGCAGATCGACGACAATAACTTTGCTCGGTTCGTCTGAATTGTTCATGAAAATCTCCCGTTGCAGCGCAAATTCATCCTCGTAGCCGTGGTTGCTTGGAATGGTTTGCCCTATTGATGTGGATGGGTAAAGTGATTCACTGGACTGCTTGAAGGAACCCCTGAATATAGTTCGCTGGCAAGTCGATAGTTTTGTAATCTTGCTTACCCGAACTCAGGGTAAGCCGTAGCCCTTTGAGTTGGGCAGCCTCCAATTCCGATTGCGAAAGTTCCAGGCTGGCTCGATCATGAAAGAGGCAGGCGTAAACCAAGCTATTGAAAAACTGGCAGCGCTCGGTGTCGTGACGATGGCTACCCGTTAGGCGGCTTGAGCCATCGGCGAACTTCACGGCATCATAATGACGGAGGTCTCCGCCATAGTCGGCGGCAATCGACATTTCGTACAAAGCACCACCTTTGGGCGATTTCCGGGCAACCAGCCAGTAGTAAACGCTATCGTATCCATAGAACAAGGTTCGATAGTGACTGACTTGCAATGATGGACTCCGCCATGCGGAGTATTGACCGACAACCGTCACCGACTCTTTCACAGATTGCGCAATCGAACCGGGCAATGCCTCCCGAAGATTTGCCGCACAGCCCAAAAGACTGGCAACAGCAATTAGGCACATGCCGTAATGGAAATATAGCATGGTCAACTTCCCGGCCAGGAATGAAGACGATGCAGGGTTATGCATGTGAATCCATGCCTATGATTCGAGCAGATTTATTGCTAATAATTGGGTTTAGCGAGGGGTTTATGGTTCATAGGCTTCAAGCCCTGCGTTCATCGCGCCTTCGATTGTTCCGTCAAAATGATCATATCCCGGAAACATCCATTCATCTGGATCATAACTGTTCTTGCTGTATTTGTAGATCGCGAATTCCCATGCAATCATGTCACCCGTCCATTCAAGACGACAGATCGGTGAAGGTTTGCGGTTATCCCAATCCTGACGGTCAAGAAATAGATATGGCCCCTTGAATCGTGCAACATAGCGGGCATTTCCACGGGCACTTAGAACATCCTGATTGAAACGTTCAACGATTTCATCAGCCTGTTGACGAACAGCAGGCGGGATACGTTTTACAGTGGCCTTTTTTTGATTCATGGTTAATGGTTCCTGTACATAAAAATCGCATCATTCTTGTAAAAACATAGGCCAACCAATCGTTTAAAAACATACTATAATGGATCTATGGGCTTCCTTCAATGGCACGTTAACCCGGCCACACAGCTTAAATTTGGGAGACTGACATGAACGCACTTTCCAAAGACCTACGACAGCGGATTTTGAATTACGCGTTGAACCACTCGGTTCGTCAAACCGCACGGGCGTTCCATGTCAGTCCGAACACCGTCCAACAGCTCAAGAAGCTGTTCTACGAAACCGGCGGCATGGACCCCCGCATCAGCAAGCCCGTCCACGCCCATGCGGTTTCGCCCGAAGGGGAACTGTACTTGAAAGCACTCCTCTTGGAGGAAGTGGACTTGACGCTGGAACGGCTCTGCGAGCTTTACTGGCAAGCCTATGCGGTCCGCGTCGGCGTGACCACGATGCATCTCACGCTCAAGCGCATGGGCCGGCTTTTGACAAAGGCTTAATTTGCTTCGATGATAAAAATATATTAGTAGTAAGCAAGTGCCTTAAGGATTATCTTCCAAACGAATCCTTAACCATGAATTTTATTGCATACGAAGGCAACAATTTAATATTGCCAGAGAAATTCCTACCTGATAATTCATTCCTTAAGTATCATAGAGAACATATTTACAGGGACTGATAGCGTCCATCCTTTGCAATATGGGACACCACAGTAGTCGAAGGCAAGTCCCAACATTGAACCCTAAACCGATCATTAAACGGAACCTCATTTGCATTAACATTTTTGTGTTCAGGCCACAAAGCTAGCGGGTACTGACCAAGATTGGGTGAGTTTTTATATATCTCCGCATAACATGCCGCAAAAAGATAACGGTGTAGATCACTTGGCATATGACTTCTGGTTTCGTGCTGACATATTCCTTTTAATCGAGTATCTTTGATAAGATCAAAAATCTCAATCGGCATATTATTGTCAACCCATTCTAAATCCGAAAAAAACCTTGAACCATCGTAAGCGTTCACTCCCCCCCTGCCTTTTCCTGGGAGCGCGGCCATCTTGGCCGCCATTTCAGCGGGCGAGACGCCCTCGCTCCCAGGGGGAGTGAATGCTTACGCCTAAAGTAGCTCTGTGCGCTTCATGTTCTGCTCGCCTCCATTCTTCTTTTACCAAGCCATTCGCCACCAATTCTTCCTTGGTTATTTTTCCTCGCAAGTAATCATAGTAACAATCTGGAACCTTACCCTGAAAGCTCCTGAAAAAAGCACGGAGTTTTAGGGTTTCCGATGCGTTTTGATCCTTTTCAATTGAAACACGGACATCAAACGCCCAATTTCCAGAAACATCTTTAAGACGGGAAAAACCTTCGCTCAATCCACCCGGCCCAGCAAACAAATCAACAACCGGAATGGGCTTTAACGGCATTTACCTTATCCCTCTAAAAAATTTATGGCCTAAAATGGACATCATTCAATTTATGCCAAGCTGGCAAGCGTATTTCAGAGCCAATACTACCTGATTTTAAGCCACGACGAGAGAGTCATCGATCTTCCCGGCAATGCCAGAGGCGTAATAGGCTGATCGTCGTGTCCGTTAGCTCGTAACGTAACTCATAGTCACCGACGATCAAGCGACGCACGTCGCGTGGAATAAATTCGGTAAGGCACTCACCAAGCTGCGGATAGGTTAAAAGCTGTTCCGCCGCTGCCACCAATTGCCGCACAACTTTTGCGGCTGCGCGTGGATTAACCGGATAGAGAAAGTCATAGAGTCGCACCAAATCCCGGTTGGCGCTCGTTGTCCATTGCAATATCAAGTAGATTACACCGCTTGGTCGAGGTTTTTGGCCCAAGCGACGACCGAGGCATGATCGACCACACGCCCGGAATCGACATCAGCCAATCCTTCCAGAGTGAGTTGATGGCGCTTGGCTTCAAGTTCGACCCATGAAGCCAAAGCTTGACGGACGATCCACCCCTTGGGACGGTCAAGCCGTGCGGCAAGCATGTCAACTTGTTCGGCAAGGTCGAGGGGGATATGGGCAGTGACAACGCGGCTGTTCATGTCAGTTCCTTTCAAATAGTAGTTAATCAACTATAATCACTTTGATTATAAATGTCTAGATATCATCTTTGGAGGCTTAAGGCACTCCCTATCATTTAGATCAAAACCTCACCGAAGTTTGGGTTCCGTCGCTAAATGGCACGGAATTGTTAATACGATATGGCGAGGGTGAAAGTCCCTTCACGTTTAGTGAATTTTTTCAGACCCCATCAAACACTAATTCATCGGATAATTGCCGAATGAATCGGCAAATCTGGCTTCTTACCTCATACCTCCTCTTGGCGACCCGCTTGGCTTGGGGGGCGGACTTTGTTTCGCTTTCCGAGCCTCCTTTTTTCATCGACAAGGAGCGCGGCTGGTTTTGGCGTGAGGTTGAACCCGACACTCAACCAAAACCGAATAAACAACCGGAGAAGGCCAACCCAGACACCGAAGCCAAGCATCTACCGCCACCTATTCCTCCACAAAACCAACAAACACAGTCGGTAATACCTGAGCCTTCCCCGCTGTCCGCCGAATGGTTCAGGAAAAACCTGGAACGCTACCGGGACAAGGCCATTGACGAGCCATCACCGGAAAACGTCGCGGCGTACTATTATCTCCAGCGCGTCATGATGGACAAGGCCCAGCGGTTCACCGACGTGGCGCGTCGTGTTGTGATGAGCGACCCGCTATTGGACGAAAACCAGCGCCGACCCATTGCAACCTTTGCCGCGAACGAGGCCAATTACCAAGCAGGCATCGCCAGCGGACAGGCGCTTGCGGCTATCGCAAAACAGGCTGGCATTTTGTTCTTCTTCCGTTCCGACTGCCGCTATTGTCACATCCAAGCGCCGTTGTTGGCCCTGCTGGAAAAGCGTTTCGGCTTCAAGGTTTATGCCGTATCACTCGACGGAAGGCCGATGCCGAATGGCCTTTATCCAGATTTCCATGTCGATCAAGGACAGGCGCATCTGTTGGGTGTAATTTCTACGCCAGCCCTGTTCCTGATGAGGCCGCCAGACGGCATCGTCCAACTTGCCCAAGGTGCAGTTTCGCTGGACGACTTGTCTGGGCGTCGATTTGATGCGGGCGGTGGCTTCCAATGCCGCTGGCTATGCGTTTCAGTTGGCGATCAACGCGATGTGTTCCGATTGCGGCAATGTCATGTCCGACCTGCAAAAGAAGGTGCAGCAACTCAACCAGATGTTCTCCAACTCCTGCCAGTTGGCCCAAGGCTTGGTCAACGACGCCGCCAGTGTGTTGCCCGACAAAGTTCACAGCGACATGAAGATGTCCACCATCTCGTTTTCCAAGGGCGTGACCGACGTGTTCGGTGCTTTGACCAATTCCAGCGCACAGGGCGACCCGGTGCAACAGGTGAAGGCCAACGCCGCCACCGACATGCAAAAGGTCATCCAAGGCAACCTGGTGTGGCGGGCGTTGAACCAGAACAACGCGGACGGCTGGTTCAAGTTCGGCGGCAACGAGTTTTTGCAGGCGACGATGAGCGTCACCGGCTCGGTGGTCGTCAAATCGCCCGAAGCCGCACCCGACGGCAAGGGTGAAAGCAACCCAATCGTCACGCTGCCCAATTTGCTGCACATCAAAGACCTGCTCAACGGCTCGGGCGCAAATGATTACCAGACCGTCCAGGTGTACGAGTGCGACAGCAGCGATGCCGACGGTTGCCTGAACCCGGTGGCGAAGGGCGTTGCCCTGGTCGGACTCAAATGAGGATGCCTACACCGGTCAAGTCCGCGTGGTGGATAATGTCCCGCTCGGACCCGCAGCGGCGGGTTCCATCCTGTCCAACATGGGCTATCGCCTTACCCGGCTGTTCGAGCAAGGCTTTTCCACGCCCAGCATGACCGGCCACGGCTTTGCCGATTCGCTGCAAGTGATGGCCTCGGTGCGAAAGAACCTCCTGTCCAGAGTGCAATTGGGCAAGGCGAATTCGCCCAACACGGGCGGCGACTTGGAAAACTCGCTCATCAACTATGTCAATCCTGATGCTTCTGTGGATACAGCTTTGGATGCCCATATTGGCCGTGGTGAACCTGTACATCACGATGGCAGCAGCCGGCAAAATGGAGGCGTTAAACGCGGCCCAGTTCAACTTGCCGTCAATGTACGGGCTGTACCAGATGGACATGGCAATCCAGGAATGGCTGGCAATCGGCGGCATGTTGGCTTCCTCGACCCCGGCCATCGCGCTGATGCTGGTCTATGGCGGGTCGGTCACGGCGACGCATTTTTTGGGCAGGATGCAGGGCGGCGATTTCGTCAACGAAAAGATCAATTCCCCTGACATCGTAAGCCCTGCGCCTATCATGAATCTGCAACCCAACTATCAACATGCCCCGTTGACCGGCACAACCCAATTCGGTGCCGAGAAAGTTTTACCATCTTTCCAAGCAGGAAAAGACCTCAGTGCCTCAGTCTCGTCTGCCTCAGCCGCCATGCAACAGGCCACCCGCAGCTTCATGGACAGCCTGTCGAACACAGCATCCCGCTCCAGCGGCATTTCACAGGAAGGCTTCGACGCGCATTCCGCCAGCAAGCGGATTGCCAGCAGTAGCAGCGAGACCGACAAGTTTATGCGGGCGACGGGTCACTGCCATTAAGTTAAGAAAAAACTCGTCGTTCCGGCAGGGATCGCCGGAACCTAGGCTCCATGGATGGCATAGATTGTTGGCGTCCCTGCAATCTGGATTCCGGCGGTCCATGCCGGAATGACGGCTTAACTTAATGGCAGTGGGGCGACGGGTGAGGACTTCGCCCAAAGATACCGGGACACCGGCATGTCGGGGGATGATTTTGCGGCGGTGGTGGGAGGCGCGGCAACTTTAGGTAGGGCTTCGCCCAAGGACAAGGATAAAGGCAAGGAGAGCGAAAAGGAGTCGCTGTTTAAATTGAGGGGCAACTTGTCCGGGCAACTCCAAAACCAGTTCCACGTTGGAACCAGCCGCGCCGACGAAATCGCCACGGACATCTCCAACCGGGTAACCAAAGACCACGGCTGGCAAACCGATTTGGCCCAAAGCATCGCCACGGATGCCCAATCTGGAACCCGCGAAGTGGCTTCATTGGGACTGCAAAGCCAGGATTTGTCTTCTCTCCAGCACAGCGCGACAGATACCCTGTCCGCGACGGAAACCTACAACCAGACGGTCTCTGCGCAAAGCCGTTTCGGTGCGTCAGCCAGTTACGGCGCTGCCGAAACGGGGCTTAAAATATCCGGCGACCCTAAGCTAATGTCCTCCTTGGACATGACTTTGGAGTAAGCGTTCACTTCCCCCTGGGAGCGCGGACGTCTCGCCCGCTGAAATGGCGGCCAAGATGGCCGCGTTCCCAGGAAAAGGCAGGGGGGAGTGAACGCTTACACTTTGGACAGGTTCGGTCTGCGCGGGGATGCGCAGCGGCTAGGGGCTGAATGGCGAACGGCTGGGTTGATCACCGATAAGGAACAGGCGTATGCCGCTGCGGGGATGTCACTACTCGCGGGACATTCTTCGCCAATCTTCAGGCAAATGGATCGGCACGAAACAATGCTGGCGGAGGTTGACGCTTATCAACTCCTAGGTGATGCGTGGAAGCTCAACAAACCGGAAGGACAACTTCCCGATGCCAATGCCGACTTGTCCAACCAATCGCCCGAATTTGGGTTGGCTAGGTCAAAGGCTGGACAGGCAGGGTTCAACGATCCGCGAAACGAAGCTGGCAGTCTGGATAGTCGTGTGCCAGTGCGCATTGAGATAGCCGAAAACCATGTTGAGGGAGGTGAGAAAGCAATCAATGCCACCTACCAAAAGGCCCAAAAAACTGTGCAGGGAGCTTCTGATGGAGGGTTTGCTGACATGCACTCCGACAAGTCTGCCTATTTCCGTGAACAGATTGGCAAAGCTGCGAACACCCAGCCTTCGCCAGCCGAATTCGAATATAATGCCGTTGGGGGTGCTATTTACAACACGGCTCAAAATATGTCTTTGATTGGATATGCGGGTACTGATACTGTAAAATATTTCATTAACGAGTTTGACAACTCCCGCAAACAAGGAAAAACTCTTGGAGAATCGCTTCTGTCAGCCTTGGCTGCTGCTCCAGAGGGTGGGCTAAAAGCTGCCGAGTCGTGGGCCGACCAACGTGTAGCCGAATCTGGAAATAGACTTACCCCAACTCAGCAAGCTTAGATGCCTGTCAATTTAGCGAAAGATGCTTGATTGCAAGACTAGCTACCTTGTTCCGCTATTTTTCCGGCAGAGCTGGTAAGTTGTTGAAATTTGTGCAAAAATCTGCTAAGATAGTAATTTAATAGATCGTTGGAGGGAGATACCGATGGCTGCCCAGAATATTGTGTTTGCTGGTGATAAGGTAGCTCTCATCGTCCGAGGCAAGACGTCCGCTGAGCATTCACCTGGAAAGCTTGAACAGCACGCCGACTGCGTTCGCTCAAACGGCTCGCCCGTAGGCTATTTTGGCGAAGGTGGTGAGGGTAGCGGTTACATTATCAAAGCGGTACTTATCGGAATTCAAGGCGAGGTCTACGATTTGGATGGATTCAAAAAGCATAGACCATACTACGTCGATGCCAATATGGCTCGGGGCTATGGTGTTGTCTCCACGGCTCTTGTGGTGCGCGTATCAAGTTCACAGGCTCAGATCTTCGACGATTACTGGCGCGATCTGACCACTGACCCAGGCACATTCCGTTTGCTTGGCAAGAATTGCTCCACTCGAGCCTCGGGCGCTTTTCGCCATTCGGGCATTCTTGCTTCAGGCATTCCTGGGCTTGATACGCCGAATAATCTTTACAAACAGCTTGTAAGACAGCGACCCGACCTCTGTACTAGCTATTCAGGATACATCGGCTTTACAACAGAGGGGAGTAACACAGCCATGGTCATCGAAGACCTATGAGCGCGAACTGGTGGCGCTTTAGATTTGTGGTCGCTACGTCGCTCGTGACGGCCCTCACCGTATTCAACCTATATAAGGAGGAACCTTTAGCCATGACTGATCTAAATGTACAAATGGGGTGGGAATGGCGCGCCGAGCGCGTACTTGAGCAGCGTTTGGGTTTGCGACTTACCCAAATTAAAAAAGAAGGGAATGGCTTGTTCGGTATTGGCCGCTCTCCCTCTCTTGCCGGTTCACTTCCAGATGTTCAACGCGTTCAAGCGGATGTCATCGCATTAGACAGACTTGGTACAGCAAAAATCGGCACCAAGATCACATTCCGCATCCCCAAAATAGAACTTAGGGGTGCCCATGAGGGTGCGCTCGCCGCAGTCGGCATTATCGGCCAAAACGTTGTGTGTTTCGCTCCTGCACCAGCAACGGTAAGCGAAGCTTCACTCGCTAGCTGGATATCCGAAGCGCCATGTCCCTGAAGTCTCATGATATAAGGACACTCGATGTCGAAATTTTAGCCCCACCCCTAAATAATTTTTAAAAACACATCTACAGCGTAGGGCAAAATCGGCTCAACTGATTACCAGCACCGAATTCAAATCTTTAGCGTTAGAGAATGCCAGTTTTTCGTAGCAGCAAATCGGCAGTTGCCATCAAGAAATCGTTGGATTACCCCTTACAGCCCGATTAGCGATAGCGTACGGAGGAATGATGACTTCGAAATCTGCGATTACGCAAGCTAATCGCACTTACATTTTGAATGGCTGCTTATTTGCCCATTCCTGTCTCCGCAAGTTACATCTCATCTGACCACTTAGGGCACGAACTATTCATTCAGGTTTGAAGAGAGCGGACGATCATAAATGGCCGATATCGAATGAGACGAATGGCTACTTTGTCCGAACTAATGCCTTAGAATCAACTAAGGCTAATGACTGCTTCGCCAGTCCATAGCTGACATTCGCCGATGGTAAGCGTTCACTCCCCCCTGGGAGCGCGGGCGTCTCGCCCGCTGAAATGGCGGCTAAGATGGCCTCGCTCCCAGGAAAAGATAGGGGGAGTGAACACTTACCGCCGATGTAGGCTGGACTGATTTCGGCAGGTAGCTTTTGGCCGATTTCATCCGATATCTGTTAAGGAAGAATATCTACTCTCAAATGGGAGATCAGATAAATCTTTATTCAGTCAATTTCTAATGGTTGCTTATTATTACCATTTCGTAAACCTGCGTATATTTCCCGCGCTAATCGAAATCCTCCAGAATATATCTTATATACCACAAAAGCTAAGATTACTAGTCCTGAGAAAGCATAACCAAGACTAGAATCTCTCTGAGCAATTGCCAATAAGCACAACCCAACCAAAGTAATTATAATACAGCATTTTTAATATCAAAGAGTTACTTTTAGGTCATATTATTTTGCAAGGCACATATACGCAAGATGGTTTGGTTGAGCGTCCTTTATTATTACCCTTTGTTAAGAAAAAATGCTGTACATAAATACAAAACGGGACTCCTTGTGATGTATTAGCATCTAGGCCGTCAAGTTTAGGAAGATGTTTCAGCAAAACCCAGAACGTCGTCGTTCCGGCATGCATCGCCGGAACCTAGGCTCCA
>QJPH01000183.1 GCA_003242955.1 Candidatus Methylumidiphilus alinenensis
AAAGACGGCAGTTTGGACAAGGAAGGCCATACCGATGAAAATGGCTTGATTGAGTATGAATACGACCCGCCGTGGAAAAGCGTGCTGAAAGTCGAGACCGAGATGGGGACTTATACCTTTCATCCAACGCCGCTTGCTCCAGTTGATACTGAACAAGGTTTGCAGCAACGCTTGGGTATGTTGGGTTTCCACCCACAAGACGATAAAGGTGATGCCCATAATCAAGGGGGTAAACAGCATTATGAACACGCACAAACCATACAGGGAACTGAAATTAGCGGCGCATTAAATGACTCTTTTGTCAAAACCATGAAACCCATTTTGCCATAGGATTATCCATGAGTGACACCACAGTAACTCCAGAACAACAACTTAGAGAATGCCAGGCAAACCCTGTTGTTTATTCTTCCACTATGGCAACTACATGGTTTATAGATCCGCCTGCACCTGATAAATATAAAATGCGGTCTGGGAATGACATTAAGCTGTTGAATTGTGGTGAAGCGTATTTGCGAGAACTAAGGGATGCCATTAACGATGCTACAGATTCCATCTATATCGCAATTTGGGGATTTGATGATGAATTGAGTTTAGTGCTTCTCAAACCGGGGGATGAAGCTAAACCAGAAAATTACATTAGTAAAATTCTGGAAGACAAAGCGGCAGGAAAAGATGGAAAAAAACCTGTTGAAGTAAAAATTCTGGTTTATTATAACTGGATAGCAGAGAACCTTGAACCTACTTTTGACGAAACGGCTTGGTTGGATTTATTTTCTCAAAAAACATGGTCGCAGAGAGCCAGAGATGGAGAATTCCCTAATTTGCAATTTATGACTCGTGACTATACTGCTTCATATGTAAAAATGGGATGGCTTAAGTTTGCTACGCATCATCAAAAATGTATTCTAATTGACCATCGCATATCCGAAAAAGCGAATGGTTTTGTTCAGGGGTTTAATTTTAAGCCTGAGTATTTTGATTTTGCCGACCACCCTTATCGTGAAAATGAAAAGCCAAATTGGCAGGATGTTGGCTTACATTTGCGAGGTCCATGCCTGATTGATCTATTCCATAATTTTCAAGAGGGCTGGAACAAAGCACTTAATGACCCACTTGATCACCAAAGTTTGTTAGCAAAAGCATTAGACAGGAACAAATCACTTAATGATCAAATTGTAGGCATGGATAAAAAAATAATTGATTCTATCGTTGAAGCACCTCCAATAATTAATCCTATTACGGATATCCGAACTTATAATGCACAAATATTGCGAACTTGGATGTTAAACGGCGAGACATCAATTTGTAATTTTATTACAAATGCAATTCCACGCATTAATGAATTTATTTATATCGAAGACCAATACTTTCGTTATCCTCATTTTGCAGATCAACTTATGAATCGTGGTAGTGATATTAGAAAGAAGTGTGGTAATCAAAAGTCGTTATATGTTTTTGTAGTTCTTTCACCAAATAAAGTTGCTGTGGGTGAGCCTGATAATCGTCTAATTATGGTTGATTTTTTGGGAAGGAATGATGTTGATGCAGATAAGGAAGATTTTAATGAACGACAGAGTGAAAAAATACATCAAAAAATAATAGATGATATGAATAAAAATGGTGTTATGGTGCATATTTGCCAGTTATTAGCCAGTGGAAAAACAAAAAACTGGATTAACCAAGAAGTAATAGATTACAAGAATATCTATGTTCATGCTAAACTTAGCATATATGATGATGCCTATCTATTATTAGGCTCAGCTAACTGGAATCAGCGTAGTATGAAACAGGACAGTGAGCTAGACATTGCCGTTCAATATCATGATGGTCAGTGTGATGATGGGCGTGGTCGTCAATTTAGAGAAGAGTTGTGGAGTGCGCATTTGAGGCAAAATTGGGATAGCAATAACAATAAAGGTAAACTTACTGAGCCAAAGGAATGGTATAAACAGTGGGATGAACTGCTCCAAAAAAATTGGAAACTTTTTATAAAAAAAGAACCATTAATAATGAACCTATTCCCATATTATGAAAATCTTAAGGTACTACGATGGAAATCAATAAAACAATGGTTCGACTAAATTTTTGTAATCGTTTCTCAATTATTGTAATTTGTCTTTTTTTGTTAACAGCTTGTATAAATACTCACTCTGGAGAAGCAACTATGTATCGTTGGATAGAAACAATGACTAGCTGTCCCACGCCAGACAAAAACCGCTATCCAAAACCAGATTCAGAAGCGGTAGCTTTGTACAAACAAGCCGTAGAAGCGCGTAACGCCCGCCCTCAAACATTAAAACCTGAACAAATACTAGCCTTAATTCAACAAGCCGCGACCAAAGGCTACTGGCCAGCCATGCATAACTTAGCGGTAAGCTATTACGAAGGTTATGGTGTTGAAGAAAATCCCGAAAAAGCCTTGTACTGGTTTAAAGAAATTGAAAAGCTGGATATTCCAGAAGGCTATACAGACATGATGATGGTTTATGATAAAGGTATCGGTGTTGCAGCCGACCCTGATAAATCCCGTGATTATATGATTAAGGCTGCCAAAGCAGGTGACCCTGACTCTCAGTTTTATTTAGGACTTCATTTATATGATCATCAAGATCAAAGTTTGGCTTTCGAAGGATATGCTTTGAAACTTCTGCAATGCGCTGCCGAACACGGTCATAAACAAGCTCATTTTCATTTGGCATTGCATTATGAAGTCACAAAACAACTCCCCATGGCTTATCGTTTCTACCTGCGTGGTGCAAAAGCTGGTGATGTGTCTTGTTTACGTACATTAGCTAACGCCTATGGTCAAATAAATGCTAAACACTTAACATTCAATTTGCAAAAGGATAAATCACGTGCTATCTGTTTGGAAAATCTAAGCGAAAAAGTAGATGACAACACCGACCTTACTTTCCCCGACCTCGACACCCTCTGCCCCGGCACAGTACCCCAGCCAAATGAGATGAAATAGAAAAAGCTATCGTTTATCGTTCCCACGCTCCGCGTGGGAATGCAGCCTTTACCGCTCCTGCGGTTCGATACCTCCGACGCTGGAGCGTCGCCGGAGGCATTCCAACGCAGAGCGTCACTGCCATTAAGTTAAGCGCGAATGGAGTGCAAGGCTTGCCTTGCGAGGTTCCCAATTACCTGTAAATCCTAGCAAGGCAAGCCTTGCACTCCTGGCTTTGGTTAATCGCAACCCTTAACTTAATGGCAGTGACGCAGAGCGTGGGAACGATACAAACTTTTACAAGATAAAGGCTAATTTAATGCGATTCTTCATTATATTAATAACACTATTCTGCATTTTTTTACTAGGTTATTATCTCTTAAAGACCAAAAACGAGAAAATTATGTATCACTGGATAGAATCCCTGACCACCTGCCCAAAAGCTGATTCAAGCCGTTACCCAAAACCCAATACTGATGCACTGGCTTTATTCAAAAAAGCGGCTGAAGCGGATAACGCTAACCCTAAAACCATGCCACAAGAAGAAATTGTCAAACTCTATCAAAAATCTGCCAACTTCTATCGTTCCCACGCTCCCGCGCTCGACCTTATACACAAGTCCGACCAAGCAAGAAACGTCGTCATTCCGGCAGGGATTGCCGGAATCCAGAAGCCATGGAGGGCAAACTCGTCGATGAGCAAGTGTTTGATTCTGATAATTTCCAGCCCGCAGTTTCACCTCCCTGTGGACTGGATTCCGGCAATCCCTGCCGGAATGACGTGTCCCCAACACTTGTGTATAACGATGAGCGCAGAGCGTGGGAACGATACAATTTTTAAAAGGATATGTGAAGCATGGAAATCTTTATGTACAGCGTTTTCATCTTTAAAATATACCCAAATAAATGATATTATGTTAACGCTCCAAGTTAGCTGAATGTCCTCCTCTTTCATACTTTCTATCAAGTCACTATCCGATGTTGAAAACGCTGTAAATGAGTAGTTATCGCCTCTCAATCCTAATACTTTGCCTGTTGTTGTTGACAACTTATAGGAGTACTCCCTCTGAGGGAGCAACTATGTACCGCTGGATAGAAACCATGTCAAGCTGTCCCAAGCCAGTCAAAAACCGCTGCCCCAAACCGGATAAAGAAGCGGTAGCTTTGGGGTGGATTAAACTGATGCGGGTGTGCAAGGCTTGCCTTGCCTGCATAGGCCCTCGCAAGGCAAGCCTTGCATTCCAAGCGTAATTTCAAATGCCACCGAGTTCGTGTGCATCACTTTTCATCGCACCCTGCGCAACGCCAAGAATGAAAGTAGATGTAGAAAACCTGTATGATGATAAGCCGACAACCACAATGAGCCATCTCGTGCCAACCGACGAACCTGAAACCAAACTATCGACGCTGAATCCCCTTTTTCTGCAATCCGTTCTCGACGAGGCGGCCAAAAGGCAAAAGGCCGGACCGGCGGAGCAGCTAGCTGCGTACCCCTTTTCTGCTTTAGCAATTAACGAAACTAAGGCTGAGACCAGTTCCGCCGACCAAGGACAGCCCGGCACTTTGGAGCTCGCCCTTCCCCAGGCTATTGACACAGCCGTCCATTCCGGCATGGATCGCCGGAATCCAGAACACAGGGAGGTGAATTTAGGGGCGGGTTTGGAACCCGCCCCTACTCCATGGCCTCTGGGCTCGGGCGATCCCTTCCTGAACGACGGGGAATCGCTTAATTCAACAGCTTTTCCCACCGAGGAAAATCCAACTCCGTCCTGCAATTTGGCCTATGCAAAAACGATTCTCGCCGATAAACGGGCAGAGATCGACCAAGCCCAGCAACAACTTGACCGATTGCTGAAAATTAAGGCTATCGTTGAACCAGCGGTTTTGCCTGCAACTGGCAAGGTCAATTTGAATGAACTTAAGTTGAAAAGGCTGGCGATCCAGATGGCGCTCGTTGCGGATAGCACAGAATATACCGCTCAAGATTTGCAAGCTGTGGATAAACAAATTGCCGAGTTAAGTGGCGCAAGCAGCCGCCAGCCCAAGTCCCCGGCAAACACGGTCGAACGGATGAAGCTAAATGCCAATATCGAAGAATTGCAAGACAAAGTACAGGTTCTGACAGAAGAGCTAAAGCGGCAGATTACCGACTATAACTTAAACGTCGCTTTCAAGAAAGCCGAGGGGTATGTTCAACAATTAAAAGCCGCTTGCAATCTGCGGCATGAATTGCTCGCCTTGGTTGAATTGTTGGCTAACGACCATCTACTAATGGATTTGAGATTAGGCGGAGAATTGCCCATGCCGTATGGTTTTGAACCGTTTGACTCAATACCTGAGGATGGCTTGGCAACCACCCTCGAAGGGATTGAGGAGGCCAAAATCCGAATTAGCCAAGAATTAATACTTTAATGTTGGTTATTCCTCGCATAGGTTTCCGCAGAGGCATCCGCCCAGATGGCTGCATAATCGGAATCTCTTATGGAATGCGACTGGACTGCGACGCACCAAGCGTGCAACCAAGCCTCTTTAAGGTCTTTCAATTTCTCAACAGTCATTTCTTCAATGTTTGGCATGGCAAATACCTCTTTAGTAGACAGGTCTGACAGAACTTAAACAACAATAACCGAGTAGTAACCTCGGTTTTATTAAAGCATGAATCATACCAATACTAAAATAATTCATGTTCTGCAATGCCGCTAAAGCTTAGGCGTGGATACGGTCAAGGGCTTCCTTCGCCGATTCATCAACGGCCCCAGACCGACTCGGTTTTTAAAGCCGAGTCGGTCTGCCCCCTGCCCGGATGGCTGGAATAAAACCGCCCCAGCGGCTTATTCCTAACTAAATGGATAAAGTTAGCGCAAAAATGTGGCCTAATTCTCCATTTTGGTGCGCTAATCCGTCCCCAGCCAGAACCGACAAAACGCTTGCCCCGTTTCATCGTCAATGCGTTCGTCTTCCATGGCACCACCTAAAGCCTTAACGAGTGACAATGAGACGGTATTATGAGAATCAACCGTCACCAAAGCCTGCTTTACCCCCTTGGCGCGCAATTTGTCCAAGGCCAGCCTAATGGCCGCTTTTCCGTAACCTTTGCGCCTATGGGCAGGGACGACGTAGTAGCCGAAGTGCCCGCCTTTATTGATGAGTGCTTTGTTAATGCGGGGGAAAATCCGCACCAAGCCGACCACAAAGCCCATGTTGTCGATAATCCAATAATTTGTCTGTCGGACGAAATCGTCCGAAAGCGGCGGGGACGTGGCAATGTGAACGCAATAATCCAACCAGTCGTCTAGCTTTTCCGGATCGCTGCCTACCGGTGTGCCGCCAAACCCGTTTTCGCCCTCTTCCCCAAGGGCCGTGAGTAACTCAAGTGACCCTGGCGGTGCTTTAGTTGAAATGGCCTGCAATTTCATGCTTAAGCCGGTTTCAATTCGTCCAGAGGCCAACGAGGACGGGACTGGATTTCGGGAGGCATTAACCGGCCTTTGAGCAGACGCTGGCAGCCGGCATAGGCAATCATCGCACCATTGTCGGTGCAAAACTCCAAACGCGGAAAGAAAACCTGAAAGCCTTCTTTCCTCGCCAACTGGTCCAACTCTGTACGCATCAACCGATTGGCGCTGACACCGCCCGCCACAACCAGCCGTTTCAATCCGCATTGCAGTAATGCACGGCGGCATTTGATAATGAGTGTCTCCACCACTGCCTCTTGGAAGGCACACGCCAAATCAGCCTTGTCCTGCAAACTTCCTTGTGTCGCGGCCAGAGTGGTAAGGGTTTGGGTCTTCAAGCCACTGAAGCTAAAATCCAAACCCGGACGGTCGGTCATTGGCCGGGATAATTTAAAGCGCCCTGGCATCCCCTGTTCTGCCAATTTTGCCAGGGCAGGCCCACCAGGATAGCCCAAGCCAAGCATTTTCGCAGTTTTGTCGAAAGCCTCGCCGGCTGCATCGTCCAAGGATTCGCCCAAAGTTTGATAACGTCCTATGCCCTCCACCCGCACCAATTGTGTGTGGCCACCGGAAACCAACAGGGCAACGAATGGATAATCGGGCGGATCAGGTTCAAGCATAGGGGCAAGCAAATGCCCCTCCATATGATGCACCGCTACAATGGGGATGCCCCAGGCCCAAGCTAGGCTATTGGCAACGGATGCACCCACCAACAATGCGCCGATCAGGCCGGGGCCGGCGGTGTAAGCAATGCCCCCAATATCGCCTGGGACCGTTCCCGCATCGCCCATTACCTTTCGGATCAATGGGATGAGCTTGCGCACATGGTCACGGGAAGCCAGTTCAGGCACCACCCCGCCATATTCGGCATGGATTTTCACTTGGCTGAACAAGGCGTGCGCGAGCAGTCCGCGTTGCGAGTCATAGACCGCCACGCCGGTTTCGTCGCAGGAGGTTTCGATGCCTAGTACGTTCATGGATTGAAAGGTTTTGGATTTGTGCAAATAGGCGAGTATAATCCGCTTTTTACTTACTAGGCTAGCCCCCAGTCGGGCGTCAATCTCATTTTGTAACAACACACAGGATACTACATGCCTTCAATCAGACTTAGAGAGAACGAACCTTTCGAAATCGCCATCCGCCGCTTCAAGCGTGCGTGCGAAAAAGCCGGAGTCCTTTCAGAAGTGCGCCGCCGCGAATTTTACGAAAAGCCCACCGAAGAGCGTAAGCGAAAAGCTGCCGCTGCCGTCAAGCGCCATCTGAAGAAGCTTTCCCGCGAGCGTTTCGCCTTGCAGAACCTCCGCAAAGGCCGTCCCCAAGTCTGATTTTTCCATAGGTAAGCCCAGCCAATGAGCACGGTATTGCTGAAACAGCGCATTCAAGAAGACATGAAATCCGCCATGAAGGCGGGCGAAAAGGAGCGTTTGGGCGTAATCCGGCTGATCTTGTCCGCCATCAAACAAGTTGAGGTAGACGAGCGTATCGTGCTTGATGATGCACAAATTATATCAGTGCTGGACAAAATGCTTAAGCAGCGCCGCGACTCCATCGCCCAATACACAGCGGCGGCGCGCACTGATTTGGCGGATGTGGAAAGTGCAGAAGTCGCCATTATCCAAGAATATTTGCCGCAAGCCCTGACCGATGCGGAAATCGAAGCCTTGATTGGGCAAGCCATTGCCGAAACGGGCGCATCCTCCGTCGCCGGCATGGGCAAGGTCATGGCCTTGCTCAAACCGCAGATGCAAGGCCGGGCCGACATGGGCGCGGTCAGCGCCCGAATTAAAGCTAGGCTAGGCTAGGCTAGATTTGGCCAGTAACGGTTCTGCCCCGCATGTGGTACGGCTGATTTCTTTTCTATATTGAGCATTATTGTAGGGGCGAATTCATTCGCCCATAGGCAGCTAAAGCTGCCCCCTGCCTTTTCCTGGGAGCGCGGCCATCTTGGCCGCCATTTCAGTGGGCGAGACGCCCGAGCTCCCAGGGAGGGTGAACGCTTACGAAAAGATCGCCACCTAATCAGTTGTGAAAAATAGCTGCAAAGTGCTTGTAGGAGCGGTTTTTAGGCCGCGATTTTTTGCAGGCTAAAGCCATCTCCTACATGTATGTGCGGCGAACCGATTAGGTGATAAAGCATGAAAGGCAAGATACCCCGCGAGTTCATCGACAACCTGATCGCCCGCGTCGATATTGTAGACCTTATCGACGCGCGTGTTCCGCTCAAACAAGCTGGCAAAAACTACCAAGCCCGCTGCCCATTCCATAACGAAAAATCCCCAAGTTTCAGCGTCAACAGGGAAAAGCAGTTCTACCACTGCTTCGGTTGCGGTGCCAGCGGCAATGTCATCAGCTTTCTAATGGACTACGAGCGGCAAACTTTTGTTGAAGCGGTGGAAACCCTGGCCGAGACATTAGGGCTGGAAATCCCCAGGGAGTCCTATCATGCCGAAAAGCGTGAGCAGGATAGCGTCCTACCACTTTACCAAGTGCAAGAACAGGCGACCGAATTTTACGCTCGCCAGTTGCGCGTACACCCCGAAGCTGCCAAGGCTAGGAACTATTTGCAACGACGCGGGTTAAGCGACGACATTATCCAACACTTCAAAATTGGCTATGCCCCGCCGGGTTGGCGCAGCCTGCCCGACACCCTGCCAGCCGAGCGCCTACTGGCTGCCGGCCTGACAATCAGCAAGGAGGCAGGTAGTTTCTATGACCGTTTCCGCGACCGCATTATGTTTCCCATCCGCGACCGGCGGGGCAGGGTGGTCGGCTTCGGTGGGCGGGTCATGGGGGATGAAACGCCGAAATATCTCAATTCCCCGGAAACACCGACCTTCAAAAAGCACAGGGAAGTCTACGGGCTCTTCGAGTTGCTCGCCACCCGCATAAAGCCCGAGCGCATCGTGGTGGTGGAAGGTTACATGGATGTCATCGCCTTAGCCCAGCACGGGGTTACCAACGCCGTCGCCACGCTAGGCACCGCTACCTCGTCCGACCATGCCGACCTGCTGTTTCGCTATGCGCCGGAGTTGGTTTTCTGCTTCGACGGCGACAACGCCGGACGCAACGCCGCTTGGAAGGCACTGGAAGCCTGCATACCCGCCCTGCGCGATGGAAGGTCCATGCGGTTTTTGATGCTGCCTGAAACTCATGATCCGGACAGCCTAGTTCGTGAAGAAGGCAGGGAAAGTTTCGCAATCCGGTTGTCCGGGGCCCAGCAGTTGTCCGAATACTTTTTCAACCATTTGTCGGAAAATTTGAATTTGGATTCTATCGAGGGTCGTTCGGCCCTGTTCCAAAAAGCCAGTCCGTTGCTGGAAAAACTGCCTACAGGGGCGTTTAGAGACGGGATGCAAGCCCACTTGGCTAAAATAACCGGGCACGGGAAAGCGACTCCCAGCCGAAACAAATCGCATCCGCATACCCAATCGATCCAAAGGGCTTCCACGGAAAAAGCCAAACCTTCCCCGTTGCGCATTATTCTGGCTTTGTTAATACAAAACCCCGAATTTTATTCCCTAGTCGATGCCGAAGCGCGGTTTGAGTTGGAGCGGGACGACAAAGCCGGTCCGTTTGCGGCAAAACTATTCTCCATCCTTCAAGAAAGGCCGGATATTCACTGTGGCGGCATACCGGAGCATTTCCGAGGCGAGGCGGAATATGGGCTGGTGTTGAAGCTGAGCGTATTGGAAATCCCCCTGTCGGATACCGATGCACGGACTGAATTCGATGCCACGCTCGAAAAATTTGTTTCGCAACAAAAAGAGATGCTAATTGCGCAACGCTTGGAATGGCTGGAAAAAAAAGCCGATCGGATTGGCTTTGCTGGGCTGGACGAAACTGAGCGCGAAGAATATCGCCGTTTGGCGAGAAAAAGATAAAGCTTACTGACGCTGCAAGACCGGCTCGGTTTTAAAAACCGAGTCGGTCTGACTTATCCAAATAGATTGAATTTGCCAATTCACAATAGCAAGCTAAAATATAATTTCCAATTTCAGGAAAATTCCATCGGGCGAGTGAGTTCATGAAACAAGAACAGCAGCAAGCGCAACTCAAGGAACTCATTGCCAAGGGCAAGATGCAAGGGTTCCTTACCTATTCCGAAATAAACGACCACTTGCCTGACGGTTTAGTCGAACCGGAACAAATGGAAGAAGTGATCGCCATGATCAATGAAATGGGGATCGAAGTACTTGAAGTGCTGCCGGATGAAGTCGAGCTGCTTGCCGATAGCTCCAATGTCATTGAAAGCGATGACGATGTAGACGAAATAGCGGCTACATTGGCCTCATCGGTGGATACTACAACTGGCCGCACCACTGACACGGTGCGCATGTATATGCGCGAGATGGGTACAATTGAACTCCTCAATCGCGAGGGCGAGTTAGGCATCGCCAAACGTATTGAAGAAGGTGCCAGCCAAGCGGCGTGGGAACTGGTCCGTTTCGTCGCTGCCATGGAACACTTTATCAAAGCATTTGATCGAGTCGAAGCGGGAGAAGCGCGCCTGACCGATTTGATCTCTGATTTTTATGACCCTAGCCAACCTCAAGAACTGTTGATTGATGAAGAAGTAGAAATTATCGAGGAAACAGAAACCGGGCCCGACCCCACATTAGTCAAGGAAAAGCTGGATGCATTCAGCAAACAACTAAAGACCGCCGTCAAGACACAGTGCAAATACGGCCCTCGTCACGAAAAAACCCGGCAAGCATTTGAATCATTAGCCACCAGCTTCCTTGAATTCAAAAAAACGCCCCAATTCTTCAAAGAGTTATTTGATATTTTGCACTCCGTGGTGGGTAAAATCCGCATACAGGAAAAACTCATCTTTGATTTGGCTGTCAACAAAGCTAAAATGGACAGGGCTGATTTCCTAAAAACCTTCTTTGGCAACGAAAGCAACCCGGTTTGGCTGACCAATCATTTGTCCTCCGGCAAATACTATATCGAGCCTTTGTCCCAATATAGGAATGAAATAAAACAGGCGCAAAGCGAGCTTTTCAAGATTGAGAAGGCAAATGGCATAAGCATAGTCGAAACCAAGGAAATCTATCGTCGAGTGTCGATTGGCGAGACTCAGGCCCGTCTAGCCAAGCGTGAGATGATCGAAGCCAATCTTAGATTGGTAATTTCCATCGCAAAGAAATATACTAATAGGGGTTTGCAGTTCCTCGACCTGATTCAGGAAGGTAACATCGGGTTAATGAAAGCGGTGGATAAGTTCGATTATCGGCGTGGCTATAAATTTTCGACCTATGCCACTTGGTGGATACGGCAAGCAATAACCCGATCCATTGCTGATCAGGCACGAACCATTCGTATTCCTGTCCACATGATCGAGTCGATCAACAAGCTGAACCGGATAACACGGCAGATGTTGCAAGAGATGGGACGGGAACCCTCAGCGGAGGAGTTGGCTGAAAAAATGGAAATGTCCGAAGAAAAAGTGCGCAAAGTTTTGAGAATCGCCAAAGAGCCTATCTCAATGGATAACCCCATTGGTGACGACGAAGAATCCCATTTGGGAGACTTCATTGAAGACTCTCATATCCTATCGCCTGTGGAATCGGCCACTGCCTCCGGGCTTCGTGAAACCACCCGGCAAGTTCTGGAGGGGCTTACGGAGCGTGAGGCGAAAGTGTTGAAAATGCGCTTCGGCATTGGTATGAGCAACGACCACACCTTGGAAGAGGTTGGCAAACAATTTGACGTTACCCGCGAACGCATTCGCCAAATCGAGGCCAAAGCGTTACGCAAACTGCGGCATCCCTCCCGTTCGGAGCAACTCCGCAGCTTCCTTGAAGCTGATTAATAAATTCAAGGGCCCTTAGCTCAGCGGTTAGAGCAGGGGACTCATAATCCCTTGGTCCGGGGTTCAAATCCCTGAGGGCCCACCATATAATCAAAGGCTTACCTTCTTTTTGACGGTTAGCCTTTTTTATTTGCCGGAATTTTGCCGGAATTTACTGATTCACGACTCTCCGGATTAGCACAATCTCCGGTTTCTCTTCCCGGTTGCAAATCGAATCAAGCGCATCCAAAAGATTCCTAATTTCGGCCTTGCTGTAATGCGTTGTAATCCTGTTCGACTTGTGCCGGAGAAGATCTTGTCGGTCTTCAAATCCAACCCCTGCCGCTCCTAGACGCATTCCGAAGGTGTGCCGCAGATCGTGAACTCGCACATCAAGTGCCGTTTCCTTCCGGGCCTTTTTCCATCCAGTATTCAGCATCCGACAGATCGGTTCGCCATGATAAGTGAACACGAATTCGAGGTGCTTGACACCTTGAGGTGCTCCACCAACTCGCCGAGCAATTCGAGTCGCGGTTCTACGGCCAGCTTAGGCGGCATGCCGACGAACAGAGGCCGTCTTTCCTTGCTGATGCCGGGCCGTTCGGCGAAACCGACCCGCCTTTCTGAGCGAACTTCGTCAGGCAACACCCTGTTGCCGGGGGCAACTCGCTAAACACCCCGGCAACCGTTTCCACATTAACTGAGGTCTGCGGTCAAAAAGGCAGGCTGGACCCTGCAAATACCCAGTCATAGACCAGCCATGTCCGAAATCACCCCAATCAACCCTCAATTAGCTTGAAAATTGTCCATCAAAAAGAATGCTCAG
>QJPH01000431.1 GCA_003242955.1 Candidatus Methylumidiphilus alinenensis
AAGCCGAACGGCTTGGGGTTTTTTTTAATTGACATATACAACATGAAGTGCAATAGTTGCACCATCAGGTCATATGCCTACAATTCAACGCTTTGGCTCTGCCAGTGTGCGAAGATACGCAGACGATCACCGTCCGCCGCATTTCCACATAGTGGGGCCAGATTTTCAGGTGCTTGTTTTGAACATGAAAACGCGGTTAATATTCTTGAAAGCAGGTTATTAGGGTTCTGTTGTAATAAAACAACATAAAGAACCAACTCCTGCCGGGAAATTGGCTGGGGTGAGGGCAAATCGTAAATGGCTTTTCAACGGCAGCTAACTATAACTTTACCGTTGACATTTACAAAAAAGGTCATTCTGTGTTACATCCAAGCTGTGTGCTTCGGATACGCGCAAGCCGTGGAGGAATATCAGCGAGAGTAGATACGGTCGCGGACTTTGTTACGGGTTTCCTTGGTGGCTACGATCAGCTTTTCGACTTCGCGACGGGTGAGGTGTTTTCTGTCGTCTTGGCATAGTTCATCGTTTTGTCTAATGTTGGGGGTGCGGATGGCTCTCAAACCCGCTAAAATCAGAGGTTGCGGTTTTGAACATTAGACAGAATAGTTCATTTTGTCTCATAAAAGGGTGCTAACACCATTCAAATTCCCAAAGAACCTCAATTAAAGACAAATTGGAGACAGCCTTGCTAGATTTTCTTGCAAAAAAATATTTTTTACATTGCTCTTATATTCGGTTATGGATTGACTCTCCTCTTTTTCTTCGCCATTGGCCGTTTTGGGATCACACAGATAATTTACGTGCTAAAGGGATATCCATCACCAGACGAGAGCAAACGGCAGGATCAAATAGATGCCCTGTTTGAAGCATTCGGTATCCCTGCCTCTTTATCTGATGCAATGATCTCACTGACACCTGTTGCTCCGGTAAAAACATTCATCACGATACTGAAACCATTTTATTCAGTCTGGGGAGGAGTCTACGCTTACATCGCGCCATTATTCGGACGGTTCCTAGGAACGACTTGGCTTTTTGTCGGCATTCCAGCTATCGTTCTGAATCTTGTTCTTGATGCAAATGGACACGACTATCTACCTGAGTTTTTGAGATTGGTAGGATTAACCGCTTTCAGCCTAACCACCGCGGGCGCAGCATGCTGTTTTATCGTTTCCACGCTCCCGCATCACTACCATTAAGTTAAGGATTTTCCGTTCGCCCTGAGCCTGTCGAAGGGTGAACGGAAAATCCCCAGGTCATTGATCGTTAAGCCGTTCATGGTTCGACAGGCTCACCACGAACGGCTTAACTTAATGGCAGTGATACCCCCGCATGGGAATGTAGCCTTTAACGCTCCTGCGGTTCGATACCTCCGACGCTGGAACGTCGCCGGAGGCATTCCCACGCAGAGCATCACAACCATTAAGTTAAGGGTTGCGATTAGCCAACGCCTGGAGTGCAAGGCTTGCCTTGCTAAGATTTACAGGTAGTTGGGAACCTCGCAAGGCAAGCCTTGCACTCCATTCGTGCTTAACTTAATGGCAGTGACGCAACGCGGTAAGGCGCATTCGTAGCGCGCAATAGCGGCCCCAGCCGCGTTTTGCGCCGAATGTAGGAAATTACCGCAAGGAATGATATATGTTTTACCCATGTAGCAATATGGCAGTAACCATAATACGGCACATGCGAAGTTTAACGATCCGGCGCTACGGCCCTCAAATCACCTAGTTCCTTCCATTGTGTATTTAACACACTGCCATCATCGCAAAGGTTTTTTTTAGCAGCGCGGACAAATTTTGCAGTTCTTGGTCGGTAAAGTGGTTCATGGTGTTATCCTTATTGGGTTGAAAGTATTTTTATAGCTTTTAAAAAGCTGGGCATAATAAGTTGGAGAACGGTTGTGTATTTTTCCAACGATAAGTGTGAAAGTCACGTTTGTCTGTACTTAAAATTCTTCCATGTCCCAATTTCTCCGCTAATAAAACTAAAGATGCATCGGCAAAATCCATGGGTAAATCAGCGTATTGCTGTATCAGTAGCAATAGGCGATCTTTGTCTGTTTTAGGGATTTCATATACATCAAAAGCACCAAGTTGATACATTTTTACAAAGTTAAGTTGCGCCTTTATACCTTGCCTCTGTAGTGAAATATGGCAAACTTCGGTTATAACAGGATAAGTAATCATTCTTTCATCCGTAGTTTTGACGAAAGAATTTGCTTGATGATGGTGTTTGTCTTTTTTATCCGCCAAGGCAATCCAAAAGCCGGTGTCGGCAATAATCATAATTTATGACTCCAATCAAGGGTGTCCTTATAATTTTCTGACAGATTTTCGTCCATTTCAACACAGCCAATAAAGCCTGATTGCAACATGAGTTGATAGGCATTATACCCTTCTGTTTTGGCTACATTTGTGGTAAATATTTCGTCAATGGCAAAGGAGATTAACTCAGACGTATTTTTTTTGAGTGTTTTTTCCAATGCTTGCAGTTTTTCGATGTGTTGATTATCGAGTTCGGCGGTGATTTGCATGGTTTGACTCTACATTGTCGGACTTCGGAATTAAACAGGGCCGCTATTGCGCCCTACTAATGTTCCTTACCGTGTTGGTTTGAGATAGTTTTTTCATGCGGCCTTAGTTATCGTTTAGCCCATAAACACCGTTCGTCGTAGCTATGCTTGGAAGGCGGCGAAGAGTCGTCGCACTCCACAAACTACCCGTGGGTTGAACGATGATCAAGGCCGCAAGAACTACAGCGTTTTCATTTTTCAAGAGTAACTAAAAAAGGCGATTGCCAATACAAGCAGATGCGCAACCATACTTTGCAGTGTGACAACATTCAACAAGTAACTATTAGATGTTGAAAACGCTGTATGCGAATAAATTCGCACCTACGGTTTTCACCCAACATAGCAATCTTTTACGGGAAATACACCGCCTCTTGTGGCTTAGGCGTATGCGCTGTTTCCTCGCTTACTATCCAACCGCCTCCCATTGCACGGTACAAGTTTATGGACGCGACAAAGTTGTCGCTTTGCGCTTGTATCAAGTCGATTTGTGCGTCAAACAATTGCCGCACGGAGTCGAGTACCGTGATATAGTCGGTGTAGCCTTCATCGTAGCGGATTTTAGACAGTTTGAAATAAGTTTCCACAGCGGCGACCCGTCGCGCTTGACTTTCGCGTTGTTCCTTGGTTTTTTTGGTTCCGATTAGCGCATCTTCAAATTCTCTGAAAGAGGAAATGATCGTGCGTTTATAATTTGCCAAAAACCTTCTTTGCTCAGCCTCTGCCGCTTGGACTTGACCTGCGATCTTCCCCGCCGTGAAAATAGGTGTGGCAAGGGTTGAGCCTATGGTCCAAAAATTGGCACCCGGTGTGAATAATGTCGCCGCCTGTGTGCTAAGTTGTCCCACATTCCCGGTCAGGGAAATCGACGGGAAGTAGGCTCCTCGTGCCACCCCGATGTTGGCGTTGGCTGAGATCAACAGTTGTTCCGACAATTGTATGTCGGGACGGCGGGCCAGCAAGTCGGATGGCAACCCGGCAGGCACGGGAGGAACCATCAGTTCGTCCAGCGTTTTGCCCCGTTCGATGGGGCCGGGGTTGCGACCCAACAGAACACTCAATGCATGTTCCGTTTCGGCGACGTTTTTCTCAAAGATCGGAATCTGCGCATTACGCCGTTGCAGCTCCGATTCTGCTTGCGTCACTTCCAACTCCGAGGTGTAGCCTTCCTCAAAACGCCGTCTTGCGATGCGCAGTTGCTCTTTGAGCGTGTCCACCACGTTGCGGCTGATTTCAAGGTCTCTGTCATAGGTTCGCAACTGGATGTAAGTCGTTGCCACATCGCTGACCAAGGTCAGAATCACCCCACGCTGGATCGCCTCCTGTCCAAGCATGTCGGCGTAGGCCGCTTCATTGGCTCGGCGCAATTTGCCCCAGACATCCAACTCCCAGTTCATTTGCGCACCCATTTGGGTATAGTCAGAGTCTGGGTGGTTGGTGGTGATGCCTGGGATCGAGCGGTTGCTGCTCTGCGCACGTAAATACTCGGCGGAGCCTGAAAGTTGCGGAAACAGGTTCGACCGTGTGGAGCCATAAATACCCATGTATTTATCGACACTGGCGACTGCCATTTGCAAATCCAGATTGCCCAGTAACGCACGGTCTACCAAGCGATTAAGCGCGGGGTCGCCTAACTGACCCCACCATTGGGTGTTAGTCAAGTCACGCGCTGCCTTTTCGCCGAAACGCCACTTATTAGGCGTATCGACGATAGGTTTCTGGTAATCCGGCCCGATTTTGAAACAGCCCGCCAACAGCAGAGCCAAAACACTGATGAAAAGCTTACGCATGGCCGATATCCTCCTTCTTTGGGTCTTTTGGCGCAGCTTCATTGCCACGCTGCGACAGTTTTTCAACCACATAGAACGACACGGGAATCAAGAAAATGGCTAAACAGGTCGCCGCGGTCATGCCGCCGATGACCGTGTAACCCAAAACCTGCCGCGACAAGGAGCCGGCTCCACTAGCGACGGCCAGTGGAACGCAGCCCAAGATAAAGGACAGGGCGGTCATCAGGATGGGTCGCAAGCGCAGACGGGCCGCTTCCAGGGAGGCATCAATGACGGACTTGCCTTCGTCCACGCCCATCTTGGCGAACTCGACGATGAGGATGGCGTTTTTGGCGGCAAGGCCGATGAGCATGACTAGGCCAATCTGGGCATACAGGTTGTTTTCAAAGCCTCCTAGGGTAAGTCCCGCGAACGCACCGAACACGGCAATCGGGGTGCCGAGCAACACGCTGAACGGTAGGGTCCAACTTTCGTACAGTGCGGACAAGATCAGAAACACGCAGAAAATCGCGAACGCAAACACCGCTGCTGGCGAGATGCCTTGCTGGGCCAGCTTTTCTTGGAAGCTCATGCCAAGATAGCCGTAACCCATTTCTGTCGGCATAGTTTCGGCAAACACTTCTTCCAAAGCTTTCATCACCTGCGCCGAGCTAAAGCCCGGCCTGGCCGTGACATTGACTTGCTCGCTACGGTAGAGGTTGTAGCGCATGACAAATTCCGGTCCCTCAGTTTTGCGGACGCTGGTCAGCGTGGACAGAGGCACGTTGTCGCCGGTGCTGTTGCGCACACTGAACAGGCCCATCGTATTAGTGTCTTTGCGGAACTCGCCCTCGGCCTGCACAAACACCTGCCATTGCCGCCCGAAGCGATTAAAGTAATTGACGAATCCTGACCCCATGTAGACCTGCAAGGTTCTATAGACATCAGACAGCAGGACGCCTTGCTTCAGCACCTTGTCGCGGTCCACATCCACAAAAAGCTGCGGCACCGAGGGTAGCCCTGTCGTCATGGCGCGGGCGATTTCAGGCCGCTGATTTGCCGCCGCGAGGAACCTTGTGGTGTTTTCGGCCAGGAAGGCGACATCCTTGCCAGCCCGGTCTTGCAGCACCATGGTCACGCCGCCCGAAGTGCCGACGCCGGGGATGGCCGGGGGCGGAAACGCGAAGCCGATGGCTTCGGGTATCTTCGCCATCTCACTGTTGATGTGGTTGCGGATGGCGATGTATTGCTCTTCCGGCTGGGTGCGCTCCGCCCAGTTTTTCAGTGAGATGAAGAAGAAGGTGTTATAGGTGGTGTTGGCCTGACTGAGCATGTTGAAGCCGATCACCGATGAGTAATACTGCACACCCGGCGTGTTCTTTAAAATCTCCTCGATTTTCCGTGTGGTTTCGCTGGTGCGTTGCAGCGAGGATACATTGGGAAGTTGGATGGCGGCGAAGAGATAGCCCTGGTCTTCATCCGGCAAAAAGCCCATCGGGATACCCTTGCCCAATACGCCCGCCATGCCCGCCAACAGGCCAAGGAATACCATGCTGATGATGCTCTTACGGATCAGTACCGAACAAAAACTCACATAAGCCTTATTGGTTTTGCCAAAGCCCCAATTGAAGCCGTCGTAAAACTTCTGCAACGGGCCGGTGCCGCGCACCCTAGGCTTAAGCAGCAAGGCCGCCAAGGCAGGGCTTAAAGACAGCGAGTTGAAAGTGGAGATCATCACCGACACGCCGACGGTGACGGCGAATTGTTGGTAAAGGCTGCCGGTGATGCCGGGAATGAACACCGTGGGCATGAACACCGCGATCAAAACCAGCGAAGTGCCAATGATCGGCCCGGTCACTTCCTTCATCGTCTGTAGCGTGGCCTCCTTGGGGCTTAAGCCTTTTTCGATGTGATGCTCGACCGCCTCGACGACGACGATGGGGTCATCAACCACCAAGCCAATCGCCAACACTAGGCCAAACAAGGACAGCGTGTTGATCGAAAAGCCCAACATCGGGAACAGCATGAACGTGCCAATCAGAGACACCGGCACGGCCAGCAACGGAATCAATGTAGGCCGCCAGCCTTGCAGGAACAGGAACACCACCAATATGACCAGCGCCAGTGCCTCGAACAAGGTATGTTTGATCTCGTTGATGCCTTCGGTGACGGCCAAGGTCGTGTCCAACGCGACCACATAGTCCAAATCTTTGGGGAAGCGGGTCTTCAACTCCGCCATCAACTTCTTCGCGCCCTCGGCGGCATCAATGGCGTTGGTGTCGGGCAACTGGTACAATGCCACCAAGGCCGCTGGCTGGCCGTTGAGACGCCCTATCATGTCGTATGTCTGTGCGCCTAGCTCGATGCGGCCCACGTCCTTCACCCGCACGATGGAGCCTGAAGGGTTGGCACGTAGCACGATGTTGCCGAACTCTTCCTCGGTCTCCAAGCGACCTTGGGCGCGGACAGCGTAGGTGAACTCCTGTCCGGGCGGAACCGGTTCGCCGCCGACCCGGCCCGCCGGGTTGACGTTGTTCTGCACTTGGATGGCGTTGATGATTTCAGGGATGGTTATGTTGAGCTTGGCGAGCCGGTCCGGCTCGACCCATATTCGCATTGCGTACTGGCCAGCGCCGAACACCGACACGCTGGCGATGCCCTTCACCCGCGTCATCTGGTCGTTGATGTTGATGAAGGCGTAGTTGGCCAGAAAGACGTTGTCGTAAGTCCCCTTCGGCGAATACAGCGCGAACATAATTAATGGCGAAGAGGTGGACTTTAGGACGTTGACACCGAAATTACGCACGTCCTGGGGCAGTTGCGACTCGGCTTGGGACATGCGCATTTGCGTCAACACTTGCGAGATGTTCGGGTCGGCTTTCACGTCGAAGTTGACCCGCAACGTCATCTGCCCGTTATTGGCGTTGATGGAATACATGTAGTTCATGTTATCCACGCCGGACATTTGCTGCTCGATGGGGGTTGCGACAGCCTGCTCCACCGTGGCCGCGTCCGCACCGGTGAAGGTGGTCTGCACCTGGATTTCCGGCGGCGCAATATTGGGAAATTGGGCAACCGGCAATTCCATCATGGAAGCAAGGCCGAGCATCACCATCAAGATGGCGATGACAATCGCCACGATGGGTCTGTTGATGAAAAATTGGGCCATGGAGCTACCTCCCCGCTGCGGCGGGGGCTTCCGCAAAAGGTCTGGGATTAACTTTGCTGCCAGGGCGGACCTTCAGTATGCCCTCGGCGACTACCCGTTCGCCGGGTTTCAAGCCTTCGTCAATCACCCACTGTGTGCCGATGGTCTCGGCAGGCTTCACCGGGCGGATTTCCACCGTGTTGTCAGGTTTCACCACCGCCACCACCTTGCGGCCTTGTATATCGCCGACGGCCCGTTGCGGCACCAGCAAAGCCCCCCGTTTGATTGTAGTGGCCGCCCTCACCCGGGCGAATTGACCAGGGCGCAAAATATTGCGGGGATTGGGAAATAAGCTGGCGACTTGGATGGTGCCGGTTTTCACTTCCACCTGCCGGTCGGCAAAGAAAAACTTGCCGGGTAGAGGATATTTTGTCCCGTCAGCCAAAATCAATTCCAAAGGTGTAGGTGTACTGCGTTCGGACGCCCTCCTCTCCTCTCGGGCAAATCGCATATATTGCTGTTCGCTCAAGGGTATGAAAGCCTTGATCGGATCGACCGTGGATACCTTAGTCAATACCGCGTTGGCACTGCCTGGACCCACTAAGTTGCCTAATTGGGCCTGGGATATTCCAGCGATGCCGTCAATTGGGGACAGGATTCGGGTGAAGCCCAGTGCGAGTTGCGCACTTTCCATAGCGGCTTTGGCCGCAGCCACTTCCGCCTGGGCTTGCGCCTCGCGGCCAACGGCGATGTCCCTATCCCGCACACTCACCGCGTTTTCTGGCAATAGCCTTTGAATGCGCTGCATATCCAATCGGGTGGTGATTAGCAGGGCTTCCTGACGGGCGAGATTGCCTTTTGCTTGATCCAAAGCGGCTTGGAATGTGCGCGGGTCGATCTGGTAAAGCAATTGGCCTTTTTTGACAAATTCACCTTCCTTGTAAACCTGCTTGACCAAATAACCCGTCACTTGCGCCAAAATTTGGGCATTGACCATGCCGTCCAGCGTACCCACCCACTCATCGTAAATAGGGACATCCTGTTGGCTGACTAGCGCGTATTCAACCACCGGAGGGGGAGGGGTTGCTGCCAAGGCAAGCTTTTGCTGTTCCTTGGCCTTGTTTTCGCAGCCAGTGAAGATTAACGCGCAGACTGCGCTTAGCAAAATTGGACGCGAAATGAATTTAAGGTACGGATTGCCTTGTGCCAAATCTTGGTTTCTCTTCATAGCTCCTTCCAATGATCCCGTATTAGTTACACTTTGAAAACGACGCTACCAACTTAAGGCGGGACAGTTCAAGGCCGTTCGTGGTGAGTCCTGAGCTTGTCGAAGGATCGAACCATGAACGGCTTAACCGTCCACCCTTCGACTGCTCGACAGGCTCGCAGCTCAGGGCGAACGGTTAAGCTTTGCGCCTGTCCCGCCTTAAGCTGATAGCCGAAAACGATAACGCTCAATATTTATAAGATAGGGTACTATTGTGACACCATTTTGGTCAACACGGCTGATATTCAGCATTCATTCAGTTTTTCTAAAACACCGTCATTTCAGCAGGGATGCTGGAATCATGGTGTTTTAGTCCGCGTTCCAACCAATCCAAAACTGCCGTAATCACCCACTCAGAATCGTCCAAGGGCAAATCATGCCCCGCCCAAGGGTGTATTTTGGGTTCAATACCCCACCGCTGTGCCATGGCTTGTGTACATGAGGGATCGACCATGCGGTCACCCTTGCTGTTGAGCAGCAGCAGTGGGATGGGCGGTTTTTCCAAGGGGGGAAGGTAACGCGCCGCCGCCCAGAGTTGGCGGAAGACATTTTTTAGCTGGACAGGATGAAACCGATGAGTGGCAACCCTGTTTTCGATCAGACTTGCGCTTGGGTCTGGCAGAGATGAAGTCAATTCGAATATCAGGCGTTCGCGTTTTGCCGCATCAGTCGCGGCGACGATGTGGGCGATCAATGGCCAGGCTCTCAATGACAGGCGTTGGTGCAAAGGACTTAAACCCCGTAGGCTGGTGTTGATAAGCACTGCACCGGCCAGTTCATCCGAATGGCGATTGGCCCATTCGACCGCGACCATGCTGCCAAGGGAAATGGTCAATAGATAATACGGCAGAAGGCCGTCTCCTCTAACGTGCTTTGAATTTGTCGTGTACGTTAAAGCTGTGTCCGATCTACATTGTGCTTGCATGGCTGCAAGGGCTTCGGCTCGCACTGCCTCCATTGTCTCCCGCAGTGACAGCGGGCTGGGCAAACGCCAATGCTGTCCGTTGCCGGGCAAGTCGATTAAATGAACCCTCGCGCCTGGGATGGCTGCACGAAAGATATCAGGGAAATCATCCCAATGGGCGCTTTCCCGCACCAGACCTCGCAGAAATACCCAATTTGTTAAAACACGTTCTTGGGTACTCGGTTGTGCCGACCGGAATTGCTTTTGGGTCATGAACTGCGGTCTTGTAAGCCGGACGCATCTCTTTCTTTCGTTGCGTCGTTGCGCCGTTGCGTGAGACTTTCTTTTTGCTTTCTCGCTCTATTGTCTGGCTTTAACGCAGAGCAAAGATTTTTCGACTCACGCAACGGCGCAACGACGCAACGTAAGGGCAGATAGGATGTTCGGCATTTCCATGTCGGCGAATTCAACCGTTTAGCGCAACTCGGTACAAGGAAATGGACCAGCAATCGCTCATTCCCCATACCAAAGCTCCAAACCCCGCCGGTGCCTTTGTTCGCGGCGAGAAATGTCAGGAAAGGACCAAGGTTCCGGGGAATGCACCGCACGGTAAAGAAAATCAAGCAGGAACAGATGCCGCCTTAAAATGCGTCTTTCCCGGTGCGGCAATCGCGGGTTAAACAGCCCAATACGGGAGAAAAACTGCCACCAGTTTTTTTTCACCCACAGCCATGAACCCAATTCCAATGTAAAGGGGATGAAGCAGCCTTCTGGCTGTATTGTGTTGTATTCGTCATAGAGATAATCCCACAGGTCGCCGTGGGCGAGGTATTCCTGCGATTGCGGCTCGATGCGGTAAACATGCCGGGCATAAGTGTGGTCAAGCAATTTTTTCAACGCAATCACTTCAGCCACCCCGCCGAACGGTTTGCGTGTCTTGGCATACGGGAACCATAAGCGGTCCACGACACCGTAACCAGAATGGATATCAATACCGACGGCCAGTTTGGCGGGAAAAATTTCTCTGCGCACAAAATCGCAAACGGCCTGGGTTTCAACTTCCATGGGCGCACCCTCGATGCCACGATACCAAGGTATGCGGGTGGTCAATCGCTGTCCGCCAAATAAATGCCATGCCGACAGCCCCTCGGCTTCCACTGGCGCATTGCGCATCAAATCGACGTGGTTACCATTGGATCGTAGGTTAAGCATCATTCCCACCGGATTGATCAACGGCACCATAAGCAGCCTAGTTGTTTCAAACATACGCTGTATGCAGCGATCCCAACGGGCCAATTCCATCAAAGTTTGCAGGTAGGACAATACCACCCGTGTGCCGATGCGCTCCAAGCCATGCACTCCGCCGAACACAGCAAACACTGGCGCTGATGGGTCATCAGGGCCGAAGCTCAGTGCGATCAGCGGAAAAGATGTTCCCTGATAGTCTACGTTGGCAAGAGTTTCCACCCTGCCTAATCCGTCCAAGTGATCGGCTAGGAAGAGTAGTTCGCGTAATTCTGGCAAGCCACGGTTGCCATGATGGGGATGGTCGATTGAGTTCAGAATTAGAGGTCTCGTTTGGTGATGTCGTTGCGGCTTAGCACAGTGATTTTGGTTTTGATAATAACATAGTATGAATGACAGTCATTCAACGCATGCCTTGCATAATTTCAATTGTCACAGAACCGTCATACGACTTTTACCTCCACGTCATATTGAATCTCTATTGTACAAACGAAAAAGAAAGTACTTACCCTTAAGAAAGCACTCAACTGTTGGAGGAATCCCCGCTTGAAAATTGCCCTGATTACGGATGCTTGGCGACCACAGATAAACGGTGTCGTCACCACCTTGCAAAAAACATGCGAACATTTGCGAGGCTTTGGCCACACTGTGGAAACTTTCACCCCGGACCAGTTCAAAAGTTGGCCTTGCCCCGGCTACACAGAGATACGACTGGCCTTATTCTGCGGAACCACGTTACGCAAGCGGCTTCGACAATTCCAACCGGATGCGGTGCATATTGCCACCGAAGGACCTCTAGGTCTTGCCGCACGCAGATATTGCGTTGACCATGGCATCCCTTTCACCACCTCTTTCCACACCCGATTTGCCGAATATATCAATCTACGATGGGGTTTTCCAATGCATTGGGGATACGCCTTATTGCGCTGGTTCCACTCCAAAAGCGAACGCATCATGGTAGCCACGCCCGCCTTGATTGACGAACTGAAACAACGGGGTTTCAATAACCCCGTGTTATGGTCGCGGGGAGTGGAAGTCGACATGTTCCGCCCACGCGATAAAACATTTTTGGACGGGCAACGGCCAATATTCCTCTATGCGGGACGGGTAGCCATCGAAAAAAATTTGGAAGCCTTCTTGGGGCTGGATTTGCCTGGCACCAAGTATATCGTTGGCGATGGTCCGCTACGGCAGGAGCTTGAAAGCAAATATCCCAATGCTCACTTTGTCGGGTACAAGCTCGGCGAAGAACTGGCCCAAACCATGGCTGCTTGCGATGTGTTTGTGTTTCCCAGCCTGACAGACACCTTCGGACTGGTTTTGCTGGAGGCACTCTCCTGTGGTGTCCCTGTGGCGGCATTTCCGGTACGCGGGCCCATTGATGTGATACTTGATGATAAAGTCGGGTGCTTGGATGATAATCTGCAAAAAGCGGCTCTAGAAGCGCTGGAATTAAACCCAGAAGACTGCCGCGCCTATGCCATGAATTATGCCTGGCAAAATTGTGTGCGGCAATTTGAAGGCCATCTCGCCCCGATACTACGCCAACCGGATCCAAGCCCAGTTGCTTGGTGGCAGCGTTAGGTGATTTCCTAGGAGGGGCGGGGCCAATAATACTGTTGACTTAAGAAAAGCCGTGTCGTTCCGGAATGACGGCTGTTCTGGAATTCGCCTTATTTCTCAAAGTGACGCACTCACCCAAACCGGGTTTAATGAGGATTTTTTCGCAACCCGCCGTTTTAGCTTGTCCAATCATTAAAAAAGTTGTTATCTTATGGCATGAAATCTCGATCAGCCATAGGCTTTACTTTAATCGAACTCATGGTCACCATTACCATGATTGCCATTGTCTTGACGGTCGGTGTGCCGTCATTTCAGTCCAGCATACGCAACAGCGTCTTGACCGCCGGCATCAATGAGTTTATCGCCGCGCTGAATTTTGCCCG
>QJPH01000502.1 GCA_003242955.1 Candidatus Methylumidiphilus alinenensis
GCCTCTGACGGTTCTTCAAACCAGACAAGACGACGCGCCAGGGCTTCCGTGTCGGGTGTAAGCGGAATGGGCTTCATTGATGTGGCCTACGGTCATGATGAATACCACGACTCGGTACTGTAATCACTGGCAAGCAATCAAGGTCTACTTCCCGCACGGCTTTCGTTAAACGATCCTTGACTGAATCAGGCAATCGACGTAGGTTGCCATCATCGAAGTAGGTGAGGGCTTTCAATGTGCTTTGCGGATTAAATTCTGCTCCATAAATCGCTCTTGCGGCGGCGAGTGCCATTGGCAGGTCAATCCTGCCATCCGTCAGTAATGCGTCGATGTCGATGTAATCTTTTGCCTCGGCGCGCATTTGCACTACGGATGCCTTCATACCTGCAAGGTCGAGCAAGGAAGCCACTTGTAAACCGTTGTCCGGTGCGATGAGTGGCGGCGATAGACGGGGAATTCCAGGTAACCCGAAAAAAGACAATTTGACCGCGCCTCCACGGTCAATGGTGCAACTGAAAGTGTTGGGTTCGCGCTGCGTGACGATTGCCCCGGCAAGGAAGGGAAGGGCGGGGGCCAATCTCGTTGGATCGAGCGGTTTGTTGCCAAAGAAATCAAAGTCCACTGACTCACGGTGTCCAAGATGGATGGCGATAGCTGTCCCGCCATAGAGTACGAACTCCTCTGGCACGGCGGACAGTTCGTCCCACAAACGGCGTTGTGACGGTGGTAGTATGTCGAGACGCGGCGTGAAATTAGCGGTCATGTAAACACCTCCCGAAAACCGCTAAAACAAGCCCTTCAACCAAGACTCGTCCTTTTCGCCTTCCCCGCTTCCCGCCTCCGATGGCTTATCGGACGAGCTTCCCCCGCCTTGCGTACAGGCTGAAAATCCCTTGGGTGCGGAGCCTTCGATAAACGGGTAGCGGGTGGCGCTAGGGCAGGCCTCGCTGGCCCTAAGACCGTTGTTGCGATCTATCCAGACCAACGAGACATCGTCGGGCGGGTCCAGTTCCAAAGGCTCATGGCTGATCTTGCGCATGGTTGCCCCCCATAGCTGGAGCGCCCCTTGCGCACCGGTCAGCTTGGCCGGCTGGTTGTCGTCGCGCCCAACCCAGACCACGCCTAGGTAGTCTCCGGTGAATCCGGCAAACCAACTGTCACGCATGTCATTGGTGGTGCCGGTCTTGCCAGCGACATTGAAATCATGCGGAAGGTAGGCGTAAACCGGCTTGGCAGTGCCTTCACGCGCCACTTCCTGCAAAATGGTATCGACTAGAAAAACCGCCGACGGGGCAATTGACTGCTTAACCTTCAAGCCATAGCGTTGCAACGGCTTTCCGTCTAGGGCAACCACCGACTGGATCGCGTGGGGCGGGGTGACGAAACCGTCGCTGGCTAGGGTTTGGTACATCTGCGTCACTTCCATGGGGCTTAATTCCCCGATGCCCAGCAGTGTGGACGGAAACACCGGCATGGAACGGTCAACACCGAGGTTGTGCAAAGTCTTCACTGTGTGGGCGACACCTACGCCCATGCCCAGCCGCACTGTCGCTAGGTTAAAGGAATTGGCCAAAGCCTTGTGCAAGGCCACAGTGCCATGCTCGCGGCCGTCATAATTCTTTGGAACCCATGGTTCGCTACCCGGCGAGGAAAGGCGATAGGCCGTATCTTGCACCGGCGTGATGACGGTGTATTTTTGCGGATTGGCCAAGGCGGTCAGATAGACCACAGGCTTATACAGGGAGCCAATCTGACGCACCGAATCCAACGCTCGGTTGAAGCCAGCGACAGTAGGGTCGCGTGCGCCGGCAAAAGCAACGATTTCGCCGGTGGTCCGGCGGGTGAAGATGGCTGCTGTTTCCAACGGCACATCGGTTTTGGTTTGCTTATCCAGTTTTTTCAGGGTAGCTTCGATAGACGATTCTAAATTGTCCTGGGCTTCAACATCCAAGGTGGTAAAAATCCCCAAACCCTCGGAGGTCAAATCTGAATTGCGGTATTCCTGCTGCAATTGGCGTCGGACCAAATCCAGAAAAGCGGGATAGCGGCTAATTGCTTGATGGGGGTCTTTAAGTACATCCAGCGGTTTGAGTTTGGCCTGTTCCGCCTGGGCTTTGGTGATATAACCCAAATCGGCCATTTCCTCCAATACCATGTCACGGCGCTTTTTTGCCTTATCCGGCGTTTTGAAGGGGTCATAGAAAGACGGGCCGCGCACCAAGGCCACCAATAACGCACTATGATGCAGTTCCAACTCATCCGGCGAGCGGCTGAAATAAAACTGGCTGGCCAGGCCAAATCCATGAATAGCCCGCGCACCGTCCTGCCCAAGGTAAATCTCATTCAAGTAGGCTTCAAGAATCGCGTCCTTGGAGTAACGCGCCTCCAAAATCAGCGCCATGATGACTTCGTTAAGCTTGCGAACCAAGGTGCGCTCGGAATTGAGATAAAAATTCTTCACCAATTGTTGGGTCAGCGTGCTACCGCCCTGCACCAATCCGCCTGCACGGAGATTGGCCCACATCGCCCGCAGGATGCCCTTGGGCGAAATGCCAAAATGATCGTAAAAATCCCGGTCCTCCACTGCCAGCAGCGCATTCACCAAGGGTTTAGGCGCCTGCTCCAGCTTGATCAGAACACGGTCTTCCTTGAGGGCAGGGTAGAAACTGCCGATTTGAATCGGTTCCATGCGCAGCAGGGATAGTTCCTTCCCCTCGTTGACATCTTCGATGGCTTCTATGCTGCCGCCGGAAAAGACGATGCGTACACGGTGTGATGGTTCAGGTTTGTCCCAGAACTTGAACTGCCGGGTGTTTAGGGTGATTTCGTTGCCCAGCCTGACATAGCTGCCTTGGGTGGAAAGGTTGGGGTCGGCCCGGTATTTTAATTCTCCAAGAATTTTGGACAGTCGGGAGTCATCCATGCCGAGACCCGCATACAATTCGATGGGCGCAGCGTAGACCCTGGCCGGCAAGGCCCAACGTTTGCCTTCAAATTGCTGGCGGACGGTATAGTCCAGATAATAAACATAGGGAATCAAGGCAACGATAAGCATGCAGACCAAAAGAAACACCCATTTTTTCAGTTTCCTGGAAAATGGCGGCCTGACTGGCTTTTGCTTGGATTTGGCGAGAGTTCTTTGCCTTTTTTTTTGCATCTGAATGCTAATCAGGAAGGGGGGTTGCCATTCAAGAATCTGATCCGTCGGTAAAAATGCAAAATTTTTAGCCTGAGCGTCTAATTCGGTTTCTGGGGGATGTCCATTATATCAGGTCGTAGGAAACAATTTATCCAGAATAAAGCCAACTCGGCGAGGCATCGAAATCATGCACATAGCAAAAAAGGCCAGCCGCTCCCCGCAATTTCTGTTATCCGTGCCGCACTTAGTGCTTATGGGAATGATGCAAGTCGGGGGTGTGTGCGTGGCAGTGCCTGCCTTGCTCATGCCTATGCCAGTGGCTGTGTCCGCCTACCGGCATCGTGGCATGGACATGGGTATGGTGTCCGTCATCATGGGTATGGGCATGTTCGTGTTCCAGCACCTCATGCAAGTGTCCATGCTCATGCTTTTCTGTCAAGTGCAGAACCACACCTGCCACCATCAACGCTCCGCCGCTTAACAGCGGCAGGCTCACCCCTCGCTCCCCTAGTCCAAAGGCGATTAGCGCACCCATAAAGGGAGCCGTGGCGAACACTGAACCTGTCCGGGCCGCACCAAACGTCCTTTGTGCCAGCAGGTAGAAACGCAGGCTAAGTCCATATCCTGTAGTGCCTATCAAAAAAAGACCCAGTCCGGCGGTCAAGGATAAGTTTGTTTCGCCCGTTGCCGCCGCAATTAGAAACGAACAGGCTGCGCCCAACGCAGCCTTGCCCACGACCACCCTGCCAGGGTCAAGGTCGGCCAATGCCCGCGACAGGGCGTTGTCCACGCCCCAGGAGACGGTTGCCCCCATGACGGCCAACAATCCGATCATCTGCGCGGTCCCATTCCCTGCGCGGTCTAATACCAACAGGAGGCCGCCTGATGCCGTCAAGGCTATTGCCAGTCCAACGCGACGATCAATGTGTTCATGATACAGCAGCATAGACAGCAACGCGGTAAAAACAGATTCCTGCGTCAGCATGAGCGATGCGCTTATGCTACTGGTGTGTTGCAGTCCCCATGCGAGTGCCGCAGGGCCGATCACCGCGCCAAATAAAGCCACGGACACAAGGCGAGGCCAATGCCGCCGTCGCAAGGCAGCCTCCTTGCCAGTGCTGGAACGCATTGACAACCCTGCCACCGCCGCCCCCGCATACAGCATGGCCGCCGTCATCCAACTGCCTACACCGACACCGAAGCGTTGCACCAACGGGACGCTGGCCCCGAATAACAGGGAAGCCAACAAGGCCAATAAAGCACCACGCAAGGCAGGATGGTTTTTCACGTTAAAGCTCCTAAAGATGTGTGGATCGCTCCCGCAAGCATAGGCAATCTATCGTGGGCATCGCCCACACCTATGTGTTGCGAAACATCAGTTATTCATTTTCAACATGAAAACGATAAGGCACGACCACCTAGGAATCAACAGGTTTGGGCACAGGCTTGGGTTGCCATGAAAGTACGGATAACATCCTTGGGAGGGATGTTAGGTGATATCCAATAAAGAACATCCCATCCAAAGGCCAAGCTGGGGCTTGGCGCTCCCAGAAGGAACGCCAAGCTCCAGCTTGGCAAGGTGATTTGTGGAGGAATTGTTGGTGATTTTCGTGGACAATTCATTTCGGTTTTGGTGGATTCATTATTGGAAATCACCTTATCCGTGGGTTGCCGTATGGCAACTCATCGTCAGGGGCTTTGATACGCATCGAAATGAATGTTAGGCTTTTCGACCTTTTTAGAAATAGGTTTTTCCACCATGGAGTATGGTATATAAAAGTGGTCATGGAGGTAAAAAAAATGGGGACAATCCTTTGTCCCCTGCAATATCAGAAAGAGAATTTCTGGAATGCACAATGGAGGTAACATAAACGAAGAGAGAGTTCGCGTTAGTTGCAACATATAATATATTATAACTTTCAATTGTAAAATGTGGCAAATTGTCGCAGGTGATATTGATAATTAAAACTGAGTTATATCACATATTAATGTGTTATATGACACACTACTTCCATTTCACTTGAACAATAGATAAAAATTTAGGATGTGCCGAGGAACGAGGCGCATCATTCGCGTTTTCATATCGGTTGAAACTTCAGTATCTTTTGATTTTACTAAGGTCGGCACCGGCCTTGATCGCCCCGCTGATATCTTGCAAGTATAATTTTGCTCCGGTGAGGTTCGCCTCACTAAGGTCTGCCCCTTGAAGATTTGCCTTGCCAAGTTCCGTGCCGCTGAGATCCGCCTTTCCAAAACTCACGTTGCGACAGTCCGCCCCGTAGAGTTTCGCATTATTCAGCTTTGCCCCGTCGAGGTCCGCCGAGTGCAATATCGCCCCGATGAGGCTTGCCTCACGAAGATCCGCCCCGACGAGGCAGGCATTGCTTAAATTCGCCCCGGCGAGTATCGCGTGGCTAAGATCCGCCCCAGCGAGATTCGCGTGGCTGAGTTCCGCCCTGTCGAGTTTTGCGTGGCTGAAATTTGCATTGCCGAGTTCCATCCCGGTGAGATTGGCCCAGCCGAGTTTTGCATGGCTAAGGTCCGCCCCGTCGAGGTTTTCGGCGCGGAGATCCGACTTGATGAGGTCCGGCTTTATGCTTGGATTGGCCTGGCGCCATTCATTCCACGCAACTTGGCCTTGCTTAATCAGAGCAAGGTGCTTGGATTTTGCCATTTTAAGTCTAAAAGATTCATAAAAGGCATAAAAGTAAGCAATTATCATACCATCAATCACAGAGTATCCGAATGAGTGTTTAAAATAATATTTATATAATACATGCCATATAACCTATTTATGTGGCATATGACACGAATAAAAATAATATTATTTTACAGTATGAATACTGCGACAATCTGTCGCATTGTCAATTCAAAAATACCCAATAAACTATACAAACTCATAATGAGATAAGCAGGGCAAACACCGTTCCACACGGCCAATGCCTTTTCCTTTTTATGAGTTGTTAAACACCATCAATCTACAAGCGGGACAAACCATGAAAAAAACCAATCTACTTCTTGTCGTGGCCATTTCCACGACTGTTTACACCCTGTCGGTGACTGCCTTGGAAACTAACAATTCCGGCCAGACGAAGGCTGAGGAAATAAAATCCATTGCCTGGTATGTGGCTAACCCAAAAGAAGCCCTCGCAAAGAACAAGGAATGTTATGGCGACCCCAAGGCCGTTGATCTCCAATCGACACCAAATTGCGTGAATTCACTGCAAGCCCTTAAAATGAGCCATTTAGGGTCTAATTAAACCGCATTCCCCTTTGTGCCGCTCATCGTTATGCACAAATGAGCAGATGCTCGCCATACCGGCAGGGATTGCCGGTACCCAGAATACAGAAAGGCTGTCGTGTTCGCGACCGCCTCTCTATTTTTGGCCTTGGTCATCGTTCAACCCACCCAATGTGGAGTGCGGCGACCCGTCGCCGCTTTCCGAACCATGCGGCGACGAGTCGCCGCACTCCACAAACTCACCCATCGGGCTGAACGATGACCAAGGCCCTATTTTGCAACTTGAAGGGGAACCCTTATGTCCATATTGAACAAAAAACACCTTTATATATTTTTGGCTGCGTTTCTATCTAGCGCTACCTCCCCGTTAGCTTTTGCCAGACCCAATATGTGGTGGGATCATTTTGAATCGGCGACGGCGAACCAAACCGAATGCGTCAACCAAGCAGAGAACATTCTGACTGCGGAAAAGGCCGGCCAACTGTCCAGCGACGCGGATTCAGTCCGGGCCTGGAGCCCGGAGAGCGTAGCGGTGGCCGAGTGCATCCAATTTGGCGACAAGTTGGTCGTCGCGGTGCTAGTCAGTAGCGACAACCCCGTGGCGGGGAATAGCATATTCAACGCCCTAAGAACAGGGCTTACCAAAAAATGACCGTTTGCCCCTCCATACACCCCCAACGCAATACTCAAGGGAAAGTCCATTCAAATCGGGCTTTGTTGGAGTGCCGGCAGTCTTGTCGGCTTTCTCTTTTTCGCCCTACTGTACTAACTGATGTTACGCATGATGCCAGACGTAGAAGGCCGGAATAAGCCTGCCCCGGCGGGCGTTTCCGGCGAAGTAAGCCGCAGTTGTCCGGGTGATGCTATTGCCGGAAACGCCCGCAAACGGGCTTATTCCGGCCTACGGTGCGTAACATTACTTATTCATTTTCAAGATGAAAACGATAAGGCACGACCACCCAGGAATCAACCGGTTTGTCACCCCGTCGGGCAGGTGTGGCGTGCCCTTCCTTCACCATGTTCACTGCCGCTTCGTCCAGCATGTCGTGCCCACTGCTTTCAATGACGATAACTTCCCCAATGTCGCCGTCGGCTTGGATGTGGACTTTGAGTCTAACTGTCCCTTCCCAGCCGTTTTCTTTGGCCGTCCTTGGGTAGTTACTCCTGCCAAATCCACCGAAGTGACCGGGATGGTACTCGGTATTCTGGATCGGTGCGGGTGGGGCTTTTTGTGAAGCCCCCCTAGGTGCTTCATCTGTCGCAACCCCCGGTGTTCCTGTTGACGTGGACGCTGCTTCATGGGCGGGTTCCTGTTCGGTTGCCGGGCTATAATCAGGTTTTACCGGTTGCTCGGAACTTGGCAATCGCTTGACCACAGGCTTGGGCGTCGGCTTTGGCCTTGACACCGGTTTGGGCTTTTCAATAATTTTTGGGGTAGGTTTTTCAATTTTGTGCACAGGCCTAGGGATAGGCGGCGGCTTGACATCTGACTGGGGTGGCGCTGTGGCTACCGTTGCCAGTGCGGGTCGGGCAGCCACCAGCGTCGCTTCAATGAATAGTGGTTCTGGTTCCGGTGGGCGTGGGGGCATGATCTTGTAGACATGCCAAATCCCGGCATGGAGCAATATAGCCAACAGGTAAGCCACCACCACGGCTTGCGATTGCTTGTCGCACCGTTCATCCGCAAGGCCATGGGGATGCATAAAGCTCAGCAGTGTTTTGGCTTGTGTTGCGTCGGTGACGGTGATAGAACTTATAATCATTTTAGAAGTTTAAACTCCTTCTGATATGCTCCAATGAGGGTAACTAACAATTATCCTTGATTTTGAATAAAAATCTATATGAATATCTCATAGATTATTAATTTAACATGTGGGAAATCGTCGCAGACAATATGCTTATTTAGACTGTGTTATATGACACACTTGTTATACCGTTACGTGTCGCATTATTGCGAAATATTATGAATTATTTTATTTATAAATTAACATGTTACTTCACCACTAGGCAAATGCAACCCTGTCTTGTCAACCATCGCTTCTTTGGTAAGGATGCAGATTTTTGGCGCTTATTAAAAAATATGTGTTATATGCCACAATAGCGTGTCATATGCCGCATAATATTTATTGAAAAATCTATCACTAGTTAAGCGCGTTGCTAGCTATTCCTGTAAAATCAGTACGGACTATTGTTGGTATATATATTGCTGTGCATCTTGTTAAATGAAGAGGAAAAGCAAACTAAGCCTTAGGGTGCTTTTCAATTTCATGCAGGGGTACGGCATGGCTAATCCGCCAGTAAGCGTTCACTCCCCCCTGGGAGCGCGGGCGTCTCGCCCGCTGAAATGGCGGCTAAGATGGCCTCGCTCCCAGGAAAAGATAGGGGGAGTGAACACTTACATCCGCCATTGTGCTGGGAAAATTTTCCGTCCACCTTTCTGGCAAAAAGGTCAAAGCCGGGACCCAAACTTTAAACAAGCAACACTGACTTTCAACCTACACTTTAGGAGTTACAAATTGACTAATAGAATTTTTTTAAAGGCTGCTTTTACCGCAGCGGCTTTATCGCTTGCCTCAGCGTCATTTGCTGCAGCTTGGGAAGGTAAGTGGGTTAATAACAATAACACGCTCAGCCCAGGGACTACCATTCAGTCCATTGCTGCGAACGCCAATAAAAATGCGTACACCAGCAATCCGGCACTGAACAACAACGCTTGGGGCATGCAAGGCACATGGCTCAGTTTCAACGTACCCACTGCAACTGATGTCCTTGTTTCAGCAACGTCAGCAACGACTAACGCGCCGGGTTTCACCGTCTATAGAACCTCTGCACCTTTCACGGGTGTTGTCACCGGGTCTACACCTGACAATTTTACTAATGGGGCCATTCATGGTTTCGATCAGATTGCTCAGGCAGGTATGGCGGGCATAGTCTGGGCGACTGATGCTACGGTCACAAACTCATTACCAGGGAATACTACGACTAACGGTATCGTCGAAACGCTAGGTTATGTCAATGCCTCAGGCATTAGCTATACCAACGCTTATGGCGATAGAGTCAAAGCGGGTGCTGATGACCTGAGTATTGACAACCTGTATGAATCAGGCGTTTTTGGCAGTGCTTACACGTCTGGCAGTACGGTCTATGCCAATTTAACCCTGATCGGTTTAGCACCTGGTAATTACACCATTTTCGTGGGGGGTACAATGACGAGTGGCACCAACACTCCAATAGATGTAAAAGTGACCGGGCTTCCGTTATCATCTTCCGATTGTGTGTTTAATTGGGCGGAGAAAAACTATGCAAGCCTATTCTCGCCAGCAGGTGCATCTTCTCAAACACAGACTAGCTATTATTATCGTTACTACACAGGCACTAAATCTTATATGGGGGTCAATTCCACAGATAACCATGTGTATTACTTAAGTACGGCTGGTGGCAACCCGCAAGATGTGGGTCCATTAACCGATTATATGAAAAAAGCAGGGTGTAATTAAGCACGGTAGTTGGAGTCGGGCATATTGTTTATGCCCGTCTCCCTTGATTTAATAAGGCGGCCTGATTAGGAAGATGTTTCAGCTAAAACCAAAACGTCGTCGTTCCGGCATGGATCGCCGGAACCTAGGCTCCATGGACGGCGTGGGCTTTGGGGCATCCCTGCAATCTGGATTCCGGCGATCCATGCCGGAATGACGGAATAGCTGAAGCATCTTGCTAATAAGGTGGTGTATTTGGGTTTTTGCCCATCGCCTTACCTGATTAGCAAGTTGTTTCGGCAAAGCTCAAAACGCCGTCATTCCGGAAATAGTTAACGTCAAACCTATTAAACTTTCGAGTTTATATTTATGGATTAGGTTTACATACTTCTAATATATTATTTGGCTTGATATAGCCATTTTGAGATAAATTATGGATATTTTTCGTTTTAGCTCTTTAGCTCTTTTTTTATTATTAAATTTGGTATTATATAATTTTAGCATTCAAGCATTGGCGGCAGAACCAATACAAAATAATTCCAGTCCCCGCACTTTGGCATTGGGACCAATGCCAATTAGCCTAAAATATTTACCAGTACCCGAAGTGCCTGGTTTATTGAATGGCTCCGATCCAATCATAGTCAATAAGACAGCCGCCATTGCATTAGGTAAAGCACTGTTCTGGGATACCAATGTCGGAAGCGATGGCATGGCTTGCGGCTCTTGTCATTTTCATGCCGGTGCTGATCGCAGGATAAAAAACCAGATTGCCCCCGGCAGTCAATCATCACCCTTAAGCACACAACATTTCAATATTTCTGCTATTAATGAATTGTTGGGATCGAACCATGCGCTTCGTTTGGGTGATTTTCCTTTACATCAAATGCAGGATCCGCTGCAAGAGTTTTCCCCTATAATTTTTGATACCGACAATGTTGTAGGCTCGTCAGGTACATTCGGTGGCGAATTCAAAACAGTAAGCCGCTTGGGTAGTAATATTGACGATTGCAATCGGAATGCTGATACATTATTTCACGCAGGAGGCATTGGTACTCGACGAGTTACACCACGAAATGCGCCGAGCGTGATTAATGCGGTTTTTAACCATCGTAGTTTTTGGGATGGGCGTGCAAATAATGTATTTAACGGCAGTAGTCCCTGGGGTGATCGTGACCCGAAGTCAGGGGTATGGGTCAAAATAAATGGTGACAAGGTCAGCAAACAGCGCTTGCATTTGATTAATTCTTCCTTGGCTTCCCAGGCAACAGCCCCACCTTTAAACACCACTGAAATGGGCTGCAAAAACCGCACGTTGAAAGATATTGGCAGAAAATTGATGCAGCGCCATCCGTTGGAAAACCAAAAAGTACATTGGAATGACAGTGTGTTGGGTAGCTTCAGCTTTAGTAGCGTTGGAAATTTAAAGCCTGGGCTGAATACTACTTATGAAAACTTGGTCAAGCAGGCTTTTAACGAAAAATACTGGTCGTTTTCACGGCCCAGTCGGTTTGGCAGTCCGGTAGGGGGGGCTCCCTATAGCCAAATGGAAGCGAATTTTGGGATGTTTTTCGGTTTAGCGATTCAGCTTTACGAAAGTACACTGATTTCTGACGAATCACCCTTTGATAAAAGTACCCGTGACGCATCAAACAAGCCGATTGACCTGACGGCTGCCCAGTTGAGCGGATTGGAACAGTTTAGGGTAAATTTATGTTCCCTTTGCCACTTAGGCCCAAATTTTACTGCTGCCTCGGTAAATGCAAATGCCGCAATTGCGCAAACCCACCCCGAAGCATTTGGCGAGCGCACCTTTGTAATCAGTGCGACAACCAATGTTGTTAATCGTATTCCGCTGTTTGCTCATAAGACAGCGATTACCGCATTTATTGATACCGGTTTCGCCTCAACTGGAGTTGCCAAGGAAACTGCGGATATAGGTCTAGGCGGAGTTGACGACTATGGCAATCCGTTATCTTTTAGCCAGCAATATCTGCAACAGTTGGCGGGGAATATGAAGGGGGTATTCGATGCTGACGTTACTCAGGTACGTGCTTGTGATTTTCAGGAAGAATTTGCGATAAACTTCAAACCATCTTATGTTGCATCCAGCTTATTTACACCAGCAGATGGTATTCAACCTCAACCGCAAGACACAAATAATTGCTTTCTATCGGCGACGGGCAATGCTTTTCTGCCAACTACCAAGTCTGCCAAAACAGAGTTGAAAAAACCGAACACTCAAAAAATGGTTGCCGAGGTAAAAGCCAGTTTCAAAATACCTTCACTGCGGAATGTTGAATTAACTGGGCCGTATATGCATAACGGGGGAATGGCGACTTTAGAACAAGTGGTCGAGTTTTACACACGGGGTGGAAATTTTACCAATGATGCGAAACAAGTCACTCGCGTGTTTCCCTTGCAAAATCTTCAGTTCTCCGAGAAAAACCGCCATGACTTGGTTGAGTTTTTAAAAACATTGACCGATGATCGGGTTCGTTACGAAAAGGCACCGTTCGACCATCCAGAGATTTTAGTTTTGCAGGGCCATGAAGGTAATCAGGTGTCTGTGACACCGGGTACCTTGCATTCCCATCTAGCTAAAGACGAGTTTTTGCTGATTCCGGCAGTCGGTGCAACTGGCACAGAAGCTCCACTTTACCCGTTTAAGAATTATCTGGCACCATAGACCAGCGTTTTCAACATCTAAAAGTTACTTGATAGGGCATCTGGTATTGCAGGGTTCTATAAGCCACGGATGGTCGCTATATACAGCATTTTTATCTTAAACAAAAAAAACAATTCAGCATTCCCTGCATGGTTTTGCATCTTATGCCATTTTTAAATATAATACGTAGTATAATTATAAACTATTCATTGCAGCAATATGATTTTTAATTATATTTAAATTCGTAGCCTATAAAAAGAATTGTATATTTGACTTAAGTTGACATACAGCAT
>QJPH01000419.1 GCA_003242955.1 Candidatus Methylumidiphilus alinenensis
GCGGTTTGGTCCGCCCCGGCATTTGCCACGGGTGGCAGACACGCCTTGGGTGCCCAATATGATAACGAGCCTTCATCAAGTAAATTTCCATCCGGTCCCTCGTAATAAACATGTTTATCGACCGAGGAAACGCCTAGGTAAGCGTTGGTCGCCGTGTAGTGGCGATAGGTGTAGGGAGTTGAAAACGCCGTGCTTAAACCTGCCGGGGCAAACAGGGCAGGATAGTTTGTCTCCGCCCAGTTGAACAGGCAATCGACCGGGGTTGGGGGCGGAGAGGTTACTTGGCATCCTGCTTTGGGTAGCCAGTCAGATAACAGCCCTTCATCTTGTAAATTCCCGTCCGGCCCCTCGTAATAGACATGGCTATCGACCGACGAAACGCCCAGGTAGGCATTGGTTGCCGTATAGTGGCGATAGGCATAGGGGGTAAAAACCGCCGTGCTCGAACCTGCCGGGGCAAACAGGGCGGGATAGTTTGTCTCCGCCCAGTTGAACAGGCATTCGGTCTGGGTAGCCTGGTCCGCTCGCACGATTGATGGAATGACCAGGAAACAAAAGCACAAAAGAACATTTAGTAACCCGTGATGTCCCAATGTTCCACGCCCCATGACAGCCCCCTAATGCGGATTGTGTTCGCCGTTGAATCCCAGTGTTGTAGCCCTCCGGGCGTAATCCGGGTTTAGCCCGTTCCCAATCTCCAGCTCTCGACGTTATACACAAGTCCGACCAAGCAAGAAACGTCGTCATTCCGGCAGGGATTGCCGGAATCCAGAAGCCATGGAGGGCAAACTCGTCGATAAGCAAGTGTTTGATTCTGGTAATTTCCAGCCCGCAGTTTCACCTCCCTGTGGACTGGATTCCGGCAATCCCTGCCGGAATGACGGGCCTCCAACACTTGTGTATAACAATGAGAGCTCCAGCTTGGTAACACGGTGTTTTGAAGCTCCTGCTTCCCGAGGAACGGTAAACGAACAAGCAGGAGCTTGATAGGCAAGGGTTCCCAAGCTGGAGCTTGGGAACCAGCCAACCAGCCAGGGATGTTATCCGTACTTTCATGGCAACCCTTCAATTTCGTTTTTTTAAAGCCACAAGTTCTGTGACAAAACGATCCTTTTCTTCATAGAATGGAAAATGGGATGAGTTTTCAAACCAGATGAGTTTTTTAGTTCCCTTGATGTCATCAAAATAGCTCCTTGCCAGGGGCGCGGGTGTGTCATAGTCGTGTTTGCCCATAAGCAGGTAGAGAGGCGTCTTAAGGTCAATAGTTTGACTTCTGGCATCCCAAGAGACAACCGCAGGGTCATTAAAGAGATTTTCAGCAGAGAATTCCAATCCTCTATGCCAGTTTCTTTTTTTACCCTTATACAGTTTGCTCGAAAGTATCTTCTTATCGACTTCTTCAGAGCCGTCTTTGCCATAGAGTTCCCCGCCAAATTCTTCGACCCAGCGCATAGTTACATCAAAGCCATCTACTTTCTCTGGATTGCAGCCTTTTCCCCCTCGCCCTGGAAACGGGTAGCGGTAGTCATCGGTCGGCCTGCCTATGCAGTCAAGCTCTTTGATCGCCTTCTTGATGTTTCTTTGCCTTGCTTGGGCAATGGCCCAATCGTACATCGCCTGCTCATTTTCAACGACGTTGACGACTTGTCCAACGCCAACATAGGCTTGGTATGCGCCTGGGTATTTCCTGACCAGTTCCAGCCCTAGCATGGTTCCCATGGAGTGGCCGAGCACATAGCAAGCTTGACTTTGTGGGCATCCAATTATTTCGTATACAAACCTTCGGATGGCTTCCGCATCTTCTACAAGTTGGTGAAGGGTCATGGATTTTGGGTCAATTTTTTTATTGTAGGATAAGCCAGCGCCCCTCTGGTCGTAATTCACAACGACAAAGTCATCCTCAAGCTCTGGGAGGGTATCGTGAAACAGATCAATCATTGCGTAACCGGGGCCGCCATGAAGTACGAGTAGCAAAGGAAGCTCTCTCGTTCTACCGTGAACATTGATGGCATGGTCTACACCGTTGATTGGCGCTATCACAAAAAAATTGCTCATGGCCTAACGTCCTTGATTTCGCGTGTAGCGGTGCTTTACTCCAGAAGGAAAATGCGTTGGATCGCCCCAGTCCTTCAGGAACGCAAGCATCTCGCCATGCGGCATGATTCCGCCTTGGTCTGCTATGTGGTAACGCATCAGAGGGGCGCTGTTATCCCCGGTTACAGCCAGGGTCGAGCCGCCTACGCATTTGAAAAACCGGCTTATGGGATCGTATTGAACCAAGGTCAGCAGGCGCGACTCGCCAAACAATTCACGGGCGGCGGCAGGGGTTTCGGCTTGCCGGGAGTCGTCGGCAATCCGTGAACGCAATATTCCATCCAAAGGCGAGTTTAAAAAAGACGACAGGCGATCAAGTACCAAAGCGGGGCGTTCGGTGTTCATCTGGAAAACTCGCATTTTAACTCCTAGATTGTGCTCTCCACCCATCGTTCCCCATCCTTGATAGTCTCCTTTTTCCAAAACGGTGCGGTGTGTTTGAGTTCCTCGATAATATGTCGACAGGCTGCAAATGCCTCGTCACGATGTTGGGTCCAAACCGCGACAAGCACGATGGTGTCGTTGGGTTTGATGACACCCACTCGATGAATCACAAACACATCAAGCAAATTCCATCGCGATTGGGCTTCGTCTACGATTTGCCCCAAACGGCGTTCAGTCATGCCGGGGTAATATTCCAGGGTCATTTGCGTGACTGCATCGCCTAGGTTCAAATCGCGCATCGTACCGACAAAGATCGATGTGGCGCCAAATTCCCCCTCCTTCTCGCGTAGGGCTTGGTGTTGATAGGCATCCACTTCCGCATAAGGCTTGAATTCGGTTTCGCAGAGTTTGACGGTCATTCCAAGCCCCCGGTCACGGGCGGAAAAAACGCCACTTCGTCCCCGTCTTTGACCGGGTCCATGGCTTTGGCATATTCCATGTTAACCGCGCAAAGAAGTTGCTCGGGTAACGGTTGCCCCGTGCTGACGACCCTCCAAACGTCGGAAACCGTTGCGATGTCTTCGGCCACCAAGGTGTCCTCGATACGGCCCATTTTTTCCCGTAAACTGGCAAAATAGCGTACTCTTATCGTCATTTGAATGTCATCGGTTTGGTTGAATCTACATGAGTTTGAACATTTCCAATGGTTGGCTGGAAGAAGCCGAAAGGATCGTACCCTCGCCCAATTGCAATGACAGGTCAATTGAAAGCGATATTTCATTGATCGTCGTCCATTGTATCAGTTTGCCACCCGGTGAGTTTGGGGGGGAATGGATTGATCGTCTATTCACCAATTCCCTGCCCAAGGACGCACACCCCTATTTTGAGGGCATTCAAGCGTTGCGGGTGGCAGCCCATGTGCTCATCCGTCGTGATGGGACCATCACGCAATATGTGCCTTTTCATCGGCGCGCCTGGCATGCGGGTGTATCAAGTTTTCGCGGCAGGGAAGTGTGTAATGATTTCTCCATAGGCATCGAACTGGAGGGTACGGAAACCATCGCTTACACTGAAAACCAGTATCACCGGTTGGCCGATGTCATTCAGGCTTTGCTTCAGCATTATCCGAACCTGTCACGCGAGGCGATCACAGGCCATAGCGACATTGCCCCTGGAAGAAAAACCGACCCCGGCCCGTCCTTCGATTGGGTGCGGTTGTTTAGCCAGCTAAATGAAAAAGAAGCAAGGGTGGGTTAGGTGCACATTGGCATTAGCGGCCATCAGCTTAAGGCGGGACAGGCGCAAAGCTTAACCGTTCGCCCTGAGCTGCGAGCCTGTCGAGCAGTCGAAGGGTGGACGGTTAAGCCATTCATGGTTCGACAAGCTCACCATGAACGGCCTTGAAATGCCCCGCCTTAAGTTGGTAGCCATCTTTTTAAACGGTACCTCATCTCCACGTCAGAATCAATAGCCGCACCTACCCCACCCTACTGTGGCGGGCTAGAAACACCGCGTCAATCAGCAACATCCCAACGCCTAGGGTGATGGCTGAGTCTGCCACATTAAAGGCCGGGAAGTGCCATTGTTGATAATAGGCATCCAGAAAGTCAATCACATAACCATAGGCAATGCGGTCAATTAGATTACCTAGGGCACCGCCCAGTACGAGTGCCCAGGCGGCGGCTTCCCAATGTCGGTCTTTGGGCAATTGCTTGAGCCAATAGGAAATGCCAATGCTGGCAACGACGGACAGGACGATGAAAAACCAACGCTGCCAACCCCCGGCATGGGCTAGCAAACTGAAGGCTGCGCCAGTGTTGCGCACATAGGTCAATTGAAACACGGGGATGATCGGTATGCTCTCGAATAAACCCATCGCGTGGTCAACCAGCAACTTGCTGGCCTGGTCCAAAACGATGACCAATACGGTTAACCATAGCCATTTCAACATTGCGTGGTCTCCAAGCTCCAACATTGGCTGGTTCCCAAGCTCCAGCTTGGATACCCTTGCGTATCAAGCTCCTGCTTGTTCGTTGACCGTTCCTCGGGAAGCAGGAGTTTCAAAGAACACGTTCCCAAGCTGGAGCTTGGGAACGAGCTAAACATTGCCCGTTCTCCATTAAGCATACAACCGGGTCTCCCCCTCACCATCCACATTCTCCACGCACCGGCCACACAGTTCAGGGTGGTCGGCATTGATGCCCACATCAGCACGATGATGCCAGCAGCGTACACATTTGGATTTGCTGCTAGGTTTGAGTCGCAATTCCAGACCTTCGATTTCGGTGGGAAGCTTGTCGGCATGTTCCTGGCTTTCCGGCAAAACCGTCGCATAGGAGGTGATAAACACAAAGCGCAGTTCATCTTCCAATAGCGACAGGCGGTCAAATACATCAGGTGAACAATATAGCTCCACCTCGGCATCCAACGAGGAACCGATCTCGTTACGAATGCGCAGTACTTCCAGTTCCTTGCTAACGGCCTCGCGGACAAGCAAGACAAAATTCCAAAACTCGCGGTTTATCGTGCTGTGTTCGTTGAGCGGAAATAGTCCCTCATACCAAGTCGATAAGAATACTGACTCTGGTTTTTCACCGGGCAGGAAACGCCAGATTTCATCACTGGTGAAACTGAGTATGGGGGCCAGCCAGCGGGTTAGGGCCGCGGCAATGTGGTACATTGCGGTTTGCGCGGAACGCCTCGCCAGACTGTCGGCCTTGGATGTGTATTGGCGATCCTTGGTGACATCCAGATAGAAACTACCCATGTCTACCGAACAGAAATGATGGACTTTCTGGTAAACCAAGTGGAATTGGTAAGTCTCGTAGGCGTTTATGACTTCCTGTTGCAATTGCCAAGCGCGGTCGACAGCCCAACGGTCCAAGGGCAATAGCTGCTCCGCAGGGACAAGGTCTTTTGTAGGCTCGAAGCCGTTAAGGTTAGCCAATAGGTAACGGGCGGTGTTGCGCAGACGTCGGTAAACGTCGGCAGTGCGCTTGAGTATTTCATCGGAGACCGACATCTCCGCACGGTAATCCGTGGCGGCAACCCAAAGGCGGAGTACATCCGCGCCGAGGTTTCTTACCACCTTTTGCGGAGAGACCACGTTGCCCTTGGATTTGGACATTTTCTTACCCAAGGCATCCACCGTAAAACCATGGGTCAATACGGTTCGATAGGGGGCGATGCCATTCATGGCGACCGAAGACAATAGGGAAGACTGAAACCACCCACGATGTTGGTCGGAGCCTTCAAGATAAAGGTCGGCAGGGAATCCCAGTTCGTCCCTACGGTTCAGCACACAGGCATGGGTCACACCGGAATCGAACCAGACATCCAAGGTGTCGCTCATTTTGCTGTATTGATCCGCGTCAGAACCCAGCAGTTCTTTGGGTTCTAGATCGAACCAAGCGTTAATTCCATGTTCTTCAACCCGTAGTGCAACCTTTTCGATCAGGTTTAAGGTGTCCGGGTGTATCTCCCCCGTCAGCTTGTGGACAAACAAAGCAATTGGCACACCCCAGTTGCGCTGGCGAGACACACACCAATCGGGGCGATTGTCAACCATGCCCTCGATGCGAGCCTGCCCCCAGTCGGGTATCCATTGCACCTGTTTGATTTCTTGCAGGGTTTTAGCCCGCAGCCCGTTCTTGTCCATGCTGATGAACCATTGCGGTGTCGCACGGAAAATCACCGGGGTCTTGTGTCGCCAACAATGCGGATAACTGTGTTCTATGCTTTCGACATGTAACAGAGCCCCATGGTCTTTAAGAACTTCCACCACTTGAGGGTTGGCGGTCAGCACATGCTGGCCGGCGAAAAATTGGGTGTCAGGCAGGAACACCCCGTCGTCGCCCACGGGATTGTCAACTTTCAAGTCATATTTCAAACCAACGACATAGTCTTCCTGACCATGACCGGGGGCTGTGTGGACCGCACCAGTACCCGCTTCCAGAGTGACATGGTCGCCTAGGATGATAGGCACTTCCCGGTTCAGGAAAGGATGGCGAAGCAGCAAGCCTTCCAGCGCGGAACCCTTGCAATAGGCCACAACGCGGTAGTTTTCAACACCGATCCGTACCATGGTATCCTTCATCAGTGCTTCGGCGAGAAGTAGCCTCTCGCCAGATTCTTCCGACTGCACCACGGCATAGTCTAACTCTGGGTTCAGCGCCACCGCCTGATTGGCGGGCAGGGTCCAAGGCGTTGTGGTCCATATCACCACCGATAAGGGTCCGTTCCCTAAATGGCCTTCGGCGGTATGGCAACGTTGCAGTGTAGCCAGTTCATCCACCACCCGGAATCGCACATCAATCGCCAAAGAACGCTTATTCTCATATTCCACTTCGGCCTCGGCCAGAGCCGAGCCGCAATCTGTACACCAATGGACGGGCTTGGCACCCTTGGTCAAATGTCCATTGGCACATATCTGCCCTAAAGAGCGAATGATATCGGCTTCAAATTTGAAATCCATGGTCAGATAGGGGTTCTGCCAATCGCCAAAGACACCCAAGCGGATGAATTCTTCACGCTGCACATCCACCTGTTCGGCGGCGTATTGGCGGCAGGCGTGGCGGAATTCAGTCGGGTCAACCTGAACCCCGGCCTTGCCAATTTTCTTTTCCACCATCAGTTCGATGGGCAGGCCATGGCAGTCCCAGCCGGGTACATAAGGTGCGTCGAAGCCCGAAAGCCCCTTGCTTTTGACAATAATGTCCTTGAGCACCTTATTGACGGCGTGGCCGATATGGATTTCGCCGTTAGCATAAGGGGGGCCATCGTGCAAAATGAAGCGTGGACGGCCTTGGAAAATTTCTCGTATCTTCCGGTAAAGTGCTTTTTCTTTCCAGGCTTTGAGTTGCTCCGGCTCGCGCTGGGACAAATTGCCTTTCATTGGGAAATCAGTGGTCGGAAGATTGAGCGTGGCTTTGTAGTCCATGGTTCTAGATTTGAATGGCTGAAAACTTAACAATGGCGGTTGGCAAAATAAGCCCGCGCCTGGTTGGAATCTCGTTCGATTTGTTCGCGCAAAGCCTTTAGGTTTTGAAAACGCATCTCTTCGCGCAATTTATGATGAAAATGGACCTCGACAAGACGACCATAAATGTCCCCTTCGAAGTCGAACAAATGGGTCTCTAATAGCATCGTGCTGTGACCCTCCACTGTGGGGCGGGAGCCGATATTCGCCACACCCTCCAATGCATGATCGGTAATACCATCCATTGTAACGGCAAACACGCCTTGCAATGGAGTCTTTTTGCGCATAAGTGCGATGTTGGCGGTTGGAAAACCGAGTTGGCGGCCAAGCTTGGCGCCTGGGCAAACCCGTCCGACGATGGAATAAGGACGCCCTAGATACAGGGTAGTATCCGTCATGTTGCCACTGGCCAAGGCTTCCCGGATCAGTGTGCTGCTAATTCTTGCGCCGCCCTCTTGCACCGAACTGGTATCGGCTACCTCGAATCCGTTCATCGCACCCGCTTTCTTCAATAGGTCCATACCGCCCCGCCGGTTCTTGCCGAAGCGGAAGTCGTCGCCCACCACCAAGTATTTTACCCGAAGACTATCCAATAGCACGGTTTGGATAAAATCTTCCGGCGAACTATCGGCAAGTTGACGGTCGAAGTGCAACACCAATACCCCGTCCACTGGCAATCGACTCAATTGAGTTATTTTTTCCCTGAATCGGGTTAATCTGGAGGGGGAAAGTTTTGGGTCGAAATATTCCCTAGGCTGGGGTTCGAACAAAACGACTACCGACGGCAGTCCCAATCGATGCCCTTGCGCGGACAATCCCTCAATCACTGCCTTGTGTCCCAGATGGACACCGTCAAAATTGCCTATCGTCGCCACACAGCCATCGTTAGGAAGATGCAGATGCTTCAATCCTCTCGCTAGAAACATGATTTATGAACCCTCTCCCAAGGCAAGATGGCTAGGGCGCAAACCGCAAATCCCCAAGCTTGCGAAATAGGCACCTCCTCCAATCGCAATCCAAGCCATCAAGCCCATGATCCTTTCATGGGCACTCCAATCTTGCCAAGGTAAATCGGCAGTGGCATGGACAAGCAAAAAGCCTAGCCCGACGTTGCAGGCAAATAGCCTTGCCAGATAAACCGGCCAACCAGGAAGAGGGCGGAAAATACCGTCTGTAAGCAGCTTATACAATAACAGCAAGGCATTGAACAATGCGGCTAAAGCTGTGGACAAGGCCAGCGCAGCGTGTCCAAAGCCCAGCCTCGCCAATGGGAAAACCAACACCAAACACAGTAATAGGTTTGCTAGCATGGAGTAAATTCCATGCCGGACGGGTGTGCGTAGGTCGTGACGCGCATTGAAGCCTGAGGCTAGAATCTTGACGGCGATAAAACCTATCAGACCCAAGGAGTAGGTCGTCAGGCTGCGCCCAGCCATCACCACGTCGCGGGAACCGAATGCGTCGTATTGGAATAACGTTGACATCAAGGGCTCCGCCAGTGCCATCAAACCGACTGTGGCGGGCAGGCCGATAAGCAACACCCATCGCAGCCCCCAATCCATGGCATTGGAAAAGCCTGCTTCGTCCTTGTTGGCGTGGCTTTTAGCCAAATGGGGCAAAATCGCCGTACCCAAAGCGACGCCAAAAATCCCCAAGGGGAACTCTACCAAACGGTCGGAATAGTATAGCCAGGAAACGCTCCCACTCATTAAAAAGGAAGCGATTAAAGTATCGACCAAAAGATTCACTTGGGTGACTGAAGCGCCAAAGATTGCCGGTACCATCCGTTTGAGAAGGCGGCGCACTAAGGGATCGGCAAAGCCAATGCGTGGCCTAGGTAGCAAACCCGCAGCCATCAAAGCAGGAACCTGCAAGGCCAACTGGGCCAGGCCAGCGAGTAACACCCCCCAAGCCAAGGCTGTGACCGGCACAGGCAAATGCGGGGCCAACCATAGGGCGGCGGCAATCATTGCCACATTGAGCAGGGCCGGAGTAAAGGCGGGAATGGCGAAGCGTCCGTGTGTATTGAGGATTCCGCCGGCAAATGCGGTCAGGGTGACAAAAAACAGATAAGGAAAGGTAATCCGCAGCATGGAACTGCTTAAGTTGAATTGGCCATCCTGACCCAAAAAGCCGGGTGCAAAAATTAAGGTCAGTAACGGTGCGGCGACCATGCCTGCCAAGGAGGCCAACAGCACAATCAGTGCAAGAGAACCAGAGGCACGGTCCAGAAACAGCTTCAAGCCTGCACGGTCAGTGTTTTCCCGGTAATCCGACAGCATCGGCACGAAGGCTTGGGCAAATGAGCCTTCCGCGAACAGCCTGCGGAGGAAGTTGGGAATCCTGAAAGCGACAAAGAAGGCATCGGTGGCAGCGTCCGCCCCAAAATGGCGGGCAATCACCATGTCGCGGATAAAGCCAAGTACCCGTGAAATCAATGCCATTGTGCCTACCATGGCTGTCGATTTGATTAACTGTCCGCTCAGACTCGTTCCCCTTCGGATTTTCACAAAAAAGAGCGTAGTATAAGCTAAAAATGAGAATTGCTGTTGACATAGGCCCACCCTATGAAGGAAAATGGTTCTTTTTACAACTGCCCACTACGTTCGGGGTTTTACCTTGGCAAACATTAAATCCGCAAAAAAACGCGCTCGCACCTCAGAAAAAAGCCGCCTGCTAAATGCTGCGGCCCGTAGTAAGCTGCGCACCTACATCAAGAAAGTTTTGTTCGCGGTCGTCAAAGGCGATGTCGAAAAAGCCCAAGCTGCTTTCCGCGAGGCAACCCCCATTATTGACTCATCGGTCAACAAGGGTTTGATCCACAAGAACAAAGCCGCTCGCAGCAAAAGCCGATTGAGTGCCCGTATCAAAGCGCTAAGCTTGAAAGCAGCCTAAATACTGTTGTTATAAAAAACTGTGGTGGCTTTGATGCCGCCGCAGATCAATCCTCTTGGTTTGAAAAAAACCGGCGGTTTTTTTGTTGCAGCGTATTCAATATCAAATTGCTTGATTCTTTTCATCCTTTCACCATACCTATGATCCCATTCGCGGATCATATCCCTGCATCCGCCCTCGTCTATCCGTCTTAGCCAGCCCTAGAAGCCGCCCAAGGTTTCCTGCCGCGCGTGTTGAAAAAGAAATTTACAGTTTCAAAATGTTGACGCGCAAGCCAGAAAGGTTTTTGCTGTGGTATTCATCAATTTATATACGGTAAATTTTGCTTCTGCTGAATCATGGGGTCATCATAAGAAAAGTGAAATCCAGATTATGAAGCTTATCAAAAGTATTAGTAACGATAGTGTTCAGCTTACAAATTTACTCACAAGTATGCCAAAAGGGGGTGATCTTCATAGTCATACTTCAGGTGCCGTCAATATGGAAAAAGTAATTCATTGGGGGTAACCGTTCACCCCCCCTGGGAGCGCGGCCATCTTGGCCGCCATTTCAGCGGGCGAGACGCCCGCATTCCTAGGAAAAGGCAGGGGGGAGTGAACGCTTACGATGGCTGGGCAACGGCAAAAATGTCGTCCGGCTAACCGCTGCGTGACTTGCCAGGAATCTTGATTCCTGAACTTGTCGAAGGAATCGAACCATGAACGGGCTTAACCGGTCATCCTTCGACTGCTCGACAGACTCGCAGCTCAGGACGAACGGTTAAGCATTGCTTCACTTATTGTTAAAAAACTTATGAACTCCTACTTATCGCCGCCGATGGCCAACTCAGGCTAGCCATTATTCGTGGCGGAAATTTAGTTGCGCCGCACCTGTGCCGTCTTGCCAAGCCTGGCCTATCAATGCACTGCCCGGAATGAATTTACCCAGCAGGATAGTGCTGAACATGATGCTGAAGGAAAGACAATACACCGGGCCGTAAATGGCCAGTCCCAGTGGGCCATAGGCCAAGACGGACGGTGTGGCTCGCGATTCCGATCCGTCCAACGGGTCTTGATGCCCGGAGTCCAAGTTTAAAGCCAGTGTCATCGGGCCAGCCGTCAAGGGTGGCTCGTAGCCATTAGAAATGGAAGTATCGGCGGATGGTTTTCTGGATATTGATACGATTTTTTTTCTTGCCATTTTATAGTTCCAGCAATTCTTGTATTAGGGAGCGGATTTCCTTCGCAGCCAGACCTTTAGGCTCGGCTTCCAAAACCGATAACCCGCTGGCCGCACTTTCGGCAAAGATGACCCTTTGGCTGATGAACGAAGCTGCCAGCGGAAACGGATAGTCCTTCAACGCCTCGCCCACATCGCGGCCGATGGCAGTATTGCCGATCTTGCGGTTGATCGCAAACACGGCTTTAAGGCTTTCCTTGTATAAGCCGACTTCTTGGTAAAGTTTGATGATTTCCTCGGCTGCCCATACATCGTAAGGCGAAGGCTGCACCGGGATGACGACGAGTTCCGCCGCCATGATTGCCGATTTGGCGAGGTCATTGGCCCTAGGTGGCCCGTCGATGACGATATGCTCATACCCACTGGCCAGTCCGGGAATGTCTTTGTGCAAAGTCGGCTTGGCGATCCCCACCACCGGGAACAGGCTTTCGCCCTTTCTCGCCGCCTGCCAGTCCAGCGCACTGGCTTGCGGGTCGGCATCGACCAATAAAGTGCGTTTGCCAGCCAATGCCAGCGCGGCGGCTAAGTTGACGGATAGCGTGGTTTTACCGACCCCGCCTTTTTGATTGAGTATGGCGATAATCATGTATTTGATGATGAAAATGCAGTAAATTGCAAGCGCTTGCCTGTAAGGGAGTGCCTTCACGGTGGGGATGGGTCGGAAATCCGATTGCCTTTATGGGGATGATACCACTAATTCTAATGTAGGAAATGTCTCACGCAACGATGCCTCACTTTTTTTCTCATCACCTATCAGTATTGTACCCCCCTTTGCAAAAGGGGGGGCTAGGGCAAGCCACTCCGAAAGTGCGTTGGTTTTGTTGAATGTAGCCGAGAATGCTTGGCTTAAACAAGAGGTTGTGAGTATGTCATGGGCCAATGCTATTGTTTCTTTTGCATCCACAATTTGCCAAACCCCCAAACCAAAAATCATGAAGCGAATGAAGTATCAGGCAAATCGTATATGGCTCTTAACGTTGCGTCGTTGCGCCGTTGCGTGAGTCAAAAAAACTTTGCTCAACGGCACGGTCAAACAGTGTGGCGAGGAAGCAAAAAGAAAGTTTCACGCAACGGCGCAACGACGCAACGTAAAAGACTCAATCCCCCAGCTAGGACAAACATT
>QJPH01000196.1 GCA_003242955.1 Candidatus Methylumidiphilus alinenensis
AAGGCAGGATAGGCGTAAACGCCGCTGTTGTGCTACAACAGCCCTGCCCACTCCCCCCTCCCCCCATTTTCCATGCTATTATTTTACCAACCAGTAACACCAACGTGAACAGCTATGAAATACACACAAGAACAGATTGAGGCGATTGCCGAAAGTCTTCGCAAGCTACCGCCTGTCGAAAAAAAGAAAGAAGAACTGAGTAAATTTGAAGCGGTAAAGGCACTGTCAAAAGAGATCGCCGGAATGCAGAAAAAAGGCTACTCGATTGAGCAGATTGCAACCGCTTTGAGAGAGTCCAGTTTGGACATTGCCACGCCCACACTCAAGAGCTATCTGCAAAGGGCAAAGCAGCAAGGCACAGCGAAGCGCAAAGCCCAGCCAAAGACAGACACAACACAGCCAGCCGGGAACACAGACCATGCCGATGCTGAGAGCCAGAGTTGACGAGGATTTGAAATCGCTTTTTCTACAAAAGGCAGAAGTTCTTAATCTTTCAGAGTCAGAACTTCTAAGGAAGATTGTGCTTGAATTTTTCGCGCACGCGAAAAACAAAGATGAAGTTGAAGACGTTTTGAGAGCGGTACAGGCAGATGCAGAGAACGCAGAAATCGAAAAGATGACCATTCGCTTGCCGCGTTTTCTGGTGGATGCCGCCAAAGAAAAGGCCAAGGCAAAAGGCATGGCAACCAGCCGTTGGATTGCCGCCCTTGTGCAGTCCAGCCTGATGCAGAAGCCTGTCATGGTCGATCAAGAGTTGAATGAACTAAGGACCAATATCCGAGAGTTGAACGCGATAGGCCGGAACATCAACCAGATGGCAAGGGCGTTGAATGAATCGAAAAACAACACGGACAAGGTAAAGCTGGATAATCTGGACTTGCTACGCAACTACTTGGATAGAAACATAGCCTCTGTCCGTGGCTTGGTCAGGGCCAGCCAGCAAGCTTGGGGCTTGGAATCCAATGTCACTGATTAGGGCAGAGGAAAAAATCCGGCAAGCTTTGCTGTTAGAGGATATACGGCGCAAAGCCAACAAAACTAAGAATCTTCGTGCGACCGCTGGCAGGGTTTCCCGTGGCGCAACCGAAGTGATGGTTAAAATCACCGGATTCGGCAAGGGAGGCGGACACATCAAAGCCCATCTTGATTACAATTCTCGTAACGGCAAGGTTGAACTGGAAAACGACCGTGGAGAGGTTTATTCCAGTAAGGAAGAAATCAAGGAAGTAGTCAAGGAATGGGGCAGCGAGTTTTCAGACCACAAACGCCGTCAGAACCAAAGGGACACTATGCACATGGTTCTGTCCATGCCAGAAGGGGTGGAGCCTGAATCCGTGAAAAACGCGGTACGGGATTTTGCCAAGGATGTTTTCGGTAAAAACCATGAATACGTTTTTGCGCTCCATACCGACGAATTACACCCGCATGTTCACTTGACCGTGAAAATGCTAGGGCACGATGGCACAAGGCTAAACCCAAGGAAAGGCGAACTCAGACAATGGCGCGATGATTTTGCCTTGGCGATGCGCGACCAAGGCGTTGATGCAGAGGCAACGCCGAGGGCCAGCCGGGGCATCGTGAAGAAGCCAGAGAGCCAGGTCATACGCCATATCGAAAAAGGCGACAAAACCCACAAGCCAAGGAAATCCAAGGTCAAGGCTCTAAAAGAGTTGGAAGTGATCGAAGAGATCAAGGCCGAGATCAACGGCCAGCCACCCGTTGAGCGGATTTGGGATAAAATGATATTACAACAACAGAGGACCATCCGGGGGGCTTGGCTTGGTGCCGCGAATGAGTTGAAGGAAACGCCTGATCCGAGCGACCAGAACCTGTCTGGCGACATCCAGAGCTTTGTGGCCGCTATGCCCAAGATCGACACCGAAAGGCACGAAATCAAGGCTAGGCTGATCGAGCGGTTTTCCATTCAGCGCGAGAACGCCCAAGCGACATTGGAGGCAGGGCAATCGGCGGATCAGGTTGAGACAACCCCAAAATATAAAGATTTAGAAAGGTAAAGCGTCCATGCGGTCATGGATGGCATTGCGGCAGAGTGTTAACCGTTTTGGAATATTAAAAAACGCATAATTCGTGGAAAAGAGGAACCCCGGCGGACTTCGCTTTTCGCTACCGGACGCCGGGGCATAAGGGCTTTTTGTCCGGCAATGGCCGGCACTGGCAAGGCGGGGTTGGACAGACCTGATGCACAGGGGCGCAATCCTTGGACGGCACCCATCGGGCGGGTGAGCTGTACTCGAAAGGCGGAAACCGAGGTTGTTGTTGCGGTTCGATGGGTCGTTCCTGTTGCGGTTCGCCGAGCGGCAGTTGTCGGCGTCGTTGTTCCAGGAGCCGCCGCGAACGACACGGTTGGAGCCCGTTTCCCGTCAGCCACCGACCATATTAAACCCCGCCACCCGGCGGCGCAAGCGGTATGAATCGGCGTGGGCGACATGGGCGTACAGGCTGGCCGCCGTGGCGGACAGCGTGGCATGGTCCAGCAACCCGCTGGCATGGTGGCGCTCCAACGCCAGCGCCTTGCTGCAAAAGCGCTGCCGGGTGCGCCGGTTCAACCGGATCAGTCCGGGGTAGAGGCTAAACCCTAGAAACGGGATGCCTTCCGTCACCGGCGCCAGCAGAGTGGCTTCTTCCTTCAGGGTCAGGCACAGGCGTTCGGCTAGGAAGCGCCGGATGTCGGCAAGCAGCCTATGCAATGTCGGCTTGTCGTCGGCAAACAGCAGGAAGTCGTCCATGTAGCGGAGGTAGCCTTTGACCCGCAGCCGCTCCTTGATGTGATGGTCGAGTTCGCCGAGGTAGAGGTTGGCGAAATGCTGGCTGGTCAGGTTGCCAATCGGCAAGCCCTTGCCGGGGGCCGCATCGGGCGGGGCGTGGGCGATGATGCGGTCGAGCAAATCCAGCAGTGTTTCCTCCTTGAACAACCGCCTCAGCAGGGTGCGCAGCACGGCATGGTCGACGCTGGCGAAAAACTTGCGGATATCGCACTTGAGAAAATAACCATGATGGCAGGCGAAGTGCCTAGCCCGCTGGATGGCGGCATGGGTGCCCTTGCCGCGGCGGCAGGCGTAGCTGTCTGCAATTGACCTACGCTCAAAGTGCGGTTCCAGCACGGCGCAGAGGGCGTGATGGACAACCCGGTCACGGAACGGCGCGGCGCAGATAGCCCTACGCTTGGGGTCGCGCACCTCGAAGGTGAAGAAGGTGCCGGGCTGGTAAGCCCCCGAGGCCAGAGCGTCCTGAAGCGCAAGCAGTTCGTTTTCCAAGTGAAACTCGAAGCGGGCCACTGAGGGGCGGTCCCGCTTGCTGCGGGCGGCGCGGCGGTGGGCTGACAGCAAGTTTTCAAAGCGGGCAATGCGCCCGAACAATCCGCCTTGCCGCTTCATGGCACCTTGCCTTGCTGTTCCTTGATCCAGCCGCCGAGCATTCGCCCGACCTCGTTGAGGGCTTTCGATGCATGCTCGTAAGCTTGGTGCGGCAGGTAGCGCAGGCTGTGGCACAGGCGCAGCAAGATGCGCAACTTTTCCAAGCGCAGGTTGATGCGGCGGAGGATGGGCTGCTTGTCGCGGCTATAGCGGGCTTCCACCAAGTCCTCGGCAATGTCCAAGGCGAGGCTGTCGATGCGGTCGGCGAAGGTGAAGCGCACCCGCTTGGGGAATTTCTCGGTGGTGGGCAGAAGCCATTCCAGAAATTGCATCCAGCGGGTGAAGATCGGCAGGTCTTCCGTGTCACTGCGCGGCATGGCCTGACTCCTGCGGCGGTGCGGAACCGGCACGGGCGATGATGGACAGAATCTGGGGGCCGTATTTTTTCAGCTTGGCATCGCCGAAGCCGTCGATATGGCCCAATTCCGCCAGCGTCTTGGGCCGCTTGCTAACCACCTCGGTCAATTGGCGGTTGTTGCAAATCACATACGGCGGGATGCCTTCGGCGCGCGCCTTTTCCCCGCGCCAGTCGCGCAGGGTGTTGAACAACGGCCAGTCGTCCTTGCCCAAGGCGTCCCGCCAGGATTCGTCGCGCTGCCGCCCACCCTTCGGTTCGGGTACCGGCGCACTGGGCGTTGGCCCTTGCGGCCGGTAGCACACCACCAGCGTCAGATAGGGCATGGCACCTCTGACAAAAAAATGGTCGCTGATCGATTCGACCTCCTTGTCGGCGAGGAAATCCTGCACCGCCTCGTCGTTGAACCGCTCGGTGATGGGGTCAAACGCCAGGGTGAATAGTTGAAACCGCATCATATTCGTCATCTCCAAACGTTACGGTCGGGGTTGCAAACCCCGACCGGCATGTTCCAACCGCAATAAACACCCCAGATGGCAATTGCCAAGTGCTGCCACAGGAGTCGCGGTTGAAAACCGCTCCCACGGGGTGCAACTGCCGGGCCAAGGGTAAAAGCGTAAAAGAGCCAAGTCATACTGTCCTCGAAAGGCGGAAACCGAGGTCGCCGTAGCGGCGCGATGGGACGAACCTGTTGCGGATCGCCGAGCGGCAGTCGCCGGCGACGTTGAGCCAGGAGCCGCCGCGAACGACACGGATGGAGCCACTCGCAGGGCCACTCGGATTTTCGCTCGCAAGCTGCTCGCGCTCACTCGCAGAGCCACTCGCACTCTGCTCGCTGGTGCTCGCAGTGTGCTGCGAGTGGCCTGCGAGTTGGGTGTAATAATCGTTTGAGTACCAGTCGGCGCACCAATCCCAAACGTTGCCATGCACATCGTACAAGCCAAAGGCATTGGCGGCCTTGCCCATAACCGGGTGCAGCTTGTTGTTTGAATTTTTATCGTACCACGCATACTCGGCCAATTGCTTTTCATCGTCGCCAAAGCACCACCGCCCCGGATTCCCGGCACGGCAGGCGTATTCCCACTGCGCCTCGGTGGGCAATGCGTACACTTCGCCAGTCTGGCCACTGAGCCACAGGCAGTAGGCATTGGCATCTTTCCAAGCAATGCCAACCACCGGCAAATCCAGCCCCTCGCGGCTGATCCCCGGTCGGCGGTAATGATCGGACTTGCCGGTTTCCAGATGGTACTGGCTGCCTTGCTCCAACCATTCAGGCCAATGTTCGCCAGTGGCCTCGCAGAAGCGACGGTATTCACCCCAAGTCACCGGGGTGCGGCCCATCGCGAAAGCATCCAGCTTGACGGCGTGAACGGGTTTTTCATTATCTCTGCCTTTCTCGTCGCCCATCAGGAACGTGCCGCCGGGCAGGTAGACCATCGCAGGGGCTTCGCCGCCCTTGGCATCGCTTGCCAGACTGTCGTGGAAGACCTGATAGTCTTGATAGCGCGGCTTGGTTTGCGCTTCGTGGGAGCGGTTTTCAACCGCGACAGAGGATGCCTGCTGCGGTTGCTTGTCGCGGTTGGAAACCGCTCCCAAACCGGGCAGGTCCGCCGCGCCAAGGGTAATAGGGTGAGAGCGCCAAGGGCCAGTCCTCGAAAGGCGGAAACCGAGGTAGTTGAAGCGGTACGAAGGGTCGAGCCTGCCGCGGTCCGCCGAACGGCAGTAGTCGGCGACGCTGAGCCAGGAGCCGCCGCGAACGACACGGTAGGAGCCACTCGCAGGGCCACTCGGGTTCTCGCTCGCAAGCTGCTCGCGCCCACTCGCAGAGCCACTCGCACTCTGCTCGCTGGCGCTCGCAGTGTGCTGCGAGTGGCCTGCGAGTTGGGCGTAGTAGTCTCCGGCATACCAGTCTGCACACCATTCCCAGACATTGCCGTGCAGGTCGTACAACTGCCAGGCATTGGGCTTTTTCTGCCCGACCGGATGGGTTTGGCCGTTGGCGTTTTTAGAGTACCAAGCATAATCGCCTAAGCCGGACTCGTCGTCGCCGTAACAATACCGGGTTGTGCTTCCCGACCGGCAGGCGTATTCCCACTCGGCTTCGGTGGCCAGCCGGTAATGCTCGCCAGTTTGTTGGCCGAGCCAGTCGCAATAGTCCATCGCATCCTGCCAACTGACGTTGATTGCCGGACGCTCGCCTCGGCCCCAGCTTCGATCATCGGGCGGCTTCCGCTGGGTTGCCGAGCAAAAGCGGTCGTATTCGGCAAACGTCACCGGGTATTGGCCTATGGAAATCGCATCCACGCGCACCGGGTGGGCGGGTTTTTCGTCGTCATAGGGGCTGTCGTCCTGCCCCATCATGAACTCGCCGCCGGGTAGCCAGACCATGGCGGGGCTTTCGCTGCCATCTGTGAACGGGTCGCGCAAGCCTGCGATGAATGCAGGCACGGCGGGCTTTTCCAACTCGGTGGAGCCAAGGGTAAAAGGGTAAGAGTGTAAAGGGCCAGTCCTCGAAAGGCGGAAACCGAGGATGTCGTTGCGGTACGATGGGTCGAACCCGGAGCGGTACGCCGAGCGGCAGTAGTCGGCGACGTTGATCCAGGAGCCGCCGCGAACGACACGGTAGGAGCCACTCGCAGGGCCGCTCGGGTTCTCGCTCGCAAGCTGCTCGTGTTCACTCGCAGAGCCACTCGCACTCTGCTCGCTGGCGCTCGCAGTGTGCTGTGGCTTGCTCGTGAGCGGTAGGTCGGGCAATAAAGTGACCTTGCCTAAGTTACGGTAGTATTCGCCGTCATACCAGTCTTCGCACCATTCCCACACATTGCCGTGCAGGTCATGGAGTTGCCATGCGTTGGGCTTTTTCTGTCCGACCGGATGAGTCTGGTTGTTGGCATTCTTGGAATACCAGGCATAATCGCCCAAGTCAGACTCATTGTCGCCGAAGCACCAGCGCCCTTCGTTCCCGCCCCGGCAGGCATATTCCCATTGGGCCTCGGTCAACAATCCATAAGCCTGCCCGGTCTGTTCGACTAGCCAGTCGCAATAGGCTTTCGCGTCGTTCCAACTAATGCAAACGACGGGATTTTGATCGGTTTGATCGAAATACGGATTCCGCCAACTGGCATCTTTGGTTTGCGCCCAGCTACCTTTGTTCCGAACAAAAGCACCGTCGCCCTGTTCCGCCTCGGTGCGGTAACCTGTCTCTTCGACGAAGCGGCTGAACTCGCCAACCGTGACCGGGTATTGGCCCACGGCGTAATGGTCTAGTGTGACTTCGTGTTGTGGATGTTCGTTATCGTTGCCAACCCCATCGGGGCTGCCCATCATGAAGATTCCGCCGGGTAGCCAGACCATGGCGGGGCCTTCGGTTTTCTGACCGCTGAACAGGTCGCGGAATGGGGTGGGGGCATTGGGTTGCGGCGAATAATACATTGATGCACAAGGGAGATCGTTAGATCGATCATACTTAGCAGTTCTTATTCGATTCCTGTGCTTTAACACATTTTGTAAATCGGTGTGGTCTCTATGCTTACTGGTAACGTTTACATACCTCGGCTTAGTTTTTTTGATTTCGGCAACGACTGTCGGCAATTCCACCCCTGCCACCCGAACCACTGAACCGGACATCCTAGCCGTCTTTGCCAAACCCGCCAAGCCATCGGGCTTGGTCAACCACCATCCGACATTGGACGCATAATTTAGCAAGTCTGGGTATTCGTCGAGTTGCGCTGCCAATTCGTCGGTGATACGCACCAGCCGCGCCAATTCGGCCTGGGGGACGGCCTTCGTCCAATTCAAATCGGAACCCGCGACCGGCAGTAGGTGGTCGCGGAAGGCTTCGGCGATTTCCGCCACCGCCTCTTCGCGCTTTTCCTTCAGGAACACCATCGCGGACCATTGTTCGGCTTGCAGGCCGTCGCGGCTTGACGGGGACGCGGTGCGGCTCAGTTGGTGGACGTAGCGAATCAGCAAGCGTGCAACATCCTCCATCGGAGTTTCGCCGAGTCGCTGCCGCATCTCGCCGATCAAGTAGGCGCGGACATCCGTTGCAAAGGCGAATTGCTCGTAACCGACGGGCCGGCACAGTTCGGACAGCAACAAATCCGCCTCGGCCACCCAAGGCACTTCTGCGCCGCGCAAAAAATGATTGCGCAAATAATTCAGCAGTTCCGGTGTCAGGATCAGCGGCAGTGCCGCATAGTAAGCAAGCAGACGATGAGGCTCGCCGAATTGACGGGTGAAGCGGGCGACTTTTTCCTTGGCGATTTCGGTGAGGGTGGCGGTCATTCAGCACCCCGCCTGGCAAAAGGGGTGGTTGAGGAGCAATGATGTGACAAGGGTTCCCCCGTCGTTCCGGCATGGATCGCCGGAACCTAGACTCCATGGATGGCATGAGTTGGCGGCATCCCTGCAATCTGGATTCCGGCGATCCATGCCGGAATGACGGCTTATGATCCATTTGCAGCGTAGAGGGCCGCATACAAATAAGAGTTCGCAAAGCTTATTCATACTTGCTGTAATCATCCCCGCCGACCCGGCGACTGTCCCCGCAACGCGGCGACGGCATTGCCAAAACCTTCGTTGTCCATCTGAAACATCGGTGCCAAGTGGGCGATGAATTGGGCCGATGTCCCCGCCCAACGGGCTTGCGGCATGGGGTTCAACCAGGCCAATTGGGTCGCCCGCCGCTTGACCAAGGCAAGGAATTCGGCTGTCGCCCGGATGCGTTCGTTGCTGCGATGGCCCCGAGCCGCACCCGCGTCGCTGACTATCAGCACACTGGTGTCGATATCAATAAGCGCGAGCAAGTTGCCCAGCGGAGTCGGTAGCATCAAATGGGGGTCGCAGAAAACATGATCTGGCGGCACATTGTGAAAATAAGCCAAATCGACTTGTTGGATTTGGCTTTTCTGCCCGTCGCAAGCGGTTTCCACCAAGTCGCGGGTGAAGCGGTGGAACGGCACCATGGAACCGCCTTGGTCGATCAACAAAACCAAGTGATTTTTGTTTTTCAGGCGGCGGTCATAGACCGGACAAAGAAAAAAACCGATCCGGGCAGTCTGCTCGACGGTGGCGGCGATATTCAACACATCGCGAGGACCTTCCTTGACAGTCCGGCGCAAATAACGCCAGGCATAGACCATGGACCGGCGCGACAAAGGCCAGTAGGCGCGAAGTTCCGGGCCTTGAATGTCCCGCACAGGGCGCATGGGCGTTTTCACTGGCAGTGGTGCCGGCTCGGCCACCGGCTGTGAGGGTGCTACGGGCGGCGGGATGTTCACGGGCTGCACCGGTGGCGGCAGCGGAGGCGGCTTGTCCACGGGGGGTTCTGGCATGACGGGTTGCGGTGCCGGGGTAGGCCGGGCAGTCTGCGCTAGCACGTCGTTGAAAGCTTGATCAAAATCGTCGGCCACGTCTAACGAATGACACCACAGCAACCGGGCAACCTCGCGCAATGCCTCTTGCCCTTCCGCCCCAAAGCCGCCCTCGACGGCCCGGTAGGCCGCCAGCAATTCACCCACACCAAGTGCTAAATCTTTGCGCAGCCGTGCAAAAACCGCCAGCAGGATTGCCTTAGGTTCGTAGTCGTTCATGGTTAAGTTGCCGCAGACCGACTCGGTTTTGAAAACCAAGCCGGTCTATTGAATGGCTCATAGCTTCGCGGCATAACGCCACCAATCGTCGTGAATCTTAAACAACAATTCAGGATAGGGCAGCTTCGCCTCATCCGAACGCAGGGTTTCGGCTAGGCCGGGAAGGTCACAGAAACCCCGCATCGCTTCCAGCCAGTCCAGAAACTCGCTGGTGCCGGGTTTTTTGTGCAGGTCACCCTTGTTCCGTACCGCTAGGAAGCGTTCGCAAGCCGCCTCCGTCAGCGCGGCAGAGGGCGATGTATGCCCGTCGCCAAATTTTCCAGATTGTTCTGTCATATAATGGGCATTGATGATGGCTTTAAGCCGATCTTTGTCCGAAGGAAATTCGATATAGAAATACACGCAGCGGCGCAGGAACGGTTCGGGCAGGTTGCCTTTTTCCTTGTTGCTGGTGATGATAACGATGGGCGGGTGTTTGGCGACGATGCGGGGCATGCCGTCATCGGCTTCTGGTATCTCAAACTGCCAAGGCTGTTCCAAGACTGTCAGCAAATCGTTAGGAAAATCGATGTCGGCTTTGTCTATCTCGTCAATCAGCACCACCGCCGGACATTCAGCCAAACGGAACGCCTTGCCGAGTGCGCCGAAGTTGACGTAATCCATGGGGTTTTCAGGGTTTCGCCCCTTCGCAGTTCTGCCAAGCGGGGCACTCTTCGCACTGAACAGACCCGGTTTGTTGGCCTGCCGCAAATGCACATCGTGCAGACGCAAAATCGAATCGTAGGTGTACAGCCCCTCTTGCGCCCGACTGGTGGAGCGCACCGGCCATTCATAAAGCGGCAAGCCGAGTTGATGGGCAACATGCCGCGCCAGCCGGCTCTTGCCGCAACCGGCCTCGCCTTCGAGCAGCAGTGGCCGCCGCAGATAGATGGCGAGGTTGACCGCCGTCACCAAGGCATCGGCGGCGACATAAGGCTCGGGTTTTTCTTTTGCGGGCGCATCGGGATGTCGTCCTGACGGAGGACGGCATTCTTGGGATAGGATGAAGCCAGTAGATTCGGTCATAGTGGTTCTCTCGATTTAGCCGCCCGCCGACGGACAGCATTCTTTCAATAATTCATGGACGACCACGCGAGGAAGACCATCCGTCGCGTTGTAAATTTTGTCGGTCATCTGCTTCAGTTGTACCTTGTTCAGCGGCAAACAAGAATAATTTGCAATCCAGTCATGGATGTCGTCCCGCCCCCAAGGCTTAAGGGGTATCTCAAGGAGCTTGTGCTTTTGATAGTCATCCAAAGTGCAGCAGTGTTTTTCGGCAATGGTATTTTCCGGGAGAGGCCCGTCGACGAAGAGCAGAATAATCAGCTTGATCGCTTCATAATCGTTCGCCACCGCTGCCAATGAACGGACCAAGTCGCCCCAGAAATCTTGGATCAACCAGCGTAAAACCTCGGGGTCGCGCAACAAGTCATCGCAGCGTCCGCACTCAATCAACACCACGCTGCCGGTTCGCAAGGAACTGCACAGCGTTTGCACCACCTGCCGGGCAAACCCCGGTAGGTCTTGGTTGGCGGGGTCTAGGTTTAAGTGCGGACCCAAGCGGCGCAATAAGGCCATTCCTTCGATTCGCTCCGTGGCTTGAAACGCCAACGGGTAATGGCGAAATTGACCTTGCCTAGTCTTGCGCTGCAATAATTCGCGGATTCGGGCCGCGCACCATTCGCCGCCCATCTGGCTGCTTTTTTGGAACAGAAGCAGGGAGGCACAACCTTCGTCACTGTACTCCTTCACAATCCGCAGCAAGGTTTCTTCCAGTGATTTGAAATCGATTTCGGGCAGCTTGGATTTCAGTTCCATTTGCAACCAAGCAATATCCTGCTGTGCCGTATCGCCTGTATTTCCCAGTGGACTTAAGTCGAGTGACTTGAGTTCAATTTCCACTTTTTCCATGCGTTGGAATATTGTTCCGGCATGTCTTAGCAGTCTGTTGCACTCTACTTCATCAACTACCGCAATAGTTTGAGCCATTGCGGTGGAGTAGTCTTCCTCCAGTTCTTTAAATAGATTTTCCAAGACGTTTCGTTTAGTGGCTTTCGAATCACAGTTTACGCCCATGTCACCCCCTGCACTCCAACGCATCCAGTTCGGCTTGCACTTGTTCAATATCTCGTTCGAGGTTTTGAATCTGCCTTTTGAGCTTATTCTGTTCCATCAAGCCTATGGTGTATGACAATTGTTCCGTTGCTGCTTGGTAATCCTCTAACAAAGCCTTGAGTCTTAGCTCTAAAATTTGGTATTTGATTTCCAACATCCTCCTGCGGGATTCGGGTTTGGCTGAGGGGTTATTTTCTAGGCAAAGCGTTACCGCAGCGCTGACCAAACCGGCGAGATGGTCGGGTGCTCGGAAAAAACTGACGAGCGTTTCGCTCCCCAATTCAGCACGGAAATCGGCTATCCGTTGTCCGGCATCGCCTTCGCCCGTGTGGGTGTCCTTGCATTCATCCGGCCACGTTACGGCGGGGTCAGCCAAGAACAATAATCGCGGCAAGCCCGCCTCGCCCGCCTTGCGGTATTCCAGTTCGGTGATGGATAGCCGGGTTGGATTGTCTTTGTCGGGTATGTAGCCATACCGCCAGCCGAACAGACCCAGATAGACTTCACAAGCGGCAACATCAGCCAGGCATTTATGCAGCGGATAGGCATCGGTTGCCACATAGTCTTCCATGGAAACCACATCGTGGCGGAGCATGCGGAGAATGCGGTAAACGGCATCCCGGCTAGTCTTGAGATCGCTATAGGTCGCTGATAGATAGATTCTGGCCATTATTTCGAAGGATAGCTAATTCAAACGGTTAACTTAACATCATCGCACATTTTACTCCCGTTTTACTCCAACTGGCGATTTGCTTGGTTTTAACCCCACTTTGGAAAAAACATATTGAGGGTCTGTCAGAACACCGAACTATTCCAGGCCAATTACTTTGTCAGTACGAGCTTCACGCCAACAAATTTTTGGGCCGTCTGAATCATTACAGGTAGCAGGAAACTAGGAAACAGTCAGAACTGATTACTTTCAGGGTACAACCGATGACAACGGAATTAGATGCGGCTGCGGGACTTGTCGCTATCTGGCATGAGATGTATCAGCTTGAGTTTTCGACTGCCATTGAAAAATCTAGATCTAGTGTCACCTCTGGGTCGGTTTGGGTCGAGTCAATAAACACCAATCGCTGTCCTAGCCAATAGGATAACCGCCAAATGTGCCGGGTAGAACCAATAGAACAAATGCCGCT
>QJPH01000152.1 GCA_003242955.1 Candidatus Methylumidiphilus alinenensis
TGGCTAATCCCCCGGTTAGATCATGCTCAAGGGGCGATATGGTTTCTTGGCTCATTGGGATTCCCTATGGGGGTCAAGCACTCTCGTGCGGCGATAGGGCAGCAATGATGCCTCATTACCGGTCGCCAATCAATGCTTCAAAGAGACCCGAGTCCATCCCATTGTGAGGAAACGTCCGCGTCGATGAAAAAGTCATTGAGCCATACTTTCAGGTATATTCTTTATTGGATATCACCTTAGTCTGCGTTGATTCGATAAACGGTGTCCACCACATCCTGTATGGTGCGTGCGTTTTTGAAATCCTCCGGATTGATGCGTTTACCTGTGATGTCCCGCAACCTGACCATCAAATCCACAGCATCTATGCTGTCAATATCCAAATCCAGGCTCAAGTTTGCATTCAAGACTATAGCCTCTGGTGCCAGTTCGAACATTTCCGACATTAATTGCCTTAAGGTGAAGAATATTTCTTCTTGAGTTTTCATAGGGTATTTTTTTTCTGTTGCGATATGACAAAACCGGCCAGATTGTTGACCGATGCAAAATAGTTCACGAGTTCTGCGGAATCGGTATCAATGTGGATTTTATATTTCTTTTTCAATGCCACCCCAAGTTCCAGCGCATCAATTGAATCAAGTCCAAGCCCTTCGCCAAACAGAGGGGCTTCTGATAGAATGTCCGCTGAACTTATCCCTTCCAACTCCAAGGTATCAATAATCAACTGTTTCAATTCGGCTTCAATGTTTTCCATGGTGCGCCTGTTGTTCAATAAAATACCGCTCCAGTTGCTGGGTTATGCTTCTCGTTGCGAGGGAACGGCTTGCGTTTCCTTCAATCGCGCCCACATCAATATCATCACCCACATGCAAGCTTAAAACAAACTTCCTTTGGGGTATCTGATACCATTTTTCGCGCTTGGTCAACGTTGTCGGTGAGCAGCTAATGAAGACAGGTAGAATTTTGGCCCTGGCCTGCAAGGCAATGGCGGCGGCACCGCGGCGGAACTTGATCGGCTTACCGGGTGTGGTACGCGTCCCTTCAGGAAATATGATGAGCGAACAACCCTCGCGCAATTCCTTAGCACATACTTCCACCAATGCCTCTGGCTCTTCAGCGTAAACATACCCTACGGCATGGATGGGAATGCGCATGAATGGATTGTCGGCCAAGGCGGGTTTGACGATGCAAGTGGCGTTGCGGATTTGCGCGATGAGAAACACCACATCCAGCAGGGATGGATGGTTGGCAATGACTAGCCTGCCTGGTGCATTGATCTGCCCGCCGCCGCGCACTTCGTAGGCCAAGATGCCGATACTGCGCATGAAGTCCATGTAAATCCGGCAAATCCAGTGCATCAAGGCTCTGGACCTTAGCTTTTTTTGGATGCCTTTGCCGAGGAATTTTTCGATCAGCGGAAACAGCACCCCCCAAAAAAACACGCCAACGGCACCGAACAGGAAGAAGCTAATGCCAGTGCCGACCAGTCGCCAGAGGTAGTTGATGCGATCAAGCATCGTCTAAGCTCCATAGCCAAAGCGAGTGGCCAAGAGGACAAAGTGAACTTCTTCGGCCATCTAGGATCGCCTGGACTAGGCTTTGTTCATCACCCTCAGCCTGACTGTTGCCTGGCCTACGAACCAATCGCAACTGGTGGCTGGGGCCACCAGCCCTAGTCAGAACCATAGCCAAAGCCCATGTGATCTCGGGTGTGGCAAGGTAGGCCCGGTAAGCCTCCGGCAAAGCCTGCCCATACCAAACCACCAATACCTTGGGTGCATCCAATAGCTGGCCTGCCGCCTCCAGAAAGGCACCAAATATTCCCTCTGTTCCGCCTGCCAAAGACACGTAAGGCAGGAAACTTGCCCTGTGTAGGCTGGACAAGCCTGCGATGGCATTATGTACGCACAGGCTAAAGCGGCTGGGAGAGGTCTCCTCGCGCTCCACCATCCCATGCAACATATCGAAGTAATATTGGCTTTCGCCATGGCCGGAGAAAAACACAGCTGGCATGTCCCCGCATTTTTGCCAACAATGCCAAGCCACGGCACTGGCCGCCCTAGCCAAAGGCGATAGCCTACGCCTTTGCATCATGGGCAGGAAACCCACATCGGCGCTGCCTCCGTTACATGGCAAAACCTCTCCGTTGGGCCAGAAGTCCCTTTGGTGGGCGGCGGCGGATTGCCATAGGCACCAGCGCCCTAGCGTGAAACACAGACGTGTCTCTTGACTGCCGGTTTCTGAACGCTGAGTATTATCGGACGGAGCCATGCTATCCATCCTCAGGTTTCCCAGCGGCGGAAAACCAGCGAAGTGTTGATGCCGCCGAAGGCAAAGTTATTGCTCATGACATATTCTGCATCAATATCGCGCACACCACCCATGATGTAATCGAGATCGGCACAGCGGTGGTCAGGGTGTTCCAGATTAAGCGTCGGGTGGAACCAACCTTCCCGCATCATATGGATAGCGACCATAGCTTCTAAAGCTCCACAGGCACCTAATGTGTGGCCGGTGTAGCTTTTCAGGCTGCTAATAGGGATATTCGCACCGAACACTGTCCGCGTGGAATGGCTTTCAGCGATGTCACCTTGCTCGGTGGCTGTGCCATGCGCACTGATGTAAGCGATTTGGACGGGTTCAAGCGCCGCATCTTGCAAAGCTAAGCGCATGACTACCTGCATAGTGTCCGCATTGGGCTGGGTAATGTGTGAACCGTCGGCATTGGTGGCGAAGCCTGCCACTTCGGCATAGATACGGACTCCCCGACTTAGGGCACGGTCCAACGCTTCTAACACTAATGTGCAGCCACCCTCGCCGATCACCAGCCCGTCGCGGTCGCGGTCGAAGGGTCTGGGTGTGAGATGGGGTTCGCTGTTGCGGGTACTGGTGGCGTACAAGGCATCGAAGGTCGCTGCCTCGGTGGAGCAAAGCTCCTCAGCCCCGCCAGCCAACATCACATCCTGCAAGCCAAACTTGATGGCCTCATAGGCGAAGCCAACTCCCATGCTACCGGAAGTGCATGCGCTGGAGGAAGGTATGACGCGCCCTCGTACTTGAAAAAACAAGGCCACATTGGCTGCGCTAGTGTGTCCCATCATCTTGAGATAGGTCGTGGCATTGAGATTGCCGATATCATAGTTGATCAGCATTTTGCCGAAGTCGGCAATGGCTGGGGTCGAACCCACCGAAGATCCGTACGCCACGCCGACGCGCCCGCCACTGAGGACAGGGTCGCCGAGCAGACCGGCATCGGCAAGGGCCAATTCCGTGGCACGGGTTGCCAGCAACGAGACTCGTCCCATACTGCGGGTGTTCTTCCGGGTGTAATGGGCAGGCAGGCTGAAATTCTCCACCGGGCCGCCCAAACGGGTTAATAGACCGTTATACCGTTCCCATTCCGGTAAATAGCGTATGCCCGAGCGGCGAGCCAGGAGTTGGGTGCGCATCTCGTCCCATCCGTTGCCAATGGGGGAAAAGCCAGCCATGCCGGTAACCACCACGCGCCGGGTCAAAATAACCCACCATTTACCGAAATGACTTGGCGGGTAATGTAGCTGGCATCTTCAGACATTAGGAAAGCCACCAAAGCGGCGACCTCTTCGGGAGTTCCCAATCGCTTGGCGGGGATGGCCGAGACAGCCTCCTCCAAGGGTAGCCCATCCAGCATATCCGTCTCGATCAGACCTGGTGCCACGCAATTCACCGTGATTTTGCGTTTCGCCAGTTCTACCGCCAGTGCCTTGGTGGCACCGATGATGCCGGCCTTGGCAGCGCTGTAATTGACTTGGCCCCGGTTGCCAATGAGTCCCGAGACCGATGACAGCGTGACGATACGCCCCGGTTTGCGTCGCTGAATCATGGGCATGACGAGGGGATTGAGCACGTTATAAAAGCCATCCAAATTGCTGCGCAAGACTTGGTCCCAATCCTCCCCGCTTAGGGCGGGAAAAGCGTTGTCCCGCGAAAGGCCAGCGTTACAAACTACTCCGTAATAAGCACCATGAGCTTGTATATCCGCCCCTAGGATATTTTTGGCTGTGCTGCGGTCGGCCAGATCAAAGCTGATGACACGGGATTGCCTACCTATGCTTGATATATCATCTCGAACTTGCGAGGCTTCGGCTAGGCGGCTTTGGCAATGCACAATGATGTCGTATCCCTCTCGCGCCAAGCGCAAGGCGATGGCTTTGCCGATACCACGGCTAGATCCTGTGACCAGGATAGATTTTTGGTTCATATTCCTTTTCCTGCGAGAAATTTTTTTGAATCCTGTGGTAACAGGACATTAAGCTTTGAGGCCGCATGGATATTATCACCTTCGATGACACAATCGAACACTGACATTTCATTAGATGCCTCGATGATCTTTTCCGCCCGCACCCGCAAGAGTATGCCACAGGGGAAGCAGCCGACAGAACATAAGTAATGGCGGGTACCCACCAAAAACCCCAACCCTATCTCCTCACCCCGGCATTTCCTGCGGTACCCCGAGAACGCGGCGATGACCTGCGCCATATATTCCAAGCCTACCCACGCGGGAACGGTATGGTCAGGGCTTGAAAACAAACCATCGTCACGCACTTTGAGTTCAGCGACGATATGATCTTCTCCTATCTCTACCACCCTGTCCAGCAGTACCATGCCTTGGGACTGAGGCAGCAGTGCTGCGACGGGATAAGGAAAAGCCGATGGATTGTCAGGAATGTCCGATGAGCAGGGACACATTGTTGCCACCGAAAGCGAAAGAGTTGCTAAGGCAATATTGTAATGGCTTGGCTCTAAGGTTTTCCAGCGTGACAAATCCAAGCTGAGCCATTTCGGGATCTGCCTCACCATCCCAAAGGTGTGGGGGCAAAAAATGCTCCCTGTTCAAGCCTGACAGAATGAGCCAGCACAAACCAGCCTCAATAGCCCCGGCCGCGCCTAAGCAATGCCCAGTGGCTGGCTTGCTTGAGCCGCAAGGCGTCCCATTTCCGAACAACTGCCCGACAGCACGGCTTTCCATGTCATCGTTTTGCCAAGTCGCTGTGCCGTGGAGGTTGATGTAATTCACCTGTCCAGGAGCCAAGCCAGCATCTTTCAGGGCGGTTTGCATCGCAGCAACAGCACAAGTACCGTCGGGGCGCGGGGAGGAAATATGATAGGCATCGGAACTGGCCCCAACACCTAGCAAGGCGACGGGCGATGGTTCCTGACTCATCAGAAACAAAGCCGCGCCTTCCCCTATGACGGTGCCGTCTCGGTTTTTACTGAAGGGATTGCAGCGGGTCTTGGTGACCGCGCCCAAAGCGCTGAAACCGTCCAAAGTAGTACTACACAAAGCATCACCGCCGCCAACGAGTACGACATCGCAAATACCCATCCGCAACAGTCGTCTGGCCGAGGACAAGGCGTTGGCACTGGACGAGCATGTGGTCGAAACGGTGAAAGCCGGACCTTGGATACCCAGGTAGCAGGCCAAAAACTCAGCCGCCCCGCCCAATTCCTGTTGCTTGTAGTGGTAGGAAGACGGCATCTGTCCCGTTGCCCGCAGAACACCCACCGCATGCTCACCTTCGGCGATGCCGGAAGTGCTGGTGCCGATAATCAAACCGACGCGCTCCGCTCCATAACGTTCCATCGACTGCCTGACAGCCGGTTCGATCTGCAATAGGGCGGAAAGCAAAAGGCGATTATTACGGCAATCGTAGCGCTTGAGGCTGGGAGGTATGTGAGGCAGGTCGGCATTCACACTGAGGGCGGGAATGTCAGAGACCAGCCAAGATGCGGGGACTGATTGCGGACATCGGCCTGCGAGCCATGCGGTCAATACCTCAAGCTTGCCTTCCCCTAATGCGCAAACTATCCCTAAATCATGCAAAAACAAAATTTTGCCCTATCAAATGAATCGCATGTGCAAACAGTTGGGTGACTGATGTGGGCATTGTTATTTCCTCCCAGTTTAGTATTAAAACGTGCCGTATTAAAGGCAGCACTCCTCACAACAGCGGGTATGCCCCGGTAATAGCCTCGATCTTTTTTCCACAACGTTGGGTCATAGGATTGGCCTCATCCCAGGCAAATCCAGCGAGGATTGAACAAATCATAGCCTTGATGCTAGCTAACTGGCGCTCTTCGAAAATAAGTCGCTGGAAACGTCCATCGTACCAGGCCTCTACATAAGCACGGAACACTTCGATACCCCTGCGCAAAATTTGTTCATAACTGGCCTGCCAGTCCACAGGAAGACCGCACAATTGCCTGTCCACAAGGGGAACAGCCAGGGATGCTGACTTCAAGGCAATCGTAACACCAGAGGAAAACACCGGATCAAGAAACTCGCCCGCATTGCCCAGCAAAACAAAGCCATCGCCATACAATCGCTTAACATTGGCAGAATAGCCGCCAATCCGGTTGGCCGGGGTATCGAAACAACTTTCTGTTAGCAATTCTGCTAGTCGAGGTTCCTCCATCACCAATTCCCGTAATATATCAAGCGGGTTGCCTGTGCGAACTTCCAGAAAGTCCATAGGCATCACCACTCCCAAGGAACTTCTGCCGTTGCTGAATGGGATAAGCCAATACCACACCTCATGGAACTTGGGGTGAATGGCAATTAGTATTTTGCTGCGATCATAACCATCAACGGCGATTCTATCCTCGATGTGAGTGAACAGTGCTAGTCGCGGCGGCAGGGAGGAAGGCGTCTCCAAGTCAAGCAGCCGGGGCAACACACGCCCGAATCCGCTGGCATCCATAACCATGGAAGCAGTCCAGTCCCGATGCACACCGTTGGCATCGACACTGGTCAGGCGTGTCTGTCCCGGGGTGTTGAAGTCCGCCGCCACGATGCTGTGCCGGTAATGGATGGGTACACCGCAATCCTCGGATGCTTCGGCCAATATCTGGTCGAACCGGGCGCGAGGAACCTGATAGGTAGTGGCCCAACCCGCAGTGGACTTCTGCGAAAAATCGAATTCGGTCAGTTTGCCTGCATGGGAAAAAGCCGCGCCAGTTTTCAGTTGGAAGCCTTCAGCAGCCACTGGCCCTAATAGGTCAGCCTCATCCAAGAACTCCATGCAATGTGGAAGGAGGCTTTCGCCTATGGAAAATCGTGGGAACTGTTCCTTCTCCAAAATGACTACTTGGCGGCCAAGCTTCTTCAGCATACGTGCGGCCACACTTCCGGCAGGGCCTGCTCCAATGATCAATACATCCGCATCCATTTTTTTCATTGTCTTCTTATTCGGTTACAGCGTTTTCAACATCTAAAATTACTAGGAATACTTCGTTAACTTTAATTTCATGAGTCGATGAATACCAATTATCAATTTCCTCCTGTGAAACCTTGCCACTCAAAGGATTTAAGCTAAATCGTGCCTTCCAACACCCCATTCTAGGCGCAACGTTTACATAGTATGTTCTATTGGCGAACAATTCGGCTTCCATAAAATCGGCGTTTTCACCAACAACCATAAACATGTTACCCACTTTCTTTTATTTAACTAATTTGATACTCTTTGGGTATTCGCATGATAAAAGGCTCTAAAGTCAAAGACACATATCCTATAAAAACCAGTCCATGCAGGAAACCCAGAACAACATTCGTCATCCAATAGCCTTGGCAAACGAAGAACCTTTCGCTCTCTATGAGGGCAAGCTGGTAAGGCATGGAAACTTATGGGCTGACGTAAGGCAATTGGCGGGACGATTGCCTGACCGGCCCTATGTTTTCAATTTGTGCGAAAACCGCTACTTGTTTTGCTTAAGCTTGTTGGCGGCTGCCAGCCGGGGGCAGATTTGCCTGCTACCACCCTCTAGCCAAATGGCAGTTGTCAGGGAAATCATCCGCGATTACCCCGGTGCTTACCTAGCCAGTGAAAGCCCCCCGCACTTGCCCGACTTGGAATGGTTTGCAGTGAAAGCACCAAGGTCTGGGGAGATCGCTACAGAAACCGGAATCGACTGGGATCACGCTACCCTAATCGCATTTACCTCGGGAAGCAGCGGAAAGCCCAAACCCTGCACCCATAGCTTGGCGACTTTCAGAATTTCAGCCGACATGGCGGTGCGCAGCCTAGGGCTTTGCCAACAACAGTGGTTAATGGTCTCGACTACCCCGCCACAACACATGTACGGCTTGGAAACCTCGGTGTTTTGGCCCTTGTTTTCCAGCCTAGTATTGCATGACGGCCGTCCCTTCTTTCCCGAAGACATCCGCCGTGCGGTGGAAACAGCCCCTTGGCCCGCCATGTTGGCGACTACGCCCACGCATTTGCGTTCCTTAGTCAAAGCCAATAGCCCCTGGGCTAAACTCGCCGGTGTGCTGTCCGCCACCGACGCATTATCTGCAAGGCTCGCACACGAAACGGATGTCGCTCTAGGGCAGTCCCCGCACGAAATCTATGGTAGCACGGAAACCCTTTCCTTTGCCAGCCGGGAACCTTTGCGTGAAAGCCTGTGGCGACCCTACACAAACATCCGATTGATCCAGGACGAAACCGGTCAAACCCGCCTCGAATCCCCCCATTTGCAGGCACCAATTCTTCTACAAGACTGCTTCAAGCTCGAAGCGGATGGACAGTTCGCGGTACTGGGCCGGCATTCCGATATAATCAAGATTGGCGGCAAGCGGGCATCTCTGGCTGAATTGACCCGAAGGCTAAAAGATATAGCCGGAGTGGAAGACGGCTTTTGCTTTGTCCAGGAGGGGGAGCAAGGCGAAGCCCGCTTAGGCATAGTGGTGGTCAGTAGGCTGGATAAACAAGGTATACGAGAAGGATTGCGGCCCTATGTGGACGAGGTTTTCCTGCCTCGGAAAATCCACTTCGTCGAGTGCCTGCCGCGTAACGAAGTAGGCAAGCTGGCAAAGGCCGAGGTAGAAAAGCTTTTGGCTGGTCTGAGCCTTCGCTGCTCATGAATAAGCCCGCACTCCCTTTTTGCTAAATAAAGCACTAAACCTGCAATTTTATTTATAGGCAGATTTGAGACCCATGCTCCAATCTGCTACTCTGACCTCATTTTCACATCCGCTCATACTTGGCGGCAGCAGCCGATATCCTCCTAATTTAAAGACACTCAATGCGCGGCGTTTACAGAGAATCCAAAAAAGAAGCCTACGATGTTGTGGTCATTGGTGCCGGTATCGGTGGCCTGAGCGTGGCCGCATTGCTGGCGAAGGCGGGAAAGTCCGTACTGCTGGTGGAACGGCACGACCGCCCTGGCGGTTATGCCCACGGCTTCAGGCGGCGCGGCTACCATTTCGATTCGGGGGTCCATCTAGTCAGCGGTTGCGGCCCCGATGGCTACCGCAACGGTAGTGCCATCCATAAGATCAGCCGGGCAGTGGGAATCGATCCACAAGCCGTTTTCCTTCCTATCCAAGAGGCATACGCACGGGCTGTTTTCCCGGAATTCGAAGTCCGTTTGCAGACTGGCGAGGAGGCTTTCATTGATAGCTTAACCGAGTGGTTTCCCAAAGAAAAAGACGGTCTTTTTGCACTGATCCGTCTTTGCCGGATGTTGGCGGAAGAGACCATGCTGGCAGAAGAAATACTGGAACAAGGCAAGTCCGTTAGCGTCTCGCCGACACGAGTCTTGGCCAATTTGTTCCGCTACCGTCGCACTACACTGGCCGAGGCTCTGGATGAGTTCCTCGTCGATGCACGTATGAAGAGCCTGTGCGCATCCTTATGGCCCTACTTGGGCCTACCGCCCTCGAAGCTGTCCTTTTTGTACTGGTCTAGTATGATGGCAGGCTATACCTACGAAGGTAGTTATTATTGCCGGGGCAGTTTCCAAGTTTACGCCAACCTTCTCGCAGCCGCCGTGAAAGGGCAAGGCAGCGAGGTGCTGCTGAATTCCAGTGTGCGGCGCATTTGCGTGGAAAATGGCAAAGCCTGTGGCATCATATTAGAAAACGGTCAGGTAATCCGAGCCGGAACGGTGGTTTCCAACATCGACGCCATCCAGACTGCCGACTTGTTGATCGGACGGGAACGCTTGCCGGCAGGCTACTGTGAGGGCCTGGAGAAGCTAACCCCCTCGTTGTCAATCTTCGTTGACTATGTAGCCACCGACCTCCCGCTTGCCGGGCAGATCCATGCCCATGAGTCATTTTTTTACGAGTCCTTCGACCATGAAACCGGCTATGCGCTCACGCGGGAAGGCCGCCCCAACTGGTTTTCCGCCACCATCCCTTCCTTGTCGGACCCATCCTTAGCCCCCCAAGGCCAACACATCTTGCTGTTGACCACCCTGTGTCCGTTCCAAATCGGCCAATCCTGGCGTCAGGCCAAGGCAGGGTTCCAGCGATGCCTTTTGGAAAATGCCGAGCGGCATTTCCCCGGCCTCAATGACCACCTGCTATTGGTAGAGTCGGGTTCGCCGAGAACCTTGGAACGCTACACCCTCAACAATCAAGGCGCAGCCTATGGCTTCGCCCCTACCCCAGACCAAGTGGGTCCAAACCGCCCCAGTGTGCGGGGTGTCCTGCCTGGCCTCTACCACACAGGACATTGGACCCGGCCGGGCGGTGGGGTGGCTGGTGTCAGCTTCTCCGCCCTGCTCGCCGCGCAGGCCATACTGGACATAACTAGGCAGGAAGATTTCTGGAAGTTTTTTGGGATCGACGTTTAAGGTATTGCATTCCCCCGTTCGCTATCAGTTAGTATCCAACCATCCATTGTTTGACAAAACCACGACGGGCCTGCCCTTCAGACTCGGGTCGAAGGCCCGGTGGCAAGACACGTAGAAATTATTCGCATCGACCAAGGCGAACATCGGCCTTCCTACATTTTCCAAGTCCGCGTTTCAACGCAACGCGTGGACGACGCTGGTCACCACGCCCCACACCACCAATTGGCTCTCTTCGCTGACGGGGATGGCCCGGTAGGCGGGGTTTTCCGCCAAAAGGGCAATTTCGCCGTTTTTGCGGTATAGTTTTTTGACCGTCAGTTCGCCATGGACCTCGGCGATGACGATGCTGCCGTGGCGGGGTTCCAGCGATTTGTCGACGATCAGCAAGTCGCCGTCATGGATGCCCACCCCAATCATCGAATCGCCCTGCACCCGCAAGAAGAAAGTCGCCTCGGGCCGGGTGACGAAATGCTCGTCCAAGGACAAGGTGCCTTCCATGTAATCGTCGGCGGGCGAGGGGAAGCCTGCGGAAATGCGGCTCAGGAACAGCGGCAGATAAAGCCGCTTCGCCGCCGCATCGGCCTGCCCCAGCACGACCACATTGGCGAGCGAAGCGGCGCGTCCGGGTTTTCGTATAAAGGTCGACAGGGAGGCGTTCATTGGCTAATGGCTAAAGATGGGGATGGGGATGGGGATGGGGTACATACACTTTAGCACAGCTATTCAAGCTGGTCTAAAGCGTTACAACAGGACAACCAACAAGGCGGATTTGAGAAAATGCCTATCCCCTTTCTTCTTTCTTCTTTGCGAACGCAAAACCTCAATGCAATCCCCGCGTCATCTGCCGCCGGATGTCCTCCTCTTGGGCAAACGCCTCCGGTGACAGGACTATCGAATTGGCGGCATCCAACTCCATGCTGATGACATCGGCGTAGGCCAACAGCCCCCGGCGGCGCAGCCGCTCCAGGGTCGCCAGCATGAACAGCAGTTCGACATGCCTGCCGAGTTGCTCTTCGCCGAAGGTGATTTGTTCGGCTTGGCGTTCGGCGGCGAGGGCGTGGAGGACCACCAACACCAAGTCTTCCAGTGCCGTGCCGATGGAGGGCGAGTCATACAAAGCCTTATCGGCAAGCTGCTGCAAATGCCCGAGCGTCTCGTCGTCCAAGGATTGCAGCCAGTCGCCCAAGTGGAAACCGCCGCCATCCTCCCGGTTGGCCAGGAAGCTCATGAGGTTCGACGAGAACCGCAACCCCGTCCCGTCGTCAAGGGAGGCGCGGATTTCGATTGTGTCGGTCGCGTGTGGAATCATCGGTTTCGTCTAAACTATGGGATTTACCCGGTCATTATAGCCTAACACGGCCGCCCTGCCCTTTGGTCAATTGCATTTCAATTTCACTGCTTAACCGCCAATCTCCGAACGATCCCTGGCCAACATACCGTGGTGGGTGTTTGCCTTCACTGGCTGGTCACCGCTGCCGGTATTTGCCTTCCTTATTTAACCGCTTTTGCTTTTTGCCATTCGCACTTGGCAGTCACTTGGCTTGGATGGATTTTCTGAAAACGAGGCCATGTAGGGCTTGGCTGGCTATTGGCGGTTTGTTGTGAGGCACCTAAGCGTCGGCAGGGATGCCGCCGCAAGCCGTCAGGATGATGCCTTGCCTTTGTACTGAAAAAAAAACCTGATTAAGCGACACCACTTAATAGGCGACGGCCCGACAGTTAAATTGGCACTCGGCCCGGTGTTTTCCACAGGCGGGGAAGTTATCCACAATCGCCCGACACTTATTTCCGCCGTCGGCGACGGACAGGGCGGATCGTAGGTAGTTTTGGCCAAAAGCCCGGAATGGGTCCGCCATTCGCGTGGCGAACCGGGACTGAAACGGAATGGATATTGGGTGCTTTCGGGCGACAGGCAAAATCGGCCCGTGCCGACTTTGTGTCAAGTGCCTGGGGGATGGCTAAGGGTGGCCGGGGCGGACTGGGTTGTAGTTTAAAGCGGCGGG
>QJPH01000319.1 GCA_003242955.1 Candidatus Methylumidiphilus alinenensis
TTCATGGTTTCATTCACACTTTATGGGTAATCTTGATAGCATAGCGAAAAATGCTTATCCTTGCATTGCGGGTAAGATGTCGCCAGCAATTCTCACAAGGATAAAACACCGTAATTCAGGCATGGACGGCAGGGTTTGGAGGCATCCCTGCAATCTGGATTCCGGCGGTCCATGCCGGAATGACGAGCTATATTTCACGCGATGGATAAAATGAGAATTGCTGAGATGTCGCGCTCCCTGATAAATCGCTCTGTTTTTATGCTTTTACGTTGCGTCGTTGCGTCGTTGCGTGAGACCTTCTTTTTGCTGATCTCACAATGAGGCAGTTCATTAGGGCGAAGATTTTTTGCCTCACGCAACGGCGCAACGACGCAACGTTAAGAGCAAAGCATTTAGGTGGATGTTTTTTTGCCATAAATCCAGCCTCCCCCCCCTTTTGCAAAGTAGGGGTTGGCCCTACAATCGCAAAATCGCCTGCAACGCAGCAAGAAAGGCGGTTATGTCGGCTTCGCTGTTGTCCTGCCCTAAGCTGACCCGGATTGCGCTTTTGGCAATGTCCGCATCCATGCCCATGGCCAGCAAGACCGGGCTGGGTTCGCCCGCCCCGCTGGCACAGGCGGAGCCGCTGGAAACGGCAAAACCCTTGCGGTCAAGCATCATCAACAGGGCTTCACCGTCCATGCCGCTAAAACCGAACTGAACGGTGTTGGAAAGTCTAGGGGCATTTTCGGCAAATATTGTCACCCCGTGGATTTGCGCAAGCCCGTTTTCAAGTATCTTGCGCAGTTTGTAGCAGTGGGTTTTACGGGATTCCAGTTCGGCCAATGCCAATTCCGCCGCCTTGCCGAAGCCGACAATGGCAGCAACATTTTCTGTGCCGCTTCGCAAACCACGCTCCTGACCGCCACCATCTAGCAAGGGTGCCAATTCGACGGATTTGTCGATGACCAGTGCACCCGCACCCTTTGGGCCATGGATTTTATGCGATGAAAGGGAGAACAAGTGCGCTCCATGGGTATTGAAATCCAGCGGAATCTTTCCGGCTGCCTGAACTGCGTCACAATGCAAATAAGCCCCATATTCCCGCATTAGTCCGGCTAATGCCGAAACATCCTGGATCACTCCGGTTTCATTATTGGCAAGCATCACCGAGGCAAAACGCAGGTTTGCCAAAGGCAGGTCAAAAAGACTTTGCTGTGTCAATTCGCCATCCGTGTCAACGGCCAGGGTGCGTACATCCCAGCCCAGTTTGTGCAAGCGTTCAGCCGGGGCCAATACGGAAGGATGCTCGGTGGCCCCAATGGCAATGACACCAATAGGAAGCTTGCCAGCCATGCCCCTTATGGCGAGATTGTTGGCTTCAGTGCCACCGGAAGTGAAAATCACCTTTGACGGTTCAGTGCCGACCAAAGCTGCCACCTGACCCCTTGCCGCATCCATTGCGCTACGGCTAAGCCTACCCAGCCGGTAAAGGCTAGAAGGATTGCCGAAAAAATTGCCTAAAAAAGGCTGCATGGACTCAATGACACGACTATCCATCGGGGTGGTCGCGTTATGGTCCAAATAGATCACGGAATGGACGAACTAAGCGCTCATTGTCTCCCCCCTGACAAGAACGTCTAAACCTGGCGCATTGGGTTGTTTGTCCTGACGCTCTGCCACTTGACGAAAGCCCTTGCGTTGTAACAAATCCTGCAAACTAATGGTCGATAGATAAGCTCGGATTTGTTCGCTAAGACCCATCCACAGATCATGCGTCAGGCAGGGCTGTGCGTTTTGGCAATCACCCTTGCCGCCACAACGGGTGGAATCAATGGTTTCATCCACTGCGGAAACAATCTCAGCTATATTGATCTGCGAAACATCGCGGCTTAACTGGTAGCCCCCGCCTGGCCCCCTGACACCTTCGACCATGCCTGCCCTGCGCAGTCTGGCGAACAATTGTTCCAAATAAGATAGCGAGATGTTCTGTCGCTTTGCAATGTCGGTTAGGGTAACCGGCTTTTTCTCACCGTGATAGGCTAGGTCAAGCATGGCGGTTACTGCGTAACGGCCTTTTGTAGTTAATCGCACGTTAATTCTCCACGTTAAATGATGGTTTATTGTCCACTATACCTATATCCAATTGAAACAGTCAACAATTTTTATGAAATCCAACCTATTTTCATGCTAATGTTTGGAAACGAACTGTAAACCCGCCCCCACCTGGATTTTCTGGCACACTTAAGGACATGGATTCTCAATATCATCTAACCGTCCTATCAGGCACCCTGCCAAAAATTATGCTTCGCCTAGTTTATGCGGCAGGGGCTGCCGTCCTTTCGTTGGCCGTTGTTGCCGTCTTGGTCATTGATTCAGAACCATGGGTTTGGCAGAAGGCTGCCAGCCCCCAGCATTATTTGGTGACGACGCGGAACATTTTGCACTCTACGTCAAAACCCCAAGATCACACCAACGACAAAGTGCGCGAAATAGCCCTAACCGAGGAAGACCTTACTGCTGTGGCTAACTTCGTTCTGACGAGGAAAAACCTTGATGGTTTCGCTCAAGCCAACATTTTCGACAAACGGCTAGTGATACTAATGACCATCAAGCTGCCCGTTCGTTTCGCCAACTATTATCTAAATTTGAAATTAATCGCCGACGATGCCGAGCCAATGGCTTTCGTCAAGCAGGTGAAGGCAGGTTTCATTGCACTACCCAAGCCCCTTGCACGAATGCTGTTCTGGTGGCTGACGCACACTACCCGGTTTGGCCGGAATATCCAACTAACCTTGCCTTTGTTTCAGGAGGTGCGCATTGGTGAGGGAAAGCTTCGGATTTCCCTCAACTGGGACCGCAACGTGATGGGGGAGGTCCAAGAATTGGTGTCCGACCTGGCCGACAAGGAGCGTATGCGGGTCTATCACAGCAAACTTGCCGAACTGGTAAGCCAGTCGCAGCTACGTCGTTTTATCGGCCTGTCCACTCTGCTTCGCCCACTTTTTGCCCTAGCCAAAGAACGTTCTGAGGTGGAGGGTGGGGAGGCGAGAGAGGAGAACCGTGCCTTGATCTTGGTACTGGCTGCCTATGCCAATGGAAAAAGTCTTGAATCAGCCATTTACCCTGGAGCGGTTCCGCTTAAACTTGACCTGCGTGAAGTCTTGCTGCACCGTCGCATAGACGCGGCCCAGCATTTCACTGCTTCGGCAGTGTTGGCGATTTCTGGGCACCGGGCGTTTGCGGATATGGTCGGCTTGGCCAAGGAATTCAATGATACCCATGGCGGCAGTGGTTTTAGTTTTATCGACCTTGCGGCTGACCGGGCCGGCGCATTATTTGGAAAGATGGCTGTCAGTTCTGAAGAAACCGCCCGCAGGGTCCAGGCAATATTGAGCCAAAACTCTGAAGAGTCGATATTCATGCCTGCAATCAAAGATTTGCCGGAGAATCTAGCGGCAGAGGATTTTGCCCAACGGTTCGGTGATATCGACAGTCCCGAATTTCAAGAAATGAAGAAGAAGATTGAGGATAGGATTGCGGGTTGCGCTCTTTACCACTAAAAATAAATTAAACGGTCCTTGGCGGGGCCGTTTAATTTATATGAAGCCGTCATTTCGGCATGGATGCCGAAATCCAGGCCAGATGGACGGTAACCAGTCGATTGTGCAAGTGCTTGATTCAGGCGATTTGCTAGCCCGTAGACCGTAGGTCGGGTTAGGCGCCAGCAATTCTCATTTTGAGCCGAAGCCATGAAAAATAGCTCGTCATTCCGGCCGGGATGCCGGAATCCAGTCACAAGGATGTGAAACCGTGGGCTACCGAGCATACAAAATCAAACACTTATGCAATCGGCAAATTACCGTCCATGGCTCTGGATTCCGGCATCCCGGCCGGTCGCCCCTACTTGGTGTGCGCACTTATTCCGCCCTTGCAAGAGGATTTTTTCCAAAATGAGAATTGCTGTTACAGTATTTAACACCCCCACCTTAACGCCGCCGTATGCACCGGCGCATCCCAATAGCGTGTCAATTCTTCATCCAGCAAGCTTAGGGTGATGGAAGCCCCCGCCATCTCCAGTGAGGTGGTGAAATTGCCGACCAAAGAACGGGTGATTGCCACGCCCCGCTGGTCCCAGAATTGACGGGCTAAACCGTATAGCAGATAAAGTTCGATCAAAGGCGTTGCTCCAAAGCCGTTGACATGCAGCAAGGCGTGTTGTCCTTTGGCGGGTTTCAGTTCTTCGTCTATGGTTTGGGCAAGACGTTCCACGATCTCCGAGGCACTTAGCAACCCAAGCCGTTCACGGCCTTTTTCGCCGTGGATGCCTACACCAAGTTCCATCTCGTTGTCGGCAATGTCGAAAGTGGGTTTGCCTAAGGCTGGCACGGTGCAACTCGTGAGCGCCACGCCCATGGATGCCGTGGCGCGGACCGCCCGTTCGCCCAATGCCTTGCAGTCGCCCAATCCCAAGCCTGCTTCTGCGGCGGCACCGACAATTTTTTCGACAATGGTCGTACCCGCCACTCCTCGCCTCCCCATGCCCTGGTGTTCGGGAATAGAGACATCGTCATGGACTAGCAACGATGCATTGGGGCATTCCAGCATCTCGCCGGCAATCTCGAAATTCATCACATCGCCGGCGTAATTTTTGACGATGAACAACACACCGCTGCCGTTTTCCACGTCCATGGCTGCGGCAAGCATTTGATCCGGTGTGGGCGATGTGAAAATCTGCCCTGGACAGGCTGCATCCAGCATGCCTAGGCCGACAAATCCACTATGCAAGGGTTCGTGACCGGAACCGCCGCCGGAAATCAATGCCACTTTCCCCGGTTGGCGGGGGGCCATACGGGCAAGGTAACGAGGTGCGGGATTAAAACGGACGATGTCGGCATGTGCAAGGGCGAAGCCTTGCAGGCTTTCATCAAGCAGGTTTTCAACAGAATTGATGAATTTTTTCATAGTTGTCCTCGTGTGGGTTTGGATACCTCGCTTGTTTGGCGTTATTATGCTTCGCCTTACAGCCAATGTCTTTAGTTCTATTTAAGTGACTTATGAATAAAGTATCCACACCTGAAAAGGACACCGCCACGGTGAGTGCCAGGGCTTACCAAGCGATGGTCATAAAATGTGTAGCCTATTCCAATGGACGGAGGGTGGGGGATGACATCGGCATTGAGCACATCGGTGAAGCCATATTGCGTGACAACACCTTTGTTTGGCTTGGCCTGCGGGAGCCAAATGGCGCACTGCTGGATAAGATCCAAGCCGAGTTTGGCTTGCACGACTTGGCTATTGAAGATACGCGTAGCGCCCACCAGCGGCCAAAACTGGAGGAATATGGGGATATGCTGTTCCTAGTGGTGCAAACTGCCCAGTTTTATCGCAACTCTGTACAATTAGGGGAGACTCATGTGTTTGTCGGCCCACGATTCATCGTGACTGTCCGCCATGGCACTCCCTTGAGTTTCAGCAAGGTTCGCGAACGTTGCGAGAGCATGCCGGAAAGCCTGGCCAAAGGCCCCGGCTTTGCGCTTTACGCCCTCATCGACTTTATCGTGGACCACTATATGCCCGTCGTCGATGGTCTGCAAGAACGGTTTGAGCGCTTGGAAGAAGACGTATTCAAGAACCGCTTCAATCAGCAGACCCTTGAAAAACTCTACGACCTGAAGCGGGAACTGCTGTTGTTGCGCGGTGCGGCAGAGCCTTTGCTGGATATATGCGACGAACTGGTTAGATTCCATGGCAATGTCATCGGGCCAGATGTCCAATTCTATTTCCGTGATATTTCCGACCATGTGAAGCGCATCAACCACGCCATTGACGGCATGAGGGAAATGCTGACTGCCGCCATGCAGGCCTATCTAGCCATGGTCACCGTGGGGCAGAACGAGGTGGTCAAACGGCTGGCGGGGTGGGGCGCGATATTGGCGGTTCCAACGATGGTTTTCAGTCTTTATGGCATGAACTTCAAAAACATGCCCGAATTGGATTGGCCCTACGGCTACCACGCGGTCATTGGATTCTTGGCTTTGGCCTGCGCCTTGCTTCACGGAAAGTTAAAAAAGTCAGGTTGGTTATAGCATGGCAACCATTATTTGCCCCGATGCTGTTAAATTAGGCCGTCATACCGGCAGGGAATGCCGGTATCCAGAATACAGGGAGGTAAATCTAGCCTACCCTCCATGGCATCTGGGTTCCGGCACTCCCTGCCGGAACGACGGGCTTTTTCTTGACTTAATGGCACTGTTCCTTGAGCTAGCGTGTCGTAACAATAAAAATGTGCCAGAAACGCACTGAAGGTAATTACACAAGCCGTTCATCCAATGATATATTGATTACCTAAGAACGGTAACAGATTTTTAAGAGGTGCAATCTTAGATGTCACAAAGCCCTGATCACCATCTCACCGACGACCTTGATGTCCAGGAAGCCCGGCCAAAGCTTAAGCCACCTGCCATGTTCAAGGTGCTATTGTTGAATGATGATTTTACCCCGATGGAATTCGTCGTTCTGGTGTTGAAAAGTTTTTTCGGCATGAACGATGAAAAGGCCACCCAAATCATGCTTCATGTCCATACTAGGGGCATCGGAGTTTGCGGGGTGTTCTCCAGGGATGTCGCGGAAACAAAAGTCAAGCAGGTCAGTGATTTTTCACGCAAGCACCAACACCCTCTTTTATGCACGATGGAAGAAGCCTAGGCGGAGCAGATAAATGTTAAGCAAAGAACTAGAATTTTCGCTCAATGCCGCATTTCGTGCGGCTTATGACAAACGCCACGAATTCATAACCGTAGAGCATCTGCTGCTGTGTATGCTGGACAACCAGTCGGCGGTGGAAGTGCTACATGCCTGTGCGGCGAATATCGAGCAATTGCGTAAGGAACTCCAAGAGTTCCTCCACGAGACCACACCACTGATTCCAACCGGGGTTAAGCGCGAAACCCAGCCGACCCTTGGTTTCCAGCGCGTGCTACAGCGTGCCGCCTTCCATGTCCAGTCTGCGGGCAAGAAGGAGGTGACAGGTGCCAACATTCTCGTTGCCATCTTCAGCGAACAGGATTCACAGGCGGTTTATCTTCTGGGCAGACAAGATATTACCCGCCTTGATATCGTCAATTATATCTCCCACGGTATTTCCAAGTTGCACGATGAATCAGACGGAGGCACAAAAGGCGCATCGGCTGATGGCGAGGAAGGCGATGCCGATGGCTCGTCCAACCCCTTGGAAAAATTCGCGTCCAACCTCAATGAATTGGCTAAGAAAGGCAAGATAGACCCGCTGATCGGTCGTAAGGACGAGGTGGAGCGCACCATCCAGGTTCTCTGCCGGCGTCGCAAGAACAATCCCCTATTAGTCGGTGAGGCAGGGGTGGGAAAGACTGCGATTGCCGAGGGGCTGGCAAAAAAAATCGTCGAAAAAGAAGTGCCTGACATTCTTCTAGACAGCGTGATTTATGCCTTGGACTTAGGGGCGCTAGTGGCGGGGACCAAATACCGAGGTGATTTCGAGAAGCGCCTCAAGTCCCTGTTGGCGCAATTGAAAAAAGAACCCCGGTCCATCCTGTTCATTGATGAAATTCATACCATCATTGGTGCGGGTTCTGCCTCCGGCGGTGTCATGGACGCTTCCAATCTGATCAAGCCCATGTTGGCTTCCGGCGAAATGCGTTGCATTGGTTCGACCACATACCAAGAGTTTCGCGGTGTTTTTGAAAAAGACCGGGCTTTGGCGCGTCGCTTTCAAAAGATCGATATCCAAGAACCCAGCGTGGACGAGACCTACCTGATCCTTCGTGGCTTGAAATCGCGTTTCGAGCAACACCATGAAGTCAAATATTCCCTGTCAGCCTTGCGCACGGCAGCGGAATTGTCGAGCCGTTACATCAATGACCGTCACCTGCCGGACAAGGCCATCGACGTTATTGACGAGGCAGGAGCCTGCCAGCGCTTGCTGCCGGTATCGCGTCGCAAGAAGTTGATCGGCACGTTGGAAATTGAAGATATTGTCGCTAAGATCGCCAGAATTCCTCCTAAGACGATTTCCACCAATGATAAAGACAAATTGAAGGATCTGGAGAAACACCTGAAGTTGCTGGTTTTTGGCCAAGACGAGGCGATTTCGGCATTGTCCTCAGCAATCAAATTATCGCGTGCGGGCTTGCGGGAAGTTCAAAAGCCCGTTGGTTCGTTCCTTTTTGCAGGGCCCACAGGCGTTGGCAAGACTGAAGTCAGCCGACAGTTAGCCAAAGTGATGGGGATCGAATTGATCCGTTTCGATATGTCGGAATACATGGAGCGCCATACAGTGTCCCGCCTGATCGGCGCACCGCCGGGCTATGTCGGTTTTGACCAAGGCGGTTTGTTGACCGAGGCGATTGCCAAAAATCCCCATGCCGTGCTTTTGCTGGACGAAGTCGAAAAGGCCCACCCGGATGTGTTCAATCTCCTGCTTCAGGTGATGGACCACGGAACGCTCACCGACAACAACGGGCGCAAGGCGGATTTCCGCAACATCGTGCTCATTATGACAACCAATGCCGGTGCAGCCGATGTTGACCGGGCCTCAATCGGCTTTACCCCGCAAGACAACACAACCGACGCAATGAAAGCCATTGAACGTCTGTTTGCGCCGGAGTTCCGCAATCGGCTGGACGGCATCATCCAGTTCAAATCGCTTAACCTGGATATCATCCGTCAGGTGGTGGACAAGTTCATTTTTGAGTTGGAGTCCCAACTTTCGGAAAAGCGCGTTTCGCTCGCGCTGGAACCCGACGCAAGGGAATGGCTCGCCGTCCACGGCTGCGACCCGAAGATGGGGGCGAGGCCGATGTCAAGGGTGATTCAGGAGAACATCAAGAAACCGCTTGCCGACGAGATACTCTTTGGCAAGCTGGCCGGGGGCGGTATGGTAAGAATCAGCGTCGAAGACGGGAGGCTTTCCTTCGCTATCGTCAGCCTGCGTCAACAGGCAACAGAGACGGCTTGAAAGACCGCCTTCAACGTTGGCGGAACGTGATTCTGCCCTTGGTCAGATCATAAGGTGTCATTTCGACTTTAACCCGGTCTCCGGTCAGGATGCGGATGTAATGTTTGCGCATCTTGCCGGAAATATGGGCGATTATGACATGACCGTTGTCCAACTCCACGCGAAAGGTCGTGTTAGGCAGGGTTTCAATCACCTTGCCTTCCATTTCTATTTGATCTTCTTTAGACATAAAACTCCACTAGTGAACCAGATACCCGAACTTAGGGCGATACAATGCTTAATATTAACATATCAGGCATCAATCTTCTTGCCCTTTTCAAATGGCATCCAACGGTCCCCGATCATCGCCTCGATTGGGCGAAACTTGTCCTTGTAGTTCATTTTGCGGCAGGCACCGATCCAATACCCCAAATACAGCCAGTCTAGCCCCAAGCGCCTTGCCTCCTCAATTTGCCATAGCACCGCCAAGGTTCCAAGCCCCCGCTCGTCGTAGGCAGGATCAAAGAAGGTATACACCGCCGAAAGCCCATTGGCCAGCAGATCCACAATAGCGACGCTGACCAGCCGTCCTTGCAACCTAAATTCCACGAACCGCGTATCGGCCCAAGAAGAGCCTAAAAAGCCTATATAGTCTTGTGGCGACGAGCCTGCCATGCCCCCGTCGTCGTGGCGGGCTGCCAGATAACAAAGGAAAAGGCGATAGTGTTCTTCGGCAAAATCCGCCGGTTTAGGCACGATTGCCAAATCCGCATTGATCAGAAGGGTCCGGCATTGGGAACGGTTGGGGAAAAAACGCGCCACCGGCAGTCGCATTGGCACACAAGCAGAACAGGAGCGGCAATGGGGACGGTAGACTAGGTCGCCACTGCGTCGAAAACCTTGCGCTGCAAGGGTGGAGTAGGTCGGAACGTCAAGTTTAAGGCGGGTGTCAACATAGGCAGAACGCGAAAACTGCCCCGGCAGGTAAGAGCAGGGATGTTCCGGCCCCCCAAAAAGTTGGATTTGTCTCATTTTTTTCCTAGTTAGAAAGATGATTCAGCTATTCCGTCATTCCGGCAGGGATTGCCGGAATCCAGTAGCCATGGAGGGCAATCCAGGCTCACCTCCCTGTGTTCTGGATACCGGCGAACCCTCGCTTAGCACTCCCTGCCGGAATGACGGCGTATTGGGCTTTGTTGAAACAACTTGCTAATCAAGGTTTTCTTTACGCCACGCGGAAGCCGAAACTGGCAGGTTGCAATAATCATCCAGCAAGGCAATGAACACCGTGCGGGGTATTTCCTCCGCGCCTAGGGAAGCCAAATGGCCGGTGTGAACTTGGCAGTCGATCAGCCGATAGCCCCATTGCAGCAGTTTACCCACCGCGAAGGCAAAAGCCGCCTTAGAGGCATTGCTTGTCCGGTGAAACATGGATTCGCCAAAAAACACCCCACCGAGACTCAAGCCATACAATCCACCAACCAAGTTGCCTTCCCTCCATGCTTCGAAAGAATGGGCCAAACCCAACTGGTGCAACTGACAGTAAGCCCACTTAATCTGCGGGGAAATCCAAGTGGCTTCGGCGTAGGCGCGGGGTTCTGCACAGGCATCCATGACCCGCTCGAAACACAGATCGTAAGTATAGTTAAACTCACTGGTCTTCAGTGTCTTGCGTAAGCTGCGCGAGACGTACAGCTTTTCTGGAAACAAAACCAGCCGGGGGTTGGGCGACCACCATAATATTGGTTCGTCTTCACTATACCATGGGAAGATGCCATGCCGGTAGGCGTTGACCAGGCGACGGGGAGATAGACAACCCCCAACTGCCAACAGCCCGTTGGGGTCGTCAAGCGCCAAAGAAGCATCAGGAAATGGCTGGTTGCGGTCAAAAGGGTTGAGGGCGGTTAACATCGGACAAAACTTCTTTTCGTCACTTTTGATTATACTAACTATTGTAACGCAAGCATTTAGACTATAGCCCGGATGGAGCCGCTTGGAGAGCAAAAATCCGGGTAGAGGAACCCAAGGTTGTTGACACAGTCGTCATACCGGCAGGGATTACCGGTATCCAGAACACAGGGAGGTGAATCTGGCCTGCCCTCCATGGCGAATAGGTTCCGGCAATCCCTGCCGGAACCACGGATAAAACCTGTGTCAACAGCAGCGGTTCGACCCCGGCAATTCTCATTTTGAACAAAACTGGGCGGGTTTGGAACCCGCCCCTACGACTCGGCATTCCGTATCCAATTTACAATACATTGATAATTCATAATTAAATTCCCTGCGTAGTGGCGGGTTCCAAACCCGCCCTTATTAATCTTTGCCAAAATGAGAATTGTTAGTTCGACCCAGATACGACGGGTTCGATTAAAAGTGATGCGCAGAACTCGGCAATGCTTGAATTTACGCCTGGAGTGCAAGGCTTGCCTTGCCCACACCCCAACGTAAAGCAGACCTTGCATTCCAGCATCATTTTTAATCGCACCCAAATAAGACTTGCTCCGTGCGGATACTGTAATGATTTAGGCGAAGCTTGATCCAACAATTTCGGCTTTGCGCCCAAAGGTGTAATTAGTGTTTTCCATTGGGATGCTTTTTTCAAAAAATGGACATTGACAGCCATCGGTTTGAAGGTGTAGATTTTTAATTATACGCTTATTAAGGCGTAAAGTAAGACACCTGTTAGGGTGTCGGCAACACATAATTTGGCTAGAAAGCCAGCAATTCTCAACTAGCACAAAATCACATCATTTTGGCATGGATGCCGAAATCCAGGCCATGGACCTCTGCTATTAAATCAAGCGTTTAATCGGAACGCCAAGCCCCAGCTTGGCATCAGGGTGTACCGCGCCAAGCTGGGGCTTGGCGTTCCGTAAAAGGCTGATTTCACGCTTAATGCATCTTAACTTAATGGCCGTGAGGCCATGGACGGTAACTTGTCGATTTCACCAGTGTTTGATTCAATGCCCCTGACAGTCCACTACTCCCATTTCACTCAAAAAATAGGCAATAACGTAGGATGCGCCGAGGAACGAGGCGCATAATTCGCGTTTTCAGGGCTACGGTTGATGGGCTACGCAAGCTCAGCCCATCCTACATCACTCACGTCATTTCGGCATGGATGCCGAAATCCAGGCCATGGACGGTAACTTGTCGATTTCACCAGTGTTTGATTCAATGCTCCTGGCGGTGCGCAGCCGTCCAAAGCCATGGATTCATCAATGTGTATTTTAATTTTGCAAATGGGTGTATTTTTCCGCCGACGGGCATTGACAAACGCAATCCTGGGGGTGTAAAGTTTGACCCATACACTTCTCAGGGCGTAAAGCAAGATGCCTTCTGGGGTGACCAATACAAAGTTGGGCACGTCAAAAGCCAAGCGAGAGCGGGTTTTGCCAAGCGGCAAGATCAGCGGGTCGGATTGTTATAAATTTGATTGTAATAGTTATTTTTTGAGTGTTTTATAGTGTATTCCTGTGATAGGAAGATCTAGGTTTTATTATATTGTTTCACTCTATTGATAAAGAATTGATTTGCGTTATGTTTGTTTTAATAAAATTAGATTTAAGGCTCCAACCAGCTCGGCAAACGAGTTAAAAATGTTTTTTTGATTGTCATATTGATTTATTGGATGTTTT
>QJPH01000135.1 GCA_003242955.1 Candidatus Methylumidiphilus alinenensis
CAATCGGCGGCGGCCTTGCCAAGCCGGCGGCTGGCCCGCCGGTTATCCGCTAGAGCAGCCCGTATGGAGCCGATGTTTCATGCGGGCTGTTTGCTAAGGATTTAGGCAAATATAATTTCCCGTAAGAAGCCAAATGTAGGCCGGAATAAGCCCGCCCCGGCGGGCGTTTCCGGCAAAGACACGCAGACGGACTTGTCGGGGTTATGCCGGAAACGCCCGTGAACGGGCTTATTCCGGCCTACTGTGCAAGGAAGTTATTTTTGACCGTACTGTCCCCGATTTTTACCACATCCCCATAGGAACCTCATATGTCACAGAAATTGTTAGATGTCGTCAAGCCCGGTGTCGTCAGCGGCGCCGATTTGCAAAAGCTCTTTGCGGTCGCCAAGGCAAACAAGTTCGCCCTGCCGGCCGTCAACGTCATCAGCACCGACTCCATCAACGCGGTGCTGGAGGCGGCGGCGAAGGCCCGGTCCGCCGTCATCATCCAGTTTTCCAACGGCGGCGCGCAGTTCGTGGCCGGCAAGGGCTTGAAGCTGGAAGGCCAGCAGTCCAACGCGCTGGGCGCGATCTCCGGCGCCCGGCACATTCATTTGATGGCCGAACACTACGGCGTCCCGGTCGTCGTCCACACCGACCACGCGGCGAAGAAGCTGCTGCCGTGGATCGACTTGATGCTGGACGAGGGCGAGAAGCACTTCGCCGCCACCGGCAAGCCGCTGTTCAGCTCGCACATGCTCGACCTGTCCGAGGAGCCATTGAAGGAAAACATCGAGATTTGCGGCAAGTACCTTTCCCGCATGGCGAAAATGGGCATGACGCTGGAAATCGAACTCGGCGTGACCGGCGGCGAAGAGGACGGCGTGGACAACTCCGGGATGGACCACTCCCTGCTCTACACCCAGCCGGCGGACGTGGCCTACTCCTACGAGGAGCTGGGCAAGGTCAGCCCGAACTTCACCATCGCCGCCAGCTTCGGCAACGTCCACGGCGTCTACAAGCCGGGCAACGTCAAGCTGACCCCGACCATCCTGCGCGACTCGCAGGCCTATGTCTCCGAGAAGTACGGCGTGCCGGAAAACACCCTGAACTTCGTGTTCCACGGCGGTTCCGGCTCGACCGAGGAGGAAATCCGCGAGTCCATCGGCTACGGCGTGATCAAGATGAACATCGACACCGACACCCAGTGGGCCTACTGGAACGGCATCCGCGAGTTCTACATCAAGAACGAAGGCTACCTGCAAGGCCAGATCGGCAACCCCGACGGCGAAGACAAGCCGAACAAGAAGTTCTACGACCCCCGCGTGTGGGTCCGCGCCGCCCAGGTCAGCATGGTCGAGCGCCTGCAGCAGGCGTTTGCCGACTTGAACGCGGTGGATTCGCTGTAAGCCCGCCGGGCCTTGCCCCAAATGCTGTTGAATTAAGCGCACTCACGTACCAAATCGTAGGGCGGCAACCCTTTGCCGCCGAGACAAACCATGTACCTAGTCGGCATAGGGATGCCGACCTACCCCTTAATTCAATTGGGCGCAAGGGCGCAATAGCGGCTTGCCGCGAATTGCGCCGAATGGCTACACATGCGGCGGAATACGGCGGGGCACCGCCTATTCCGCCCTAAGGATGTCCGTCTGCGAGCCCAGAACACAGGGAGGTGAAGCTGGATTGCCCCCATGGCTACTGGGTTCCGGCAATCCTTGCCGGAATGACGGAAAAGCTGAAGCATCTTCCTAATTTTAAGCTCCTTTATGCCGGAATCTCGGCGACTTCCACCGCCACGCTCAAAACGGGTGATTGGGGGGTGGCTGATTGAAAGGAGCCGGCCACGGGTGGCAAGGATTCGGGATGCCGGCCCACGGCCAGGGCGATGTGGTCGTTGCCTACCACTTGGCCGGACGTGGGGTCGAACCCCTTCCAGCCTGTGCCGGGCAGGTAAACTTCCGCCCAGGCGTGGGTTGCGCCTGGTCCCGACACAGGTGTGGGCGAGTACACGTAACCGCTGACAAAGCGCGCAGCCAGCCCTAAATAATGGCAGGACTCGATGAACAAAGCCGCAAAGTCTCGACAGGAACCGGAGTTTCTGTTGATCGTGGCCGCCGGGGTTTGCACGCCAGGCTCCTCGCGCTGTTGGTAGGCGAACCCGGTCGCGATTGCTTTATTGATCCACTCCAGCAACAGATAGGTTTCCACCACTTGGCCGGGTTGCCAAAATTGCTGTAGCCACGCATTCAACACAGGCCGGTCTTGCTCATAGAGTTCGTGAAGATAAGGGCCCAAATCGACGCGCTCGCCGGGGTCGTACTGGAAAGGGTAACGGACGGCGTAATCTGCCACCAGAAAGTCCAGCGGCTGGTCGTCATAGTGCTGTAGGGTGAGTCGGCTCTCAATCGACAGCCGCCTGGCCGGCTCGGTAAAAGTCGCCAAGGCCACGGCGTTGTCGTACACATCCCGCAGCCATTGCAGATGATGCGCGGGGGCAATGGAAAGTTTGGCCGATTCGATGCGTATATCCTTCCCTTCGCGAGGCCGCAACAGCAATGTGTGCGGCAGCAGGGTCACAGTTTCAGTGAAATCGTAAGTGGTGACATGATTGATTTGTAGGCGGCGCATCACGATAACTCCCAGTTTAAAGGCCACGGTGAGGTTTTATCTTTAACACTACCATTGGCTTGATGTAAATCGGGTGCGATTAAAAGTGATGCGGGAGTGCAAGGCAAGCCTTGCACTCCCGACGTAATTTCAAGCATTGCCGAGTTTGTGTGCATCACTTTTAATCGCAACTATGTAAATCCGAAAACATGATCGTTTAGAGTATAATACGCATTGATGCATAATGCCGGAACCCGCATTCAACTTCAAGGCTTATTATGCCCACCGTCCATCCGAATGAAGCCAGCCACGCCCATGCCTTAGGGAAGCCAGCCTCGGCCCAAGTCAAACTCGGCAGGGCCGATGCTGCTGCCGTGTCTGGCCCAATTCGCCCTGACCCATCCGCTCTCGGCGCTCAAGGTTCATACGCCCGTCTACGCCCTAGCACTGGGCATGGCGGTATTCTCGACGGTGCTGCCCTCACTGCTGCTGTCGATGGGAATCCAGCGCATAGGCGCGAGCCGGGCCTCGCTCATCAGCAGTATCGGCCCTGTCGCCACCATTGGATTGGCTTATGCCATACTCGGTGAGGTGATGGGCTGGGATCAGTTACTGGGCTCATTGCTGGTATTGACCGGGGTACTCGTTGTCAGCCTTGGAAAAAACTAGCAGATTGGCATATTTTTTGTTCATTTCACAACCGGACATACAAAGATGAAAACCATGCAATTCAAAGCTTACAGCGGGGCTGGACAACTCGTCATGGCCGAAGTGCCGACACCGCAACCCGGCCCCGGACAGGTCTTGATCGAAGTGGCGGCCAGTGCCGTGAACCCTATTGATTGGAAGTTGCACAGCGGCATGTTGCGTTGGGTCAAGCCGGTGCGGTTTCCCTCCACCCCTTGCTTCGATTTCGCCGGCGAGGTGAAAGCCCTCGGCCCCCAGACTTCAGGCATCAAGCCGGGGGAGCGCGTGTTTGGCATGTTGCCGATGCAAGCCTATGGGTCGGCGGCTGAATATCTGGCCGTCAATGCGGCTTACGTGGCAGCAATGCCTGACAACTTAAGCTTCCAAGAGGCGGCGGGGTTGCCTCTGGCCGGCATGACCGCCTTGCAGGCACTGCGCGACCAAGGCCGATTGGTTGCCAATCGGCGTGTGTTGGTCGTTGGCGCGTCGGGCGGCGTCGGCCATTATGCCGTCCAAATCGCCAAGGCGATGGGGGCGCAGGTGACCGGCATCTGTAGCACCCGCAACATCGACCTGGTACGTAGCCTTGGCGCGGACGAGGTCATCGACTATACCCGCAACGAAGCGAGTCCGCTGGACGAACCTTTCGATCTGATCTTCGACACGGTCATGAACCAAGCTTTCAGCCATTGGCGACCCAGCCTCGCCCAAGATGGCGTGTATGTCTCGCTGCTGCCACAATTGGGCCTCATCCTACACAGCCTTACCCTGCCCCTTTACAGCCGCCAGCGTGTCCGATTTACCTTCGTCAAGCCAAATCGTGAGGACTTGGCCTACTTGGGTGGGCTTGCCCAAAGTGGACAGTTGCGCACGGTCATTGATAGTGTGTATCCCTTGACGGAACTCCCCGCCGCTTTCCTGCAAGGCCAAACGGGTCGGGCACGCGGGAAAATCATCGTGGCGGTGAACGCTTACCATCACCCTGCTTAGAATTCTTGGCTATCAGCTTAAGGCGGGACATGCGTAAGGCTTAACCGTTCGCCCTGAGCTTGTCGAAGGGTGGATGGTTAAGCCGTTCATGGTTCGACAAGCTCACCACGAACGGCTTTAAACTGTCCCGCCTTAAGTTCGTCGGGAAGCTTTTGCATGGCCTTGCGCAGTATCATATTGTCTGGATAACCGAGTGATGATGAAAGCCCTTTAGATTGTTTGTGCCTTGACCAGTAAACATGAAGCTTGTCCAATGTTGGAACTTTGAAAACGGTCTTCGCCAAAAACTCTGCGAAGGGGAATTTCGCGGTATCGTAAAACAATAATCGCGCCACTTTAAACCCTTCAATGTCCTGCCACATGATCGTCGTCCTTCATGCCTTAGGGAAGTATTTTTGCCAACGTCTGATTGATCAATTGAGCGGCAAGGTTTGATTTCTCCCACTGATGCCAAAAGAACCCTGTCCCGTTGACGGAAGCACTGAGCAAATATTGCCAAGCCTGGGGGGAAAGTCCAAATTCTGGCTCGGGTCGCCGCAAATTCGAAGGCGGCATTATTTTGCCGATACATTTGTGGAGATTGCCAGAGCCGGTTTCGACCGAACCAAACAGCCCAGGATAGAGGGTGACGGCATCCAGTAGCAGGTTCACCTGCCCAGAGCGGCATGTCGGTGGCCCGTCTGACCAGGCAATCTTTCCTCCCTGCTGTTCCACCACGCCAGGTTTAGTGGCGTTGACCAATATGCCATCGTCCCCAACGGAGATAGATTGCAAACCGCCACCTCCCGTGGTATTGACGGCATAAGTCCCAGCCAGCGCAGACGGGAGGCTTGCTTGGGGAATCCAACTATCTTGGACATTCCCGTGTGCTTTTCCCAATGTGAAGTTCCGTCCGTTCACCGTTAGCACCCGTCCACCATAGGCGATGGGACCCTCAAGTTCCAGACCGTTAAGGTGATATCCAATAAAGAACATCCCATCCAAAGGCCAAGCTGGGGCTTGGCGCTCCCAGAAGGAACGCCAAGCTCCAGCTTGGCAAGGTGATTTGTGGAGGAATTGTTGGTGATTTTCGTGGACAATTCATTTCGGTTTTGGTGGATTCATTATTGGAAATCACCTAAGTTCGACTCGGATATGGCGTCCGCGCTGGGTGGTTTCGGCAACCTCAATGGCGAGCGTTTCCGGGCCGGTGGAGCCGGACTTGACATAGCGTCCGACTGCCTCGGAAACATGTTGCCGCCCAGGTTCCCCCTCCAAGGCGACTAACCCATGTTTGGTGGGGGCGGCATCGCCGTCGGGCCAGATGGAACCCACCAACCGGCGTCGACCCTTTATGTCAATATCTGTCTTCAAATAGCCATTTTCGCCATCGGGGGTTTCCGCCTTCCACTGCAAATCGCCATGGCGGTAGGTGAAATTAAGCAAACGGTGTCCATTGACGAACAGTTTGGCTTTGGTTTTGCCCGCGTCCCCGGTGAGCAGGAGCAAACGCCCGTCTTCGGTTTGATAAGCGCCTGTCCAAGGGAATAAGTTGTTGCGGGTAGTCAGGTCAATGTCGGAGCGTAGCTTCGCCCATTCCACAGGGAAACCTTGGCGGGCCGACCAATCGGGCAAGGCTTGCGGAATATCCTCAAGCCGAGTAGTCCGAAACAGCCGTAGCAACTGCGATATCAACGGTTTCTGCGTAAACAGCGCAGACAGGAAGGCTTGGTTTTCCGCCTTGGCAATGCCCACCCCCTTGGCGGCAATCTGGATGGAGCCGGAGTCGCGCTTGATCAGCAAGGTGCGTTCGCGCTTCGTCAAACCGGGGAAGACTTCCTCCGAAACTGCCAAGGAAGGCGAGTGTTGGTAGAGTTCGCGCAGGCTGAAATCTTGCCTCATGGCGATGATGAAGCGGCTAGCCACCGTGTCTTCCTGCCAAAAATAGTCTTTAGGCACTTGGAATTGCTGGTATGCCTTAAACGCCTTGCGCTCGCGGACACCGTAGAGTCCAATCTCGCGCAACGGCCCGCTTGATGCGCGGATTGTCTGCCCCGGCTTGAGCAGCCCCAGCCGGGCCAACATGGCTTGGTCCACTTCGACGGTGTCTTTGGTTGCCAAATAAAAGGTCGAGATGCCTGTGGCCTCGTGGGTCTGCATGCCAGGTTGGCTGGGGTCCACCCCCAAATCTGCGCACAGGCAGTCTAGGGCGCAGACGCTGGGGCGCATCTGCGCCTTGTACCCTTCACGCCGGGCGATGAGGATGGCTCGGTGGGTGGGCAGCACGAAAATGCCAGGATGGCCGTAATAGACAGCGATCACCTTTTTGCCTTGCCGCACAAAATGCAGCATCGCTTCCGCCATTTGCATATAAGTGGTGTAGCGGACTTTGCTGTTATCGTACAGCACATAGAGGTCGTAGGCATCGGGGCGGATCGACTTCAGCCATACGACCGTGGCCGGGTCCGATACACAGAAGAACACGGCATCGGCAGCGCGGATCAACTCCTCATCGCCTAAGAGGAAGCCTACCGACTCGATGCCTGATCCGATGATGGTCAACTCGCCCGGTTGCGCTGGCCCGGCAGAGGGCGATGCCTCCCTGATCTGCCCACCCGTGGCGGCGATGTCACGGGCCAATGCCTCCCAGGCTTGGGTGTGCTGTTGTTGGCTGGGATATGCGGTCAAATCATTCAATGCCTTCCAGTGGTGGGTGTGCTGTTGTTGGTTGGGGTATGCGTCGCTCAAATCATTCATAACACGTGTTCCTTATGACTGGGTTTGGGTGAAGGCGAGGAAGGCCAAATCGCCGATGCCCCCGAGCGCGGCTTGCCCACCTTGGCCGAGGGTAGCGGTGGTAAAGTTGACGCCATCGGAGGAGGAGCTTAGGGTTAGCGTGTCCTGGTTCACATAGCCCACCACCAAGATGCCCAGGGCATCGACGTTGAGGCTCATGCTGCTGACCAGTTGGTTGTTAGGCAAGGTTACTGTGTTGCCGAAGCTTGTCCCATCGGTCGAGGAGGAAAGGAATATGCAAATGCCTAAGTCTGCCCCGCCGCTGTAGGAGTAAGCCAAATAGAGCTTGCCATTGAACACGCCTAGGGCAGGGGCGAGAGAGATGCACATGCCATTGGCATAATTGCCATCGGTCATGCATGGATATGACAATTCAACGGGGTTGGAGAAGGTTTTTCCGTCGCCGGAAGAACTGATAAAGACATAATCGTTTGTTCCGGTGCAGGCCATATACAGCAGTTTGTCGAACACGGCCAGCACCGGGCCTACGTAGCTACTGCAAGTGCACCAAGCGACCGGTACGCTAAACGTGATGCCATCTTTAGACGAACACAGGTAGATTTGGTTGTCCGTTCCTGCCTAACGGCACCATTGCTTCTTCATCGTTGCGAAAACCTTCGGCTAAATCGCAGCCCAATTGTTGGGCGATCAATCTTTTTGCACACATAAGAAGCCAAAAGCATGATGTTTTTGTGACATCCTGTATAAGCTAAGCTAAATTTACGGGTTCGTATATAGGAAAAAATCTGATTTTTTAACGAAAAAATTTTGTCGTTCATGCAAATCTTTGGGCCTTGGTCATCGTTAAGCCCACCCAATGTGGAGTGCGGCGACGAGTCGCCGCACTCCACAAACTCACCCGTCGGGCTGAACGATGACCAAGGCCAATCTTTGTGAAGTTTACGAAGAATTGCTAATATATTGCATTCTACAAATAAATAGATGTATCTTTCTAAATACAAAGAATAAATCCATAAATATGGAAACTAAAGCTCCATTTTTGATTTAAAATCAATTTATTTACAACAAAACCGAGAGAGCATGATGTCATATTTTGAAGAAATCGGCCTTGATGAGATACGGGAAATCGAGGACCGAAGCTACGCCATCATTGAAAAACTACGTGATCGCGTTTTTGAGCCTGACAGGACAAAGCGTTTGGGTTTACGGTTCAATATAGGAACAACTGCGGAGATGATTGGACGGACTACAACCGCAATTCGAGATGCTGAAAAAGCTGGCAGACTCCCCTTGCCCTCGCTTGATGAGCGTAAACGCAGGCTAGGTTACACTTTGGACGAAATCAACGAGATGCGTAAACTTTTCGGAACATTGCCCTGGCGTAAAGAGACCGATGACCCATTGATTTTGGCCATTCAGAATTTCAAAGGTGGCGTTGGTAAATCAACAGTGACTTGTCATACAGCACAATACCTCGCACTTAAGGGTTATCGCGTATGTGTGATTGATTGTGACTCTCAGGCTACCACTACGACCTTGTTTGGCATTAATCCCGACCTTGACCTAGACGATAAAGACACCCTTTATCCTTACTTGCTACACGGTGGTGAAACCTCACTCCATTACGCACTTTTAAAAACGTACTGGCCTGGAATTACGCTCATTCCATCCAATCTGACGCTTTACAATGCTGAGTACGAATTAGCTTCCAAAGTTCACGGTAACCCTAGTATGTTCTCCCGCCTTCGAGAAGGGATTGACACCATCAAAAATGAATTTGATGTGATTATTTTGGATCCCCCCCCGGCTCTTGGGATGATCTCACTTAGCGTTTTGCGTGCAGCGAATGCACTCATTATTCCTGTCCCACCCTCCACTGTTGATTTCAGTTCGACCGCACATTTTTTCACCATGTTACGCGAAGCACTGGAAGTTCTTGAAAAATTTGGGATGTTGGGGAAATATAAATTCCTTAAGGTTTTGGCAAGTAAGGTCAACGATAATAAATCTGCACATACCGAAATTGCTAATATGATGCATATGGTTTACGAAAACCGAATGCTTGATTCAAAACTCAAGGACTCAGCGGAGATTGATAATGCCAACGCACAACTCATGACCGTCTACGAATTGCCGTCCCCCCAAACATCAAGGGAAACCTATAACCGATGTATGGCCTATCTGAATTCGGTCAATCGTGAAATCGAATTGCTAATCCGGAAAACTTGGCCAAGCCACCATGAATCCCTGCGAAAAGAAGGTGTCATGTGAATGTGGGGCCTTGGTCATCGTTTAGCCCACCTGATTTGGAGTGCGGCGACTCGTCGCCGCTTTCCGAACTATGCGGCGACGAATCGCTGCACTCCACAAACCCACCCGTCGGGCTGAACAATGACCAAGGCCGAATGTGGTAACTGAATTCAAACGCAAAAATTAATACTGAGGTAAGCTCGCAATGACAAATCGTAACAAACGACTGTTTGGCGAAATAGTAAAAGATGTTCAGAACGATGAAAATTCACCCACTCAACGACGGACAGTGCCGTCCCATCTTCTAGATCGCACCAATCGTCTCAGCGAGATCAATAGTGGTGATATTATTGAAAAAGTACATCGCCTAGTCAATCCAGAGCAATGTCGCATGTGGGAAGGCCATAACCGGCGTTATGATCTTCTGAACGAACAGCGTTGTGATGATTTAATTAAGGGATTCAAATCTCAGGGTAAACAAGAATTACCGGCAATTGTCCGAGCATTGAAGGATGATCAAAATTACGATTACGAAGTCATCTGCGGTGCCCGTAGGCACTGGACTGTTGATTGGCTTAGAAATCACAACTACCCACAATTCAAATTCTTAATCGAAGTACGCGAGCTTACCGATGAAGAAGCCTTCCGGTTAAGCGACATTGAAAACCGGGACAAGGAAGATATCAGCGACTATGAAAGAGCGTTGGACTATAAATTAGCTCTTGAGAGATATTACAAAAAGCAAAAAGACATGGCCGAACGGCTAGTTATGACCGAAACGCGGTTAAGTAGATATCTTGACCTTGCCAGCATGCCGCAAGAGATCGTTGCATGTTATGCCGATCCAACTCACATCAAAATAAGCCATTGGGTTGAGCTAAAGAAACTTTATCAATCACCGAAAACTCGTGGCGATCTCATGGATATCGCTTCTGAAATTGCGCAGAATCAAAATAAAGCCAAGGATGAAAGCGGCACTATTTTTGACAGTCAGCAAGTCTTTCGGCAACTCATGAAAGCAGCGAATCAACGCCGCCGTAATCGCACTCACTACTTAGGTGAGTACTATACATCAAGCGGTAACAAGCTGCTGACCATCCAACGGAACGGCAGACAGGGCTTTCTGATTCACATTCTTGCAAACTCTGGAGCCGACACTGATGAAATTATATCCGTATGCAACCAATCTATTAGGGAACATATCAAGAATTAGTTCAATTACAGCGTTTTTAACGTCCATTGATTACTTCGTTTATGTTTTTAAATAGCTGGCGGCAAAGGGTTGCCGCCCTACAGCCTTCAAAAGCAAAAATTGCGGAACCGCAATAACGTTGTAAACGATTGATATTAAAAGTAAATATCAGAGTTAAGTAAATTTAAAGATGCTTGACTGTAGTCATGGGTCGTCCTGCTTAGCAAGATTGTTCAGCCAATTTGCAACACCTAGCCGCATTCGTCATTCCGGCCGGGATGCCGGAATCCAGGGCCATGGACGGTAACTTGGCCGTTATGCAACAGTGTTTGATTTAGATGATGGGCCAGCCCTTAGGTGATATCCAATAAAGAACATCCCATCCAAAGGCCAAGCTGGGGCTTGGCGCTCCCAGAAGGAACGCCAAGCCCCAGCTTGGCAACCCGCCGTGTTCTTGCCATACTGGCGGCCATGTCATCCCCTGCCTAACCCTATATGAACACCAAGAAGAAAGTCTACCTATCATCCACATTCATTGACCTCATCGACCATCGCGAGGCGGTGAAGACGGCACTGGAGCGCGCCCAGTTCGATATCGAATGCATGGAGAAATACCCGGCCTTTGACGAACGCCCGAAGGACAAATGCCTCTCGGATGTCGCCGAATGCGACTATTACGTGTTGATTTTGGCTTGGCGGTATGGCTATCAACCTGACGATGACAACCCCGACAACCTGTCCATCACTCGGATGGAATACGAGGAGGCCGTCCGTTTGGGCAAGAAGCCGTTAGTGTTTCTGTCGGCTAAGAAACATCCTTGGAGTTTTGATTTAGCTGATCCTGACTGCCGTATGCCTGAATCAGCCATTGCCAAATTCCGTGCCAAGGTGGAGCTTGAGCATGGAATTGCTTATTTTACCACTCCTGAAGACCTTTCCAGCCAAGTGCAATCTGCATTGCGGAATTTGGAACAAAAGGGCAAACCGAAAGCCGCCCTGACCAATGCCTTAGTGCGCGAAAATTACCTGGCTTGGTTGCGGCTCTGCTGCGAAAGCGTCGAACTGCTGGGGCTGGACCTCAAGGAAAGCCAGAATGTCCGCCTAGGCCAAGTCTACGTGCCGGCCGTCTCCGCCCCGAAAGCCGAAACAGCCGACCGGGGCAAGCCGGAAGCCCTGCGCGAGGAACGCCACGCACTGCTGTTGCACCGCTTAGGGTCGGAATCACTTTATCTTCCCGGCGCACCCGGCGCGGGCAAGACCACGTTTTGCCGCTGGTTGGCCTTGGTGGTGGCCAGCGGTGCGATACCCGCCCATCCTGTGGGTGTAACCGAGGAATTTGAGGAAAAATTGCCGGATGGGCTGCGCGGGCGGTTTCCGCTGCTGTGCCGCTTGCGCGAATGGGCCGGTCACGAGGAATGCTTGCGCGGCAACGGCCACTGGACCCGCACCGAATTGGAAGACAGCTTAAACCTATGGCTAGAAAAAACCAAACCGGGTGGGCTGACTTGGGCCGCTTTCCACGATGAACTCCAAACGGGCCGCGCCTTGCTGATTCTCGACGGCGTGGACGAAGTGCCTGACTCATTAAGCCCGGGGCATCTGCCCCGCCGCAACCTAGTGACCGGGCTGGCCGACGCGCTGCCCGAGTGGCTGAAGCGCGGCAACCGGGTGTTGTTGACCAGTCGGCCCTATGGATTGTGCAATGACGACCGCCGCCGGGTCAATCTGCCGGTGGCGGAATTGGCGGAACTGCCCGGCCCTTTGCAAGACACCTTCGTCCGCCGCTGGTACGCCGCCGCCGACCCGGCCCAGGCGGCAGAAAAAGCCAGCGGATTGCTCGTCCATTTGCAAGAACGCGAAGACCTTGCCGAATTGCGCCGCAACCCGATGCTGCTGACCGCGCTGTGTGTGATGTACGACCAAGGCAAGCGCCTGCCGCAGGATTTCTACCGGCTCTACGATGCCGTCGTCGGCC
>QJPH01000464.1 GCA_003242955.1 Candidatus Methylumidiphilus alinenensis
CTGATGTTACGCAGTGAGCCGTTGAAGCTCGGCAAAACTGGCTTGTAGGGCTTTGATGTAAAGTTTGCTCCTGAGCGCGAAATGGTTGAGTTGATGCTTGACCTTGAGTAGTTCAAGCTTGAAAAACGCATAGATGGACGCGAAAAAGTGGTTGCTTTGCGTCCTGACGGTATGGGTCGGCGAGCGGGCCAGCCCGGTGTTGGATTTGATTGATTTATGAAAGACCTCGACGTTCCACCTTTTTTTGTAGATTGTCGTGATGCGGCCGTAGTCGAGCAGGAGGTCGCTCGTCGCCAGATAGAGGACACCGATGCTTCCGTCTTTGTTTGTAAAGACTTGCTTGGCCAACACCACAGGGAATGAAAGCCCCTTGATGTAGACCTGCAGAACGGTGTTCTCCTCTAACGGGAGCGCGTCCACGCGGACGAAACGGCCTTGACGCTTGTCTTCCAGGCTCAGAGCCACGGTGCGATTGCTTTTAAGGGGCATGACGAACTCCTTCCCCAGTTCGACTTTGATGAATATCATGTTCTCTTTGGACGAGAACCAGGTGTCGGCCAGCACGTAACGGTAGCACAGTTGGTTTTGTTGGCACACCCGCAGCATCTCGCGTAGGTGCTCGTTTTTGGTGATGGAGCTTTTGCGCTTGAGCTTCTTGGTTTCTATCTCGCAATACTGCAAGTCCTTGTGGACGATTTCAAACGCCAACGGCAGGTTGACATCGCCCGCGTTATATAGGCAGTTGAGGATGTTTACGCCCTTGACCGAGCGGTTTTTGCTATGGTCGAAGTGCCATGCGATGATTTCGTTTTCATCGCTGTGGGGCTTTTCCTGGATGGTGTCGTCGAAGAGCACCGAGCTGTCGTCCGTTTCGACGGCGCGGACGGTCGGTTTGACCAGTGCCCACAGGTCGCGCGAGGTGTATTCGTCACCTGACAGGAAACGGGTGATTTGATCATGGCTGTACTCGTTGTCCAACAGCAGGGACAGGCCAGTTGCGGTGATCAGCGCGAACGAACTGATCAGATAATCGCTGTACAACTCTAACAAAGGATTTTTCATGGGACACGTTTCAAATAAGCCAGATCAACAGCGACATTTTATGCCTTTATCAACGTCCGTGCGTAACATCAGCTGGTAATTCAAACAGCCTTGACCGGGCATCCGTGGGGTTTCGTCGATTCCCGCGATGTCGATTCAGGGTCAACGGCAATCGCCTGCCATCTTCCCATGATCGCCTCTCCCCCGTTTTGATAGCCGGGTGGGATGGCTCCACAACGCATAATCGCTAAAATGAGAATTGCTGATTACGCCTTTGCCATTGCCCGGCCCACAGGCATCATTGAATCCCACTGATGCCATGCCATAGCAAGCCTTGCCGGATGATGACCAAACCCAAAATCACTCATGCTGATTGGCGAAGGTATTGTAATGGATTACATCATTTTTCATTACAGACGCAATAATGTAAATGTTGTGTTCCGTTATCTTGCACTATCACACCCCGAAAATGGCTCCCTTGAACTGAGTATGCTCCAGTCGATGCTGGAATCATTCTTCTCCATTTTTGTGGTTGTTGCCGTTTGTTCTGGAAAGGGGGTCATTGTTGGCGATATTATCAGCGATAATGAATTATTTATAACCGACATAGGTTTTGGCCACAGTGCAAAACCGAATATGATGTTTGCAGCAAATGTATTTCCATTTGACAAGTTTTATATGACTTCCGGTGCCGTTCTGCCAATACCAGGTTCTTTGTTCAAAGAGAAAATTGATTCGATAATTGACAAGTTTTACAAAGACGACAATGAATTGACACCGAACCAAGAAGCTGCCTTTGCTGCGCAAGTCATTCGTGCCGCCCTACAGGATGGTGTTATAGCGAAAATGAAATATATAGATGTTTGATGCGCTGTGCAGGATTTATTTACACATTTTACAAAAGAGGTTGCACAATGAAATGGAAAGACCGCATAGTATCCGACCCAGAGATTTTGTTCGGCAAGCCGCGCATCCAAGGCACGCGCATCGGTGTCGAATTCCTGCTTGACCTATTGGCCTCCGGCTGGACGGAGGCGCAGATATTGGAAAACTATCCGCATCTCAAACCGGAAGATTTGCATGCGGTTTTCTCTTTTGTCCGCGATTGCTTGAAAGACGAGACTTTCGTTATGAAGGCTACGCTAAAAGAAGGACGGGCGGCGGCGTGACGAAGGACTTGCTGGCCGACGAAAACTTCCCCCTGTCAGTGATCAAGCGGCTTGTCGCGGCAGGTTACGATGTATCATCGGTGGCATTGGACTGCCCCGGCATTTCTGACAGCGCAGTGCTGGAATTGGCTTGTCGCACGAACCGGCGGTTGCTTACGTTTGACGCCGATTTCGGCGACCTGGTTTTTTTTCAAGGGTGTCCGCCGCCGGATGCAATCCTCTACGTTCGCATTCACCCTGTCATCCCTGAAGAAGTGCTGAAGGCCGTTTTGCGCGCATTGCCGGAAACCCCCTCCGCCCATTTCGCTGTCGTCACTAGCAAGGGTACGCAGTTGCGCCCGTTCCCGCAACCAGAGGGGTAAACCTGTGAATGGCCCCTTCTCCCACATCCTATACGGGTTTTTTCGCTGAAACCGCGAAGGGGGGGTAGGTTTGCACAAACGGACGTAAACTCTCATAGAACTTTCGGCATCCCTGGCCGTAGCACTAGGAAAAACGCCGGGGATTGGCAAGGCTAGGCAACGGGGCTTGTTTTGCCTTGTGCGACGGTCAGGAGACGCGCATCAGTCATAGACTCATGCCCCTGACCGTAAGCATTCCGCCGAATCTTGACGACCCCACGGAAAGTCGCCACGGAAAACGGGTTAAAACCGGGCGGTTCAAATTCAGTGCAAACCCGCATGGAGTCTGTATTTTTACAAAATCCTGTGAGAGTTTACGTCCGTTTGTGCAAACTCACCCAAGGGGGGCGTCCAAGCCGAAGGCCCGGTTGCATCGGGTTTTTAACGCGGCTGAATGGTCGCATTAATTAGTTTATAAGTGATAAAAAATATTTATAAACAAAACAACACAAGACAACTGCCCTTGTCTGGCATTACCAGCCACAGGCGTTTTTCCGCGAGCTACAGTTAACCAGGGATGCCAAAAATCCCGTGAGAGTTTTTGTCCGTTTGTGCAAACTCACCCATCATGCGGCTTCTTGATAGAGATACCGCTGGAACCCCGCGAACACCCTGCCGATTTCATCGGGCTTGCCGAGGTCGGCGACGGCATCGGCTATTGAATCGTGATACTTCAGCTTAAGCAGCGGGGTCAGCTTGTCCTGGTCGAGTTCTTCCACGCCGACGATGACATAGTGCGACAGCACGAAACCTAGGAACACCTGCTGCTTGCTGTTGAAGTGTGTGCTGATAATGACCTTGGCCTTCGTAGCGCGTTCTTCGCGGGTGAGCGGCATTGATGCATAGGCGACATGGGCCAGCACGTCAAACAGGTCGCTGTTCTCCGCGTCGATAATTTTCTGCATCTCGGCCAATTGATCCTTGCCGAAGCCTTTTTCAGCCAATCCTTCCAGTAGTTTCTTTCGTGTATCCGGCACGATCCACAAGGCTCGGAGTTCCTCCTCGTTCTTGAAGAACTCTGGCAACTTGCCGAAAAGTGCTTCCATGAATTGTTGCGCCGACATGGGTGTGCCGTCAGGATGCCAGAAGCTGGTCGCCATCATGTGCTGGATGTTGCGCTCCTTGCCGTCGGCCAGTCTGACTTTCGCTTTCTTCTTGCAGATGCACGGGCGTTGGAAGCATTTAGAGCAAGGCTCTTTCTGGCATTCGCAGGGGCGCATGCCGCAAAGAGGGCAGGGTGGCTTAGGTTCACGGATACAGATGCAAGGATGACGAAGACACGTCTCGCAGATTTCAGGCTCAACCGGCTCTCCATCCCACTCCGGGTCATTGAAATGATGGTGGGCGTTGACGAAATCATAGATAGTGAAATAGTCCTTGCCATCATAAAGCCGTGTGCCTCGCCCGATGATTTGCTTGAACTCAATCATCGAGTTGATGGGCCTCATCAGGACGATGTTGCGAATGTTGCGGGCATCCACGCCGGTCGAAAGTTTCTGTGAAGTGGTCAGAATGGTGGGGATTGTCTTCTCGTTGTCTTGAAAACTCCGCAAATGTTCCTCACCTATTTTGCCGTCGTCAGCCGTTACCCGCTGGCAATAGTCCGGGTCTTTACTGGCTTTCATTTGGTTGATAAGGTCACGCACTGCCAGCGCATGGGCTTGGTTGGCGCAGAACACTAGCGTCTTTTCCTTCTGGTTGATTTGCGACAGGAATATCTCAACCCGCTTCCTTTCCCGTTCCATGATCTCGATAATTTTATTGAAATCCTTTTCTTCATACCGCTTGCCCGCTTCAATCTCGCCCTCAACCACGGTGTCGTCAGGCGTGTAAACATAGTCATCCAGTGTGGTTGATATTTGCTTGACTCGAAACGGAGTTAGGAAGCCATCGTTGATGCCTTCTCTCAGCGAATAAATGAACACCGGCTCGCCAAAATAAACATAGGTGTCCACGTTGTCTGTGCGCTTAGGCGTGGCGGTCAAGCCGAGCTGAACGGCGGGGGCGAAGTATTCAAGAATGCCGCGCCAGTTGCTCTCGTCATTGGCCCCGCCCCGGTGACGCTCATCAATGACGATGAAATCGAAGAAATCCGGTGGGTATTCGCCAAAGTAAGGGGAGGGCCGACCGTCTTTTGGATGGCCGCTCATGAAGGTCTGAAAAATGGTGAAGAACAGGCTCCCGTTCTTCGGCACTTTCCCCTTTTTGCGAATGTCATCAGGCTCGATCCTGACCAGCGCATCATCAGGGAAAGCCGAGAAAGCGTTGAAGGCTTGGTTGGCTAAGATGTTGCGGTCGGCCAGGAACAGGATGCGCGGTCGACGCTTGGGTTCGCCCCCGGCTTTCCAGTCGTTCAGGTTCCAACGGCTATGGAATAATTTCCAAGCAATCTGGAAGGCGATGAAGGTTTTGCCCGTGCCGGTTGCCAAGGTCAGTAGGATGCGTTTTTGATGATTGGCAATCGCTGCCAACACTCGTTCGATGGCAATGTCTTGGTAATAGCGCGGTTGGAAATAACCGCCCCGGTCCTCGAACGGCACGGCGGCGAAGCGGTCGCGCCAGACGTTCGCTTCGGCAAAAGTCATGTCCCAGAGTTCGTCCGGCGTTGGGTAGCGGAGAATCTCGCCTTCCTTGCCGGTTTCCATGTCGATGCAATAGATGCCTTGACCATTACTGGAATAGGCGAAACGCACGACCATTTTGGTCGCGTAGTTTTTGGCCTGGCCAACGCCTTCTGTCAGCGGCTTGTCCCACGCCTTGACTTCCTCCACCGCCAGCTTGATGTTTCGGTATTCCAACACATAATCGGCGGTAAGTGCCTTGCCACGTTTGCCGTTGCCATCAATGCGCCCCAAGGTGATCGGGTACTCGCGGCGGATGCGGCTACCCTCCACCACGCCCCAACCAGCGGCTTTCAAAGCAGGGTCGATATGTTCGGCGCGCGTTTCGGCTTCGTTCATGGATGACACATCAAAGACCTGCATAGTGGCTTTCCAACTGATGCAGGTCGCTTATTTTCAGATTGTCGAGATAGTCGCTTGCCTTGGCGAGTGTAATGTGACGAGCATTTAGCGCATCCAGCACCGTTCGCACAAACGTATTGCCAAAAACGTGCTTAGGTTCCCGGTGACGGTACTTCCGGCTTCCGCGATCATCTTTTGAGGTGGCGACAGATTGTCCCCACCATTCTCGATAGGCTTTATACTGGCCTTGTGGCAGACGGCCAGCGTCCAGAAGCCTGCGCAAGATCATTTCGCCAATCACACCCCATGCCTTACGCTGTCCCTTTAGCCATTCATCGTACTGCGATACATCATCGGGCAGGTCTGCATCGTAGATTCTTGCTAGAAACTCGTCCGGCACCAGCAGATGTCCGGCAAAAGCGTTAGCCTCACGCTCTCGGCCTTCATGGGACTGAAAGTCTTGTTCGTCATCAATCGAACTGGCCTTATGCAATAGCAGATGGCCCAATTCATGAAAAAGGGTGAACGATTGTCGAGACTCCCAGTCCTGTTTCTTGATGACAATCACTGGACAGGTTGGGTCGTACAGGGTGAAACCGAGAACCGGGTTCTCTTTGGCAATTTGCCATTGCCCGTTATAGCCATTGCTGCGAAATACCAACACGCCCTGTGCTTCAACCGCAGCGCGATAATCGTCAAAGCTGTTTTCATCATTCAGACCAAGCCATTGACGGGCGATGCGGCCCGCTTCACGCGGGTCTTGCAAGGGTAAGTCTGGCGGTTTGAAACAGGGCCGGTCATTATCGTCTAGGTCTTCGCATAGACTGAGGTACACAGCCCGCTGTTTTTCCACTCGTTCAATAAATGCTTTAAGCTTGATAGACATTTCCGGCTTTTGGTTGGCAAGAGTGCGGAACTGTGGCGTATGGACTTGTGCTTCATCGACAGGCCCGGTTTCCAGAAAGAACAACACCCCCCGGCTAAAATATTCGGCAATCTTGCGCAATTGGTTGAACGTAATACCGTCTTCACCCGCCATGACCCGTTCAATGCTGGCGGCTGCGATGTCCAATTCAAACGCAAGTTCGCTCGGCGTTATGCCTTGGTCGGCACAACACCATGCAATGCGCTGTGGGTTTATCGAGTGTATACGTTCCATGCTGCCATTATATAGGCGTAAATTTGCGTTGGTAGATGTATTCCGCTTCGTTCATCAAGCACCCCGGTTAATTTGGCTAATCTCATCCAATGCGGCACGCGGTGTGAGGATGTGCAGGTCACCGAGAGGATGCAGGCAAAGCAAATCATCGTCGCCGCTAATCAGCCTGTTGACCTTCGCAGCCATGGCTACGTGAACAAAGGCATCGTCGGTTGCATCGCGTGAAAAAGCCTGTCCGGCAATGGAGGACGGCACGTCAACCCATCGAGCGGCGGCGTTGAACTCGCGCAGCAATCGATTCCGGCGTTCGACAGGCAGATAACGATCAAACTTGGGTTTCCAGATGCGCGACTCCCATTCGTCAAAGGTCGCCTGCGAGAATACCAGGCAACTTTCCGCCAGCAACCAGTTCACCAATTTAGCCGGGGTGCCACGAGGGGAAAGTGCCGCGCTCAACAGCACATTGGTATCGACAACCACCAAGGCGTAATCGGCCAACACACCGGGTTCAACTTTCATCGGCCAGCAGTTCGGCCAGTTTTTCCTCGGTCAAACCGGCAGCGGCGGCACCCTCAGCACATTCCCGCAAGGTGTGGCGCAAGCGATCCGCATAAAACGCCCGCATCGCCTCGTAGTCCTCTGCGCTGACCATCACGCCTACCACCCGGTCATGGCAGGTCACCTGCACCGGTTCGCGTTGTGCGAGGTCAAGAAATTCGCCAAAACGGGTCTTGGCTTCATTCGCGGTAAAGGTTTGCATGGGCTGCCTCTGTTTTTATTTCAATTGATTAGCGCAGTTTAGCCAAATCGTTCGATTTGTTCAAACCGAATGTACAGCAACCCGGTTTGCCGTCAAAGCTGACCGCTGAAGGCTTGATGTAGCAGGGATTTTTTTAGTTCTTCCAAGGCGGTGAGTTTTTGTTGGTAGATGGATTCAAGGCGTTGGGTTTCTTCGTGGAGCACATTGAATGTGGCAACAATCTCCCTCTGTCGTTTCAGAACAGGGAAAGGAAACTTTTGGTTCTCGAATGTTCCGAGGTTGATGTTGTCCCGAGCGGTGCTTTTGCCTTTCTCTTTAAGGAGCGATTTGAATGACTGGAGCAGAAACTCAACATACTCGTTATCAGCGAACTCATCGTTGACTACAATCCCAATCACGCTGTCAGGAAAACAGCTTTTGAAGTCGAGGATTGCAGTTTCGCCAACGGTCGCTCCCACAATCGCAATGCAGATAGTCCCCTTCTGCCACAATCGGCTTTGCGATAGCCCACGTTCACTGTAGGTCTGGGTGTAATCTGTCAGCCAGTGGTCGGCGTTACTGATGTCGCCAGTCTGAATAAATGGGTATGGGCCATTGTAAAGGCTTGGTTCGTTACGTGGGCGGTGCTTGGACTTCCCGCGCCCAAATTCCTTTGAAACTTCAACAAGGCGTTTCTCCACCCACCCATCTCCGCGCTGGGCGAAGACGGATTGCAGATGGCTTTCAAACAAGGCACGGGCGTTTTGGAGGTTCTTTTCGGCGTTGGCCTTGGCAGTGGCAATACCATCAAACGCTTCGTCGAGGATGGCGACGATGCGCTGTTGTTCGGGTAGCGGTGGAAGCAGAAACTCAAAATCGAGAACTGCATTCATGTTCGCTCTCGGCATTCGCGCACCTGTCGAAGTTGCGTCAATCTGCTTGACTGTTTCTTCCCTTAAAAACCAATATTGCAAAAACTCTCGCAACAAACAGGAATACGGTTTGACTGGAAATATTTCCGTGGAGCAGTGACCAGCGAAGTCTGGAAGCATAGCCTTGTTGAGATACGGGCGCAGCCGTCCATAAAGAAGGTGCTCTGGCGTGAACTTGAAGGTAGTGCTTTTTACTTCAAGCGGATCAGTTGAGCCGATAAACTGCCCAGTTTGTGACTCGATATTCTCAAGCCCGACATAGGGCAAGCCTCTCCGAAAGTGCGTTGATAAATCGGGTTCTAAAACGAGCGTTTGGCTGGTGTCCCCTCTCTCAATTAAGCCAGTCTGAGCAATGTGCCAGAAGATTGGGGTGATGGTTTTTTTTGCTGCCCGATGCCATTTCACAGGGCCGAAAAATAAATCACGTCGCTGTACGTCAATGGCACTTGCGCCAACCCGAGTCTGGTGGCGGGCGTGGTTACCATTTTAATGCCGCCTTGCTTGGTCTGCCGCTTGTCGATGAAGTTATGGACGACGCGGAAGATGTCGAGCAGTTTCTGCACGGTCGCGGGGTTGTATGGCGCGTAGCCGTTCCAGACCCTGCCCGCATTGGCTGATGAATGGAGGGGGCGTTCAAGCAAGGATACCCGGCGTCGCACTTTCTGGAAGAACGCATCGACCGCGTGCAGGCTCGCCTTGTTGTAAAGCCATGCAACATGGTTTTCATCGAACTGGTCGTGTTCCGTGAGCCAACAGACCGCCTTCTCGGGTTCGCTCATCGTCGGCAGAGGGTGGCGCACCCACCGATCCTTCCATTGCCCGAACTGCCGGATGTTGGCGATCTCGCCCTTCAGCATCAGCAACCGCACACCGGCATCGGAGAGTGACGGGTTTTGCAGCTTGATGCCCTTAAAAACCTCTCTCGACCGTGCCGTCAGTTCGCGCTTCCGGTCCACGGTCAGGTCTTTGGTAATGCGGACGTAAAACGCCTCTGCGGTACGTGCGGCGATCTCGGGCTGGAAAGCGCTCAGGCACGCCGACCGAATACCCGATTCCTGGTCGAGGAAGAACCGCCACCCCTCGACATTGCCGAGCATCTTCCTCAAGAAGTAGAAATGCGCGACCAGGGTGTACTCGGCATGGACTTGGAGCCCATAGTCCGGCAGTTTTTGATTTGCGGTTTTTTCGTCGAAGACCTCGACGTCCAGCCTTTCCCCGGCTGTGGCATAGGTGGCGGAAATGGCACTGTCGAGGGTGGTCCCGATGCGGCCCTCCTTGCCCGACATTTTATTTGCCGAAGCCAGGTAATCGCGTTCAAGCCAAAACCGTGCGTACTTCCGCAGCGGCGACGGAGACAGGTGGTCGCCGATTCTACCGGCATCGGCCTCCACGGCATCCCGATCCGAGGATGGGTCAAAATTGCTTTGGGCACCAAACACATAGCCGCTGGAATTGTCGGCGCTGGCGACGGCGGAGAGCACGATGTTCCACTTGTCCCTGCGCCCGGCCCAGTTGACGACGTAATCCTGCCTGTCGGTCGCCAAGTAGAGGCGGCGGATCGGCAAGCCTTTCAGCTTGCGCTCGCGATCCGCCGCGAACGCCAGGCATTGCCGATGGATGAAGTCCAAACGGTGGTAAAACACTTCCCAAGAGATGCCCAGCATGGAGACGATGCGGGCGAACGGGACTTTGTTCACGAGCATCTTGAAGACCGCTTGGTTGTGGTGGGTGTCGTGCTGATAGCGCGCAGGGGTCGGAATCGAAAATGTCGCAAGGCATTCCCTGCATCGGTAGCGTTTGGACCCGCCCCGGTTCTTCCCGTAGGACTGGTAAGCATGTTTGGTTCCAAGCGGCGCCCCATGATTCCCGCAAAGCGAGTTGGGGCAAGAGGGCACTGGCGTTGGTTCGAGGTAACAGGCAATTCGGGCAAGTTCCTCGGCGAGACCGGCGTTGCTCTTAAGGGGCGGCATCTCGCCGCACGATTTGCATTTCAACAGCGGAAAGCCCTTCCCACCGCCAGATAGCGTGTAAAAGTCATGATCCGACATTTTCGTCTTAAGCTTAGGCTCAATACCGTAATTCACGCATGCCGGGTTTTTGCAAAAATTGTATTGGATGCCCGAGACAGCGGGCGGGATGCGCGGCGGCTTTGGTCGCAGGGGTGGCCTGTCACCATCCGACTCTGCACATGATTTTGTTTTTGACATGGATCGTCCTGATGTTCAATGGTATCAGGACGATCATAACGGTAATGCCTAAATTATCAACGCACTTTCGGAGAGGCTTGGACATAGGGAAGGTTTTTGTATAAACCTTGACTCTTTTCGATCACACAAACCTTCCCTAGCGTCTTTGTCTGCCAACCTAGCTTCATGACAATGCCTCCCCATCCGTTCGTCCTGAGCCGTGAGCATAGCGAACGGTCGAAGGATGAATGGATGGATCACCAATCTCGACGAGTTCAGTTCGCCCTTCGACAAGCTCAGGGCGAATGGTTTGGTGAGATTTTGCTAGTCGCGACACCTCTTCCCAATCGCCATGCATCATGGCTTCCTTCTTTTTCCGGCTCCAGCCTTTAATTTTCTGTTCGGATGCCAAGGCTTCTTCACGAGTTGTAAAGTCCTGCGAAAAAACCAGTTTTAAAGGGCTGCTGTTAAAGGTATAGCAACTGGCTATTGCGCCAGCATGATGTTGTTGGATACGCATTTCGAGGTTGTCTGTGTGACCGGTGTAGTAACTGCCGTCCGCGCATTGGAGTATATAAACCCAGAAAGCCATTATTTTTCTCTGAAAATATTGAGCGTTTTTTGTGGGTCGGGAACTTGCCCTTCGACTGCTCGACAGGCTCGCAGCTCAGGGCGAACGGAATTTTGTGTAAGTCCTGCTGTTTTGATACTCATCTTATTCCTCCCCCGCCCATTCCTGTAGCTTCCGCCTCAACTCTTCCTTACTCGGCAGATAAAGCTGATATTCCCGCGCATGGATATTGGCATCCTTCGGGAGGGTGATTTCCACCAAGGCTTCATGTTTTTTCTTGCACAGGACGATGCCGATGGTGGCGTTCTCCGCCTCGGTTTTCACATAGCGGTCAAAGTAGTTGACGTACATTTGCATCTGGCCCAAATCCTGATGGGTAAGCTTGCCTAGTTTGAGGTCGATTAACACATAGCAGCGCAGCAGGCGGTTATAGAAAACGAGGTCAACGAAGAAATGGTCGTCATCGAAGGTGAAGCGTTTTTGTCGGGCCTCGAACAGGAAACCTTTGCCCAATTCCAGCAGAAAATGCTCGATTTGGTTGATGATGGCGGTTTCCAAATCGGATTCGGAAAAGCGGGCTTGTTCGTTTAGCCCCAAGAATTCCAATACTAGCGGTTCTTTGAGCACGTCTTTCGGCTGGCTGACGATCTGCCCCTCTTGTGCCAGTTGGCGTATGCCTGCCTTATCACGGCTTAGGGCCAAACGCTCGTAGAGACTGCTGTCGAATTGGCGTTTGAGTTCGTTTAGGTTCCATCCTTGATCGACGGCCTCGACTTCATAAAAACTGCGCTCGGCGACATTTTCGATGCCCATCAGAAAGACATAATGCGTCCAACTGAGCCGGAACGGGCGAGGCTGTTCAGCACGGAGAGAGGATTGCCCAGTTTCAAACTGGGCAATCGCCACTTTGTGGCTGTGTGACGCTGGTATTGAGGTGGCGGGAAATTGCCCAGCAATGGATTGGGCAATGTAAATATTCGGCCAACCCGTATCCGAAAATTACCGGATCAGCCCATTTTTGAAGCCTTTTTCCAAGGGATACAGCCATACGTCCTTGATGGGGACGCTCTGCTTGCCGGATGGGCCGAGCTTGCCCCGCCCCTGGGTCTGTCCTACATGGAGCCAGTTGGCCGCCCGGTAACAGGTGCCCGTGAAACGGTCTTTTTCGACAAAGGTTTCCAGCAGCAGCGGGCGGTAGCCATAGCGGTGCTGCCAGTCCCCCGGAAGTTGCCTGGC
>QJPH01000171.1 GCA_003242955.1 Candidatus Methylumidiphilus alinenensis
GGCCTTACTGGCAGTGGGTTTGTACGACCCTACGGCGGTGTTGGCAGCAGGGTTTTGGCTATCCTATGGCGCGGTTGCATTGATAATGTTAGTCATTGCCGGTCGCTTGCGCCCCGCCGGTTGGTGGACGGATTTGTGCAAAATCAACTGGGCCACCTCGCTGGGGCTTGCCCCGCTGTTGCTTATTTTCTTTCAACAGGTCTCGCTGGTTTCCCCGTTGGCCAATTTGTTGGCGGTGCCGACCATCGGCTTTGTGATGACCCCGGTGTGTCTGGCCGGTGCGTTTTTGCTTGGTCTTGTCCCCCCAATCGGCGAATTTGTGTTGCGCTGGTCGGCAACCCTGCTCGAATGGATTTGGTGGTGTTTGCAAAAGTTGTCCGATTTGCCTTGGGCGCAATGGCAACATCCCGCCCCGCCATTGTGGACCCTGCCATTTGCGCTGACCGGTGCGGTCCTGTTGCTGGCACCCAAGGGCATACCCGCCCGCTGGTTAGGGCTGGTGTTGCTCGTCCCCGCCTTGACAGTATTCCCGCAACCGCCGGACGAAGGGCATTTCCGCCTGACCCTGCTGGATGTCGGGCAGGCACTCTCGCTAGTGTTGCAAACCCACAGGCATACGCTAGTGTTTGACACTGGTGCAAAATTTGGCCAAAACTTCGATGCCGGAGAAGCGGTAGTCGAACCGTTCCTGCGCCAACAAGGCTTGAATGCCATTGACATGCTAGTGGTCAGTCACGGCGACAATGACCATATTGGCGGCGCGGGTTCAATCCTACGGGACTTCGCAGTAGGGCAAATTCTCAGCAGTGTGCCGGAAATGCTAACCAGGCCGACCGAGCCTTGCCACAGTGGGCAAAGCTGGGAATGGGACGGGGTGCGGTTCGACATATTGTCGCCGTTTGGAACCTTGGGCAACGGAAACAACAATTCCTGTGTGTTGAGAGTCAGTTCGCCGCAGGGTTCGGCACTGCTGACGGGCGACATAGAACGAAGCGCGGAACGCTTGCTGGTCGAACAGGATGGCGAAGCACTCAAAACCGACATCCTAATCGCCCCCCATCACGGCAGCAAGACCTCATCCAGCCAAGACTTCCTTGACGTCGTGAAACCCGCCTATGTATTCATACCTGTCGGCTATCTCAACCGTTACCATTTCCCCAGCCCCGAAGTATTGAAACGCTACCAAGAAATCCATGCAAAAGTAATGGACTCGGCGAATTCTGGTTCAATCATCGTGGAACCGGGGGTATTCCCGCCCGAGTCATACCGTCAAACCCATGGGAAATACTGGAATGCCAGGGGGGTGGAGTGATTTTCATACCTGACATTCCGGTTCTATTTCATTAGGCGCAAACACAGTTTAGGTTACATATCATGAAAACAGTCTTTCGTCTCGTCCGCATAATGTGCATATTCGGTTTAGGTGTTGTGCTAGGCTTTATCGTCAGCTATCGGTCAATGGATTCCGAGCCTGTCATCAATGACAACAGTCGTGAAGTATTGAAGGCACTTACCCAATTATCTGTAACAGAAATCCCGCGGGAATCGCTAAATTGTGAGGTAAACGGAACGTTCACTGCGAGCGATGGCTCTACTATTAACAACGACGTATCGGTTGGCGACTTCATTGCCGACTACTTGGTTTTGTCATTTGAACAGAAGCATAATGCGATACATCAGTTGATTTGTGAGGGCGACGGCATTCAGCAATGTACATGGACATTTGGAGAAGACAAGCCTGAAGAGGGTTGGGATAGGATTTTGAGGTTTGAATATAACCCGAAAACGAAGGTTGTCAACCCCAAGAGTTTACATTGTATTGATGTTCCGTAAATGTAACCGTTCAGTTCCCCCTGCCTTTTCCTGGGAGCGCGGGCGTCTCGCCCACTTAAATGGCGGCCAAGATGGCCGCGTTCTCAGGGGGGGAGTGATCCGTTACAATAAGAATTGCTGACCCTGCCGGTATGACGCACAATTGGCTGGTTCCCAAGCTCTGGCTTGGGAACCCTTATCTTGCAAGCTCCTGCTTGGCCGTTCTTCGAAAAGCCGGAGATTCAAAAACCTCATCCTCAAGCGGGAGCTTGGGAACGAGCAAATACGGGAGACTTGAGTGGCTGAAGTATCAAGCACGGACAAAGAACAGCCAGGTTTCATCGCCCATCGCCGTGATTCGGATGGCCTGCCCCAAACCCTTGAAGAGCATTTGTTAGGAGTATCTAAACTTGCAAAAACTTATGCTGCCAAGATTGGGTTGGAGTCACATGGCTAAACATGGAAAAACTCAATGACCACAGAATTAGAAAAATCAGAAATAAACTCTTCTGTTTCAATTGCCCATGTTCGCTTAGACGAGCAAGGAGAGTGGCACATCCATCCCCTGGTTGACCATTTGCAAGATGTGGCTGCAATGGCCGGCGGCTTCGCGCAAAGTTTCGGCGCGGAGGATTGGGCATTTTTGGTAGGGCTATGGCACGATCTAGGCAAATACCGACCGGCGTTTCAAGGCTATATACGCAAAAAATCCGGCTACGACACGGAAGCCCATATCGAAGGCGGCAAGGGCAGGGTAGACCACTCTACCACTGGTGCGAGCCATGCCTGTGAACAGCTAGGCCCGCAGGGAAGAATACTCGCCTATCTGATTGCCGGGCATCATGCCGGTTTGCCGGATTGGAACGGTCCCCACTCCTCGCTATTCCAGCGTTTGGATCAAGCGCAAGCCAAAGACTGGTTGCGAGAAGTTCTATCGCATAATCCGCCCGGAGCGATTCTCTATGCCACCCGCCCCAAATCCAGGCCACCCGGTGGTGCATTGCATTGTTGGATACGGTTACTGTTTTCTTGTCTAGTCGATGCGGATTTTCTCGACACCGAAGCCTTCATGGAACCAGCCAAGACCAAACAGCGCGGAATGGAAGAGACTGGAGTGTCTGTCATGCTGGAACGCTTTGATGCCCACATGGCCGAGAAAACCGCACTAGCCGAGGACACACCAGTCAACCGTATTCGAAGCGAAGTATTGGCGCAATGCCGGGCAAAGGCACAAGAACAGCCGGGGCTGTTTTCCCTGACCGTCCCCACGGGTGGCGGCAAAACCCTGTCTTCCTTGGCGTTCGCGCTGGAACATGCCAAACAACACAACAAGCGCAGGATCATTTACGCCATTCCCTACACCAGCATCATTGAGCAAACAGCCGAAATATTCCGGGGCATCTTTGGCGAGTCGGTCATCGAACATCACAGCAACCTAGACCCCGACCAAGAAACTGCCAAATCTCGCCTAGCCACTGAAAACTGGGATGCGCCGTTGATTGTCACCACCAACGTCCAATTGTTTGAATCCCTATTCGCCGCCCGAACCTCTCAATGCCGCAAGTTGCACAATCTAGTCAACAGCGTCGTCGTGCTGGACGAAGCGCAATTGCTGCCGACGGAGTTTCTTGAACCTATTTTGTCGGTCATCCGCGACTTGTCCACCCATTACGGCGTCAGTTTCGTGCTGTCCACCGCTACCCAGCCTGCGTTCAAGCCTAGGCAGGGTTTTGGCTGGAAGTTCGACGGACTGGACAAAGTTCGGGAAATCATTGACGAACCTGCGGCACTTTACTGCAATTTGCATCGGGTGGAAGTCATCCTACCCAATGATTTCAAAGCCCCCGAAGACTGGCCTGCGGTGGCAGAAAAAATCAGCCAGCACAGGCAGGTTCTCGTCATCGTCAACCGCCGTGGCGATGCCCGCGAGCTTGCCAAGTTGCTGCCGCAAGCCGTGCATTTGTCTGCTAACCTATGCGGCGAACACCGTTCAAGCTTGATTCATGACATTAAATTGCGGCTAAAAGAAGACAGCGAATTATGCGTGGTCAGCACCCAATTGATTGAGGCCGGGGTTGATGTGGATTTCCCCGTGGTGTTTCGTGCCTTTGCCGGGTTGGACTCCATCGCCCAAGCCGCCGGACGCTGCAATCGGGAAGGGAAATTGCCGACCGGGCTAGGCCAAGTCTTTATTTTCAATCCACCCAAATGCTCTCCCGTCGGATTGTTGCGCAAAGGTGAGGCCACCGCCAAGGAATTGCTGGACGATGGAACAATGGCAGTGCTGACACCGGATCTATTCGAACGCTACTTCACCCTCTACTACAGCAAGGTCAACTCGCTCGATAAGCAAGGCATTCTTGATCTGTTGACCAGAGACCAAAGCACTTGCCGTATCCAATTCCGCACGGCTGCCGAAAAATTCAAGCTCATCGACGATCTAGCCCAGCAATCGGTGATTGTCCGCTATGGCGAGTCAGAAAAATGGCTGGTCATGCTAAAAAGGCAAGGGCCGGAGCGCTGGCTAATGCGCAAGTTACAACGCTATACCGTCAGTATCCCTAAATCCCTGTTCCAAAAATTGCTGGCGACCGATGAAGTGGCTGAAATCTATCCCGGCATTTATGCGCAAAATGTTGATGGCCTTTATGACAAGCGACGCTTCGGTTTTATCGGTGGGGAAGGTACGAACCCGCTGGATTTGATTTTTTGATCTAATAAAATGACTATAATTGATGGTCATCTAACAGAGGGGTATTCTATGCAGATCACAGCCACTGAATTCAAAGCACGGTGTTTGAAAATCATGGATGAAATCGCACGGACACGCGAACCTATCATCATAACCAAGCGCGGCAAACCTATAGCTAAACTCATGCCACCCGATGAACCGCCGAAAAGCCTATTCGGTTATATGAAAGGAACCTTTGAAATTTTGGGGGACATCGTGGATACGCCGGAAATTGAGTGGAACGCGATGAAAGATTGCGACGTAGAAGCCGTTTAACGTCAAGGAGAAAACCTATGCGTTCGTTTTGCCTCAAAGTTTTCGGCGACTATGCCTGCTTCACCCGACCGGAAATGAAAGTCGAGCGGGTGAGTTACGATGTGCCAACCCCATCCGCTGCCCGCGCCATTTTCGAGGCGATCCTGTGGAAGCCTGTTATCCGCTGGCAAGTCACGAAAATCGAAGTATTGAAACCCATCCGCTGGATTTCCGTCCGCCGCAATGAAGTTGGCGCAGTGGCCTCGTTGCGAACCGCGCAAACCGAGATGCAATCAGGCCGGGGCGAATTGGGCTTATTTATAGAAAAAGAGCGCCAACAACGCGCAGGGTTGTTCCTGCGCGATGTGGCTTACCGGCTCCATGCCCGTTTTGAAATGACCGGGCAAACGGGGTCGGGCGACTCGCCGGAGAAATTCCGCGCCATGTTCGAGCGCCGCGCCGCCATCGGGCAATGCTTCAACCAGCCCTATTTCGGTTGCCGCGAATTCGCCGCGCATTTCGAGTTAGTGACTCAGCTTGAAGCGGAAGCCCTACAACAACCCGCCATCGCCGAAACACGCGACTTGGGTTGGATGCTGCATGACATCGACTTTGCCAATGATATGCAGCCTAGATTTTTCCGCGCCGAACTGCGGCAAGGCGTTATTGACGTGCCTGCATGGGATACCGTGGGTATCCGCTCATGATGGCTATAAACCGTGTGGCGCGATTGGCAGGCACCGCAAAAAGTAGCCTGGATGGAGCGCAGCGTAATCCGGGTGATGGCGTTGCGAGTTCCCGCATTTCGCTTTGCTTCATGGTAAGCGTTCACTCCCCCCTGCCTATTGCTGGGAGCGCGGCCATCTTGGCTGCCATTTCAGCAGGCGAGACGCCTGCGCTCCCAGGGGGTGGTGAACGCTTACGTTTCATGCAGGCTACCTCAGCAATCCACCGCGAGACTGATTTTCATACGGAGTGGAGCAATGATTCTGCAAGCGCTTTATGAGTATTACCAGCGTAAGGGAAAGGATTTGCCACAATTAGGTTTTGAAAGAAAAGAAATTCCTTTTCTGATTGTGATAACAGATGAAGGGAAGTTTTTTGATTTGGAAGATACCCGTGAGCAAACGGGTAAAAAATTGACGGCTAAAAATTACTTAGTGCCAAAAGAAAATGGACGGTCAGGAAGCAATGCTTGGCAAACAACGAATTTGCTTTGGGATCATTATGGATATGTGCTGGGCCATCCTAAATCATCTAATTTTAAAGATGTTGAAATGGCTAAAAAGCAGCATCAATCATTTGTTGCGGAAGTTAGCAAGCTTTGCCAAGCGTACTATCAGGATGCGGATATAGCGGCAGTTCTCAGTTTCCTTCTGGGAAATCAGTTTGATGCTGTTTTTAATCATAAGAATTGGGCGGACTGTCTGAAAATTCCCGGTTGCAACTTGTCTTTCAAAATCAAAAATCGGTTACATGGGTTAGTATGTCAAAACCAGAGTGTTCAAGAATATCAATCAAGAATATCTGGGGTTGAGGAGATAGAGGAAGATGGCAGCGAGGCCATGACGACTCAAACGGTTTGCTTGGTTTCAGGAGAGCTATCGGACATTGCCCGCTTACATCCAAGGACTCCCATTTTTGGCACAAAAAGCAATGCTAAGCTGGTTTCTTTTCAAAAGAACATGGGGTTCGATTCGTATGGAAAAGAACAAAATTTTAACGCCCCGGTAGGCAAACGCGCCGCCTTCGCCTACACCACCGCGCTGAATCATTTGCTTGCCAAGAATTCCAAGCAACGCCTGCAAGTCGGCGATGCCTCCACGGTGTTTTGGGCGGAGAAGGGCAATAATGCACTGGAAGATGCGTTTGCTGATTTCTTCTCCGATGATTCAGGCAAGCTGGAAGCGGCTGTTGACAGTTTGATGCCCTCCACCAAGGATGATCCAGACCGCAACACGCTTGCCGTAGAAAGCCTATATCAGTCGCCTTATACGGGTTCGACGGCCTTCGACGACGACGGCACCCGCTTCTATGTGCTGGGCTTGGCACCCAACGCTGCCCGCATCAGTGTGCGCTTTTGGCATGTCGCCACTGTCGGAGAATTGGCGGCTAATATCAGGCAACATTTTAATGATTTGGCGATAGTTCACGAATCGTATGAAAAGCCCTATTTGCCATTAAGGCGGCTACTCAATTCAACCGCCCCGGCTACCAGTAAACACCCGTTTGGCGACCCGGACAGAATAGCACCCAATCTGGCGGGCGACTTGATGAAAAGCATCCTCGCAGGGACTCCCTATCCGCAGACTTTATTACAGGCGGCACTCCGTAGGATAAGGGCGGAACAAGCCAGGAAAGACAAAACCGGCAAGCCCCTTGTCAATGTGACTTATGAGCGGGCCGGGTTAATCAAGGCTTTCCTCAACCGGCAAATACGCTTCTCAAATTTACCCAACAAACAGGAGTTGACCATGGCACTTGATGAAAGTAACACCAATATTGGCTATCGCCTTGGGCGATTGTTTGCTACTCTTGAGATCATCCAACAGGATGCCGGGGGCGGACTGAAGAAGATCAACGCGACGATTCGGGATCGTTATTATGGCGCGGCTTCCAGCACTCCTTTGGCGGTGTTTCCCACCTTGCTGAGGCTTTCCCAGCACCACCAAACAAGTTTGAGAAAGGAAAAGCCGGGGCTATTTGTGGAACGAGACAAATTGCTTGGCAGAATCATGGACGATGGCATTAATGGTCAAATTGGCTTCCCCCCGGTTCTAAGCCTAGAGAATCAAGGGCGCTTCGCCATCGGCTATTATCAACAACGCCAAGCTTTTTTCCCTAACAAACATAGTCTTGCAACCTGATTTTTTAGAGTCTTTATCATGCAAACTATAGAACTTGAAACCATCATCGATAATCGTCGCGAGATACATTTGAAATTGCCACAAGAGGCCAAGTTGGGATTGGCGTGGGTCATCGTCCAGTATGAAGTGGACAAGCAACCAGCTAGTAAAGGCAATATGGATGATTTTTTGGATACTCTGCCACTTAACCCATCGGGGCGCAGTCACGCTGACATATTACATCAAGTCCAAGAAGAACGGGACAGCTGGGGTGTCGAAGCGTGACCCGGATTTACTTAGATGCTTGTATGCTCATCGACTTGGTGGAGGGCGAAGCGAGCCGCCAGAATCGGTTGAAGGCGGGTATTCGGGGCAAATGGATGGTGGGCAGTGAATTGCTACGCTTGGAATCCCGTATCAAGGCGTTACGGGAGCAACGCCAAGACTATCTCGAACGTTACGATGCCTTTTTCAACCGTTGCCAGTTCGTGCCATTCAATCGTCCCCTATTCGACCTAGCCACTTCATTGCGTGTCCATCATAGGATCAAAACTCCGGATGCCTTGCATCTTGCAGCAGCCTTGCAATTCGGCTGCGATGAATTTTGGACACATGACCTCCACTTGGTTAATGCCGCTAGCGGAAGAATCCAGTTTATCACTTGGGATGATCTGTCCTGATGGGTAGAAACGCCCAAATAACCCTCTTTATTACAAAAGTTTAAACCAAGGAGAAAAACCATGAGCCAACCCATTCAAAACCGCTACGATTTTGTTTTGCTGTTCGAGGTAAAGGATGGCAACCCCAACGGCGACCCGGACGCTGGCAACTTGCCCCGCCTGGATGCTGAAACTGGTGACGGTTTGGTCACGGATGTTTGCATCAAGAGGAAGATTAGGAATTTTGTCGGGCTTACCAAGGGACTACAAGAACCCTATGATATTTATATCAAAGAAAAAGCCGTGCTAGGTCGTGCTCATTTCGAGGCATTTGATAAACTTAACATAAAGTTGGGCGAAGTAGCGAGTTATCCTGTGCCAAAAGAAATTGTCGAAAACGTGGAAGAACTAGACTTGCCAGATGGCATGGAAACTGTAAGTGCCGAGGATGGCGCGACTTTACTAAAAGTGTCCGCCATATTGGACAAGAAGGAAGCTCAACTGTGGCTAAAAGATGCTGAATTAGCCAAACCGATCAAAGATTTCTTAACCAAAATATTGAAAGAAGTTAAAACCCGTAAACCAAACCAGCAGGAAACCGAAAAAGGGCGGGAGCAAATGTGTAAGACCTTTTACGACATACGCGCATTTGGTGCCGTGTTGTCGCTGAAAACCGCGCCGAATTGCGGTCAAGTCCGTGGTCCGGTGCAACTCACCTTTGCCCGCTCCGTCAGCCCGATTATCGCCTTGGAGCATTCCATCACCCGCATGGCGGTTGCCACTGAGGCCGAGTCGGAAAAGCAAGGTGGTGACAACCGCACGATGGGCCGCAAGCATACCGTGCCGTATGGGCTTTACCGCGCCCACGGTTTCATTTCGGCACACCTTGCCCAACAGACCGGCTTTTCCGAGGATGACTTGAAACTGCTCTGGCAGGCACTCGCTCAAATGTTCGATCATGATCGTTCCGCCGCACGGGGCGAAATGGCGACGCGGGGCCTTTATGTTTTCAAGCATGTAGGTACCGACAGCGATGAAAACCAGCGTAAGCAACAGGCAATGCTCGGCTGTGCTCCGGCACACAAGCTGTTTGATCTTGTCAAAGTGGAGCGAAACGATAAAACCATACCGTCGCGTAGCTTCGCCGATTATACTGTCCCGCCTATTGTCGGCTTGGAGGATTTTCCGGGGGTCGAGTTGCTGAATTTTTCCGTTTGAGTATCTCCCAAGGTCCATTCACCTACTCCCGTTCATTCTAAAATTTGCCTGTTCGTACAGCGTTTTTAATGTCGATTGATTACTTTGTTTATCTTTGGCGGCAAGGGGTTGCCGCCCTACGACCCTTGTTACGCAGTAGGTCGGCATCCCTTTGCCGACATGGATGTACATTAAGTAACTAATAGATATAGAAAACGCTGTAACAAATTGCAACCCTGCGAGGTATGTTTTCTGTTGAAAAAGACGCAACCCATTACTTACGAGTTCCCCCATGAATTGGAAAGACCGCATTATCGTTGACACCGCCGTATTGGTCGGAAAGCCAATTATCAAGGGAACCCGCATATCCGTGGAGTTGATCCTTGACCGTGCGGCAGATGGTTGGACGATGGAAGACATTTTGGCTTCTTACCCGCATATCACGCGAGAGGATGTGTTGGCTGACTTATCCTTTGCCGCAGAGATATTCTGGGAAGAAAGGTTTGTTGCCATCGGCAAGGTTACGGCATGAGCTTACGCCTACAGCTTAACGAAAACTTTCAGGCTCCTTCAACGAAAATATTACGGGAGGTGGGTTTCGACATGACCATATTGGATAACGGTGGAATCCTCAGCCGTCCCTTGCTTTATGAGATAGGCAATGGAACCCTTTGACCCCATCCCCCTCTCCGCCCTCCAGCATTATAGCTACTGTCCGCGGCAGTGCGCGTTGATCCACCAAGAACAATCATTCGAGGAGAATGTCTTTACCCTGCGCGGCCAGCGCGACCATGAACGGGTGGACGAACCGGACACTCGCCATGAGGATGGCATCCGCATCGAACAGGCGTTGCCCCTGTATTGCGACCGGCTGGGGCTGTCCGGCAAAGCCGATGTGGTCGAGTTCCTGCCCGACGGTACGCCCCGCCCGGTGGAATACAAACATGGCCCGCGTCGGGCGAAGGAACACGACGACATCCAAGTGGCGGCGCAAGCCCTTTGCCTGGAGGAAATGACCGGCAAACGGGTGGACGAAGGCGTGATTTTCCACCACACTTCGCGGCGCAGGCGCATGGTGTCCATTACCCCGCAATTGCGCGCCCAAGTGGAAACGCTGGCAATCGAAGTGAGGCGATTGATGCAAGGCGGGCCGATGCCGCCACCGACAGACAATCCCGAATTGTGCCGGGGTTGCTCGTTGAAAGACATTTGCCAGCCCGAACTGGTCGGCGCACGGCAAAAGCTGGAAGAACTGGCGCAAACTCTGTTCGAGCCGGATGATGGATAACTTATACAGCGTTTTTAATGTCAAAAATTACTTTGTTTATGTTTTAAATAATTGGCGGCAAAGGGTTGCCGCCCTACAGTCTTTGATACGCAGTAGGTCGGCAACCCTTTGCCGACATGGGGGCGTATATATGTAAGTAACTAATAGATATAGAAAACGCTGTATATGTAATAGCAAATTACTGGAGAAAAACCATGGGCCTTACCCATATTACCGTGAGCGTGGCTAACCTTTCCAAATCGCAGCCGCCTTATGAGTCCGAGTTTCTGGTTGATACTGGGGCCATCGATTGCCTAGCGCCCGCTTCGGCATTGCAGGCGGCAGGCATCGGGGTTGAAGGAAAGGATGTCTATGAACTTGCCAATGGCGAAGTCGTGGAATACCCCTATGGCTTTGCCCGCATCTTGTTCATGGGGTCTGAAACCGTCGCACAAATTATTTTTGGCCCCGAGGGTTGCGAACCGATTCTCGGTGTTGTCGCGTTGGAGAACACGGGTATTGGTGTTGATCCGGTATCGCGTGGCTTGAAACGCATGTCTGCAAAACCCCTCAAAAAAATTTAATTATGCCGTCGAGGGGGAGGATGCCAAGATTTATACGGCGCTTACTAAGGTGATTTCCAATAATGAACCCACTAAAACCGAAACGAATCGTCCACGAAAATCACGAACAATTCCTTCGCAAATCACCTTGCCAAGCTGGTGCTTGGCGTTCCTTCTGGGAGTGCCAAGCACCAGCTTGGCCTTTGGATGGGATGTTCTTTATTGGATATGACCTAAAATCAACGACCATGCCATGACCGTATTACAAAACACTTTGTACATCACTACCCCCGATGCCTACCTGCGCTTGGAGGGCGACACCGTCTGCGTGATGGTGGACGACATTAAGAAACTGCAAGTGCCGCTGCACCATCTTTCCTCCATGGTGCTGTTCGACCATGTCATGCTTAGTCCGGCCCTGCTCGGTCGTTGCGCCGAGGATGGGCGCTCCGTCATCTGGCTGACCCGTTCGGGGCGTTTCAGCGCACGCTTGGAAGGCCCGACGAGCGGCAATATCCTGTTGCGTCAGGCGCAGTTCCGCGCTGCCGAGGATGCTGCACAACCCATTGAATTCGCAAGGGCGTTCATCGCAGGCAAATTGCGCAATAGCCGCCAACTGCTGATGCGCGGGGCGCGGGAGAGCGACGATGCGGCGGAAAAAGAAACCCTCGTCAAGACGGCCAAGCACCTCGCCAACCAAGTGCGCAAACTACCAATGGTGGAAAGCTTCGACGAACTGCTCGGCATTGAAGGCGACGCGGCACGTCGCTATTTCGAGGTGCTTCCCCTGGTGATGAAACCTCAAGTCCGCGTCGATTTTCCCTTCAAGGGCCGAACCCGCCGTCCACCACGCAGCCGCTTTGATGCCCTCATCTCCTTTCTGTATTCCCTCGCCACGGGTGATTGCCGGGCGGCCTTGGAAACGGTCGGGCTGGACCCGCAGATGGGTTTCTTCCACGCCGTCCGCCCCGGCCGCCCGGCCCTTGCGCTGGACTTGGTGGAGGAGTTCCGCAGCCCATTG
>QJPH01000156.1 GCA_003242955.1 Candidatus Methylumidiphilus alinenensis
TGTTGTTGTTCAGCGATGACCTGGCTCTGGCCAGCGAGAAGTTGATCGAATATTACTGTTTGAGGTTCCAAATCGAGTTTGACTTTAGGGATGCGAAGCAATACTGGGGGCTTGAAGATTTCATGAACGTCAAGGAAACGCAAGTCGGCACAACGCCAACTTCTCCCTGTTCATGGTGACCTTTTCGCGGCTATTGTCTGCCAAAATTGAGGGCCTCGACAGAGGCAGTATGCTGGACTTGAAGACCATCTTCAGGGCGCGAAAATACACGCGGCGGATATTAAATTCGCTTGGCAAAAACGATGAGGAGTTTTTAATTGACGACCGCATTTTCCAAATCGCAGAAATCGGCAGAATTCATGCAAAAGCGGCATAACTTTTGGCGAAGGTATTGATTTGGCTGAATACGGTAAAAGCAAATTGGCCGTTTCCGAATTGACCGGCAACCTCATCAATCTGGCCGGTGGATATGTTGTGTTTCAAAAAGCCACGCCGGGGGTACTTTCGGCAGGCAGTTCTTTGGCGGCTGTGATCGCGCAACAAGTGGCGGTCAACAATTTCTGGCTTGGCTCCACCTTGGGCACTTGGTATTACGGCGTGTTTCCGGCGAGCGCGTCTGTTGGACTGATCGCTGCATCGACCGGAGCCATCATGGCCGCGACGGGCATCCTCGCGGCTTTGTCCATGGTGGTGGTCGATCCGTTGTTGGCGAAGACTGGCTTTCATCGGCGGCGGATGGAGCGGTTTGTCCTGGCATTGGGGGATGAGTTGACCGGTAAGTGCACCTCTGACTACCAAGTCAAGGATCACTATCTCGCCCGTGTGTTCGATTTGGTCGAACTGTTGAAATTAGCCGCGCAGGTGGCAAACGGGTTGGTGTGAGCCAGGGGAAAACCCGCACAACATTTTTAATATCATTGCCCGTCGTTTTGGTAAATTCGGGTGTTTGGCAGCATGTTCCGTACTCTATTCCACTCGCCCGTGTTTCAATGCATGCTTTGCATGATTTCTCTGCGTATTGCATCCGCTTGATATATCGCCCCTTGAGGAATGACCACCTCGTTGGCTGCTTCAGGCTCGATGCTCATGAAGCTTTTGTAGGCCAAAAGCCCATTGCGACGTAGCCTTTCCAAGGCTGCCAGATGGTGGAGCATACTGATGTAATGGCCTAATTGGTCTTTTCTGAAGTTCACTTCCACAGTCTGGCGTTCGGCTGCGAGAATATGGATGACCAGGCTAACAATGTCATCGACGGTCGTACCCATGGATTCTGGATCGTCCAAGGCCATTCTTGCAAGTTCCCGTAAATGGTAAAGCATCTCGTTGTCCAATGCCTGAAGCCAGTCGCTTAGGTGGAATTTGCGAGGTATTCTCCTGTTTGCCAAAAAGTTCAATAGGTTTGATGTAAACCGCATGTGGGTTCCATCTGCACCTGTAGCATTGAATTCGACTTTGTCAATTTCGGGGATTTTCATTTTTCAATTGTTCTGGTTAAAAGTCGGTTTGCCAGTCAGTTCCTTGTCTTGACCGTTTGCTGATTTTCTCTCTGTTTTTGGATAGGCTTGTGGGGCATCTTGCGGTAACCTCCGATTTTTTTTTTGGTCGCAGGTTAAAAGATGGTTAAATAAATGGTTAAAAGAAGGTTAGCGGAATTTTTCAAAATTGCCGGATGCCTTGATAGCCGTGGCTTTCAGAGAATTTTTGAACAATGAAAGCGCCACTCTTCTTACGATAAAAAGCCACCCATCTTACGCCGAAGCGCCACTCTTCTTACGATGAAACGCCACCCATCTTACGACGATGCGCCACTCTTCTTACGATGAAACGCCACCCATCTTACGACGATGCGCCACTCTTCTTACGATGAAACGCCACCCATCTTACGACGATGCGCCACTCTTCTTACGATGAAACGCCACCCATCTTACGACGATGCGCCACTCTTCTTACGATGAAACGCCACCCATCTTACGACGATGCGCCGCCCATCTTATTATGAAAGTGCCACCCATCTTACGACGATGCGCCGCCCATCTTATTATGAAAGTGCCACCCATCTTACGACGATGCGCCGCCCATCTTATTATGAAAGTGCCACCCATCTTACGACGATGCGCCGCCCATCTTATTATGAAAGTGCCACCCATCTTACGACGATGCGCCGCCCATCTTATTATGAAAGTGCCACCCATCTTACGACGATGCGCCACCCATCTTACGATGGAAGTGCCACCCATCTTACGATGAAAGCGCCACCTATCTTACAAAACTATTCCCGTTCGACATGAACCAAACCGTTCTTGATTTCGTATGATTTTAAAAATCCTACCTCTACTAGGCCCTGGAGTGCTTCCTCCACTTTGGCACGTAATGCCCTGAGTCGTTCAAACTTGACACCAGCCCCCTCAGCAATAGTTTCCAGTTTGACGGGATATGGCTTCGCATGACTAGCAAAATAGGCATGCAGCCAACTCGCAATACCGCTTGGCAAGGCCAATCGCTGTTTCCATTCGTTCAGCGTGTAATGCTGTCCTTCAAAAAGGGTCTTTATTTCGGGTTCCAGCCAGATTTTAACCAAGTCTTCTGTATCATCGTACTTCCGGATTAAAGATACGCCCACAAGCTTATGAAGTCTTTTCGATGCGATTGACAGATTCGTCGCTGAAAGCCTTTTGATGGTTTCATCCAACCGCGTGTAATAATAAGCTGAGGTTGGCCATCCTAATGCCTTAAGAAACTCGCTCCTTTTGAACTCGACCCATGTGGCTAGAGGTTGAAGCCGGGCTAAATGCAGGATTTGCATCCAGACAGTTTCGTCGTCTTGTCTCAATTCCTCGCCGGTGTAGCGCATCTCGCCGTCTCCAACCACATAGATAGGCGCATTTTTTAGATATTCGCGTTTATTGTTTCGGTTTTTTGCATTGAACAAGGCTGACCGGATCAGTTCATTAGGTGCTGCCCTCATTGCCTCCGCCCAAATTGGCAGTTGGACAGCCGACTCCATCAAAGATTTATCCATATCCACTGTGGGCGCATCTATGGCATTGCCGCTTTGACGGTTGTTCGTCCATTCTTTGAATTCATCTAAAAATTCACTTTGTATGCCTGCGCAATGCCAAGCCTTATCGACTGGAATGTTGGGATATCTTTGCTTATACCGCTCGTTGCATGATAAGAATTCAATAACGAGTTCTTTCGTGCTTACAGCCTTTTTCATGTTTTGAACCCTCAAAAATGTCAATCTGTAGGTGCTCGCAAGCTCCTTAGTCTATCAAGAATGATAATCCAGAAAGAAATTTTCTATTTTGATAAAAATTGCTTTAAAAACTGAATATTTACATTTTTCTACAAAAAAAACAAATTACCAGTTGGGCTGCAACATCCTTTGCTGCCAACAACCGGTTTTGTTGATTATGCGTAATGTCAGTTAAAACGTTGTAAACGGCGATTTACATGCGATCATTCACTACAAATTCTAACAAATCTCTGGTAAACGGGTCGTCATCGTCAGCGTTGTTTTGATTTTTGGCTCTGGGTTGATGATGGGGCTTGCCAGATTGCGCCTGCTGGCTTTCTTTGCTTTCCATGAATTCTTCAAGTTTGTGGTTCAATTTCTCCTCAATGCGAAGCCCCTGCTTTGCAAGCTCCAATATCCGGTAGCTTCGCCTGCGCGCATCCAGGTTTTCAAGCGCTTTGGCAAGCTCCGGGTCGGCATTTCCGTTTACGGTCAATCTTAATTTGTATGTTTTGCAAGTCATGTCAAAACCGCTTGATTTTCCGGTCATTTGATTGAGGGACACCGTGGCATGGAATAAAACATCTACCCTTGCGCGGATGCTGACTTTAACCCGATGCCATAAAATCCTCTGACGTTCGCGTAGAGTGCGTCGTCCGCCGTGACAATCGCGTTTTTCTTGCAAACCCGCCTGATGCTATTGACGTAATATTTGGCCCCTCCGCCCACTAGGATGACCGAGCCTATGTCATCCATAGTCCCGACGCTTGCCGCGAGCGCCTCGCATGCGCGGCTGAATTTGTATCCGTTGCGCATGGAGTCGTCGAGCCGGTTGATGTCGCCGAACGGTTCTCCGCAATCCACCGCGATTTCTTGGGCCAGGGCGTTCAGCAGTTGCGACACCCCCATGGCCACGCTGCCGCTTCGCTCGTCGATGATTTGAAAACCCTTGACGCAAATCCAATCCACCGTGAAGAAACCGACATCGCACACGATGCTGAACGAGTCCTTCAATTCAGTGTAATTCTTCCCGGACAAGGCGTAATGGGCAAACCCGCCCAACGGCTGGGATACCACCTTGGCCTTTTTGACCGTGATGCGGTCTCCATTGGGATAGGGGTGTTCTTCGCTTAACCGTCCTTCCAATTGTTCCCTCATTGATTTGCTCCGGTAATGCTGGACGGGCAGGCCGGTAACCAAAAGATCAATGGTTTTTCTTCCAATATTCGACAAAGCCCCCAAGTATAGTGCCATATAGCGGTCAGTCGTCGAATATTCATTGGTCAAAACCCTTCCTGTGTCGTGGGGCGACACCGACAAGACGGCATCGGGTCCGACCTTGTATTGCGCACTGTTCACAACATCAAAAATAAAATACCCGCTAACACCGTTAGCGGGAGCCAAAATCCACAAACCGCCGTAGAGAGAGGGAACCGACCGGGCCTTGAATTGCAAAGGCTCCGCTCCGCGAACAAGAAATCACCGTGGGGAGAGCAAAATATTGTCATTGACACCCGGCTGACATTGCGCTAGGATTTTTATGCGCTTTTGATGGATCAGTGATGAGATATCATGCGGAGGCCGGCTGGGCACCTATTAAAATGCAGCTTACTGTTTTGCGTCAGAGTGGGATACATCGCGCAATACCTTGCAACCTTCCTGTCGAAACCCGACACCGGCACGTAATCCGTGCGTCCAAACCTTCAGTCATGCCGTGCTTGCATAAGCACAGGCCGTCGTCCTGTTTTGAAACTGAAATCCGACATCTCCGGGTCATAGAGATGCCAGTATCCGTGTGCATTGGGTATCGTGCTTGCGTCCTTGGCGGCGTCCTGCATTATCCATGTGACACCTCTGTTGGCTTACCTGTGAGGGAATGGCGGATAGAAGCCATTAACGAAAGGCGACATCCCCCACTCAACCGATAATCCTATTATTGGTTTTTTCATTTTAATCAGGGCTTTGTTTTAATCCCCTGCCTGGATACCATCCGGGCATTCTGCCCATGCCTAACCGGCATCGCTCTGGGTTTGACTGTTGCCACCCCATCCGGACATACCAAATGGCCGGATTCTGCATAGGGCGCGGATTTTTCAATCCCGCGCATGACCAACCAACCCCAAGACAGCGCCGATGCCCGTTCCACGACGGGATATAGCGCAGGCATGCCGCAAAAGAATTCCTTGTCGGCGGGGGTTGTCGGAATCGCGGGAATAGGCCCCTTGCGAAAACTCGTTCCGATATAAATGCCAGCGTGTTTTAGCCTTTTCATGTCAACAATAAAAGGCACCTACAGATATGCTTACGCCTTCCCAGGCTTAATACCGCATATCGCATCCGTTTGGATGCTGTTGATTGTTGACGGCATAGACACCTGAATATGCGCGGATCAATTGGCATGAGCAAGAACGCTAACGGTTCACCAAGGTTGCCCCGGAATGGAAGCCGAAACGAGTAATGCCGACAAGTAAAACCCCCGCTGTGCGGGAAGCCTGCCTGGGAAATGAGGCCGATGGGCTAGACATGGCCAATGGAATGCGGTCCAACAAAAATGTAAGCGTTCACTCCCCCTTGGGAACGTGGGCGTCTCGCCCGCTGAAGGCGGCCAAGATGGCCGCGCTCCCAGGATAAAGACAGGGGTAGTGAACGCTTACACAAAAATAGTATTGCAAGGCAATAACATGAAACTGCGAAAACGGATAGACTGGAAAAATGAACTGAACGAAATAGTCACCCTGAACAATGGCACGTCCAGCCGGCGGCCCAACGCGGTGAGTTCTTACGCGACACAGAAAAAACGGCGCGAAACCCTTTTTTCCGCCTTCGCCGACCTGCGCACATTGGGATACAAGCTGGAATCTGTGCGGAACATCAAAACCAAACATGTCCACGCAGTGGTCCACTATTGGATCAAACAGGGGCAGTCGCCCTCGACAGTCCAGAACAAAATATCGATACTGCGGGTATTCTGCGGCTGGATAGGAAAGGGTGGCATGCTGCCGGAATCCAAGTATCTGGCGGACGAAGACCAGGCGCATCATGTCACGCGCTCCTATTTAGCCACCGTGGACAAGTCGTGGTCCGGCAAGGACATCGACTTCGAGGCCACAATCAAGCAGATTGCCGAATCCGATCCGGTCATCGCGATGCAGCTTGAATTGCAAAGGGCGTTCGGTTTAAGGAGAAAGGAATCCTGGATGCTCAGGCCAAAAAGCAATCTTGAAGGCGACATGCTCCATGTCCTGCATGGCACGAAAGGCGGGCGGACAAGGATGGTGCCGGTCAGGACCGAATATCAGAGGGAGTTGCTGGGCCGTGCCTGCCAAATGGCCGGAAACGGCTCGCTAATCCCCCCGCACTATTCGTTGGCGAAATGGGAGAGCCATTACAACTGGGTCATGCACCGCGAGCAGATCACCCGGAAAGGCTTGAGGGTAACCTCGCATGGCCTGCGCCATGAATATGCCCACGAACGGTATGAGGATCGGCTTGGCGTCGAAGCCCCGGTGAAGGGCGGCGCAAGGCCCGACATGGACACCGATGCCGCCAATGCCCAGAAACGCTGGCTATCGAGGGAGTTGGGCCACTCCCGCCCGCAGATCATCGGCTGCTATTCGGGTTCGCCGCAAAAGTCCAAGGCGGACGGGGGAAAAGCCGAAATTGAAAGACCATCGCCCAACGATGCAGGGAGAAAATCGGAAGATCGTGGCTTGGCTTTGTCCGAGGCGGAAATGGAGGATGCACATTAAGATTTGGAATCACGTTTCAAATTTCCCAAGCAAGGCGATTTTCGCTAAGATTCCAAGCATTGTTGCCAAAATCTTTCATTCATTCAGACTATTCGCCATGGTGGAATCTGCCCCGATACGAGGACTGTGGTGCGCCAGCCTGACCCCCTTGGATGCTGATGGCGGTGTCGATTGCGCCAGACTCGCCGCGCATGTACATCGTTTGGCCGCAAAGGGCTTGGATGGCATTGTGTTGTTCGGCACGACGGGCGAAGGGGCTTCGTTTTCAATGGCCGAAGGCACAGGCGGTTGGGTGCCTTGCTGGATTCCGACATCCCGCCGCATCGCTTGGTTGCCGCAACCGGTTGCGCCGCGCTGGCTGACACGGTGGCATTGATCTGCCATGCCTTGCAATCCGGTTGTCCGCGCTGCCTGGTCATGCCGCCGTTCTTTTGGAAGGGTTTGAGCGACGAGGCGGTGTTTCGCTATTACGCGGCATTGATCGACACGGTGGGCGATGCGCGGCTGCGCCTCTACTTATATCACTTCCCGCAGCTTTCCGGCGTGGCGATCAGTCCGCAAGTCGTTGCGCGGCTTGCGGCTGCCTACCCGGGCATGATTGCAGGGGTGAAGGACAGTGGGGGGGATTTCGGCCATACCGCCGGACTGCTGAAATGCGCACCGGGGTTGTCGATTCTGGTTGGCCACGAGCCGCATCTGTCCCGGCTATTGCTTGCTGGGGGTGCGGGATCGATATCCGGCCTGGCCAACCTCCTGCCGTGCGAGCTCGCTGCGTTGTTCAAGCCGGAGGTTGCTCAGAATGGGTTGGATCGCATCCTGGCTTTCTTGGACATTGTCTTGAGTTACCCCTTCGTGCCTGCGTTCAAGGCCATTCATGCCGCGTGGACGGGTGATAGTGCTTGGCTTAGGGTGCGCCCGCCGCTGTTGCCGCTCACCGAGGCCGAACGCACTGCCCTGTTGTCTGACCTAGACAGGGCTGGCTTCAAGTCGGCATCTGGATAGTGGGCATGTTTGGAGTTTGTGGCGGCTTCCAGATGCTGGGCCGTGCGATCCATGACCCTCTAGGCATCGAAGGCGAGTCGGGCAGCAGTGTCGGCCTGGGTTTGCTGGACATGGAAACCACCCTGCATAGCCAAAAGCAACTCGCCAATGTCTCTATTTTGGGCAAATCCTATTACTTATAAAAGCTTTTTTCTCCCTACAATGGCTTACCTGCTATGACATAACGCCCATCCCTTCTGAGCAGCAAACAACGCAAGCCCATTGCCTGATAGTGTTTTTGCATTGATTCCCTTACCTTTTTAGGCAAACTAACATCATCGCCAACGGACAATTTTCCCTGGAGTACTTTAGTAAGCTGATCGGGCAGGGTGTTTGTCAGCGGAATTGTGCAATGTCCGGCCTCAATCGTTCCAATATCCGTTAATATTTTTGGCCGCTGTAGATCAAATGTCCCATTATATTTATCCTGTTTCTGAAAGCGATAGGCAAAAAACACCTGATCGAAGAAAATCAGTTCAGGCGGCAGTGACACGCGAAAATAACGCGGTTCCGTTATCTCAATGTATGGGCAACTCGCTCGGCGCAGGTGTTCGCTCAATTGTTCCAGTTTGGCTTGCAAGACACCATCGTGTATTTCGATCCAACCGAATTCATGCAGCGTCACGGCTTCGCTATCGGCAAGCGTGAGCGGCAAACCTTTGCCATGTGCGGCTAGGGCCAACAGCAGGCTCTTTTGTTCCTGCATCAAATCAATGCCTAACGGTTTTTCATTGCCTGGATTGCCACGCAGAATATCGATTTCTAAGGAAAAAATCAGGCTGTCTTTTTCGTCATTGAAACGATAACGATTCGTGTAGGATGGTTCTAACGCTGCCAGGGCTTGTTTCAACGCCACACGGTCATTGCCGAAATCATCGTAGATGGCATGAATACTGAGCGTTTTTGCATTATCGGCGGTTTTCCCGGCAGCTACTTCGTCCAGTGTGCATTCGATTAAACGCTCGCAGGTTCGCATCTGTGCGCGGATGGCGAAATACCCGGTAATATCGAGTTTTATCTGGTAAATCCGAAAAAAATATTGCGTCAAAGCGTAGTTCGGGGCCGCACCCATGCAGTTGGTATAGGGTTTGAGATCGCGCCAGACCTGCGCCTCATAATGCCCTGCGCCATACAAAAGTTTAACTTCCTCCGATAATTCACGGTGCAATGTATGTTCTAGCGATTGAAACATAGTCTCGGAGTGAGGCGACTGCAAGGCATCGAGTAACGCTTGAGTCGAAACAGACTCTCCCAGCACTTTTTTGAGGTCGCGGGCATTGCAGCGTCCGCCGATCAACCCGTATTCTTTTGTGTGTTCCGACGCTTCACGTTGATGACATAGGATTTTATCGCCGAGTTTGATGATGCTCCAAGCCACATAGACGAAGCGAATGGGTGGCGAGGCATCGGTGCCGTCTTGGTGGTGGGCATGACGACGATTTTCCAAGGCTTCGAGTGCTTGTTTTTGAAGCTGACTTTCTGCATCACCCACACCCGTATGCCAGAAATCGGATGGAAACAGCTTTTGACGCGGATCAGCCAAGGTGTTGAGCAGGGATAGTGCTAATAGTTGCGCTGGGTGGGAAAGAAACTTCCACTCTCCACGCTGTAGTTCCCCGTTATCCAGTAAGGATAGGCTGGTCAACAGGTTTTCGACCAGTTCCAGAGTGGTTTGCACGGATTGGATTTGTTCAACACCGAATTGCCCTACCAATGCAGTAATTATTTCCTGTTTGCCGATACGAGACGCATCACTGCCTTCTTCGGGGTAGCGGGGTAATAAAGGGATGAGGGATTTGATGATGTCGTTCATGTAGGCTAAATTAACCACCGATCTCTCCCAAGTCACGCAGTACCGCATCAACTAGGTTTTGCCGCATATAAATGCCGTTGTCGCGCAGTTGCTCGACAAGTGGACGGACTTGTTCCAGCAGCCCCGCCTTTTTTGCCCGCCGTAGGATACCCAAAGTGCCGATGCGGGGAATTCCAAAACGTTCGGCAACCCGGCGCGCCCGTGCGTCGTCGAGTAATACCGTGCTACCCTGAATTGTATTTGCCAAAGCAATTGCTTCCGCCTCGCCCCGGTCAACCAAGATCAACAAGGCTTGCATCAACTCCGTTTCCGGGGCTTTGATTTCCAGCCAAGTCAGTTGGCTGACTTCATGGGAGCCGGGAAGTCCACGCCCCTTCACTGTCACCTCTTCCCAAACCGCCGGGGGAGCGAACACTTGGGCATACAGTTCCCGCAGCAAATCCAACTGACCGATGATTGCCAGCGCAATCAATGGGCTGCTGTCGGCAATGATGACGGGCCTAGTTGTCACTTAACTCGTCTGCAATTTGGTCATCGTCCAAATTGATCGCCGGGATTTGTAGGCGACCGAGTTCAAACAAAAACCGCACTTTACCCATGCCGCAAAACTCAGCGGCTTTGCCGATGGACAGACGGTGTAACTCAAACAGTTTGACAGCCAGCAAAAAGCGCAATTCTGTTTCTAGTTCCTCAGGTGCTAGTCCGGTCGTCAGCAACAAATCGTCTGCGTAAGGGAGGCTCAAAGTGTGCATGGTGGTTACCGTTATTGATACTGGTGGTAAGAATTGATTTTACCCGGATTTAACACGATAAAGCGCATTTTTGTAGGGCGGATACAGGGATGTGATCCGCCGAACGATATGACCTGCAACATCATGCAGCGGAACCCGTTTACGGTTACGCCCAGCACTAACTTCTACGTTGGTGGTCATGATGGTTATGCCTCCAGGAAACTGTATTTATAAATGTGACGGCCTATTTCAAAAATATATTCACTTTTTGTGTAATCGAAATGTTTGAACTGGTATTTTAAAGTACTAAATGTTTTTATTTTATCTTTGTCAGGTGGTAAATACACATGTCCATTGGATGTTAAAAACCAAAAGACTTGGTAGATTCCTCTTATCAAAAACTGACTGTCCGTTTCATGGCTTTTCTGCAAATCGTTCAAAAGATCATGATAATTTATGGCTTGGTAATTATTTCCAAACTTATCCAGTATAATTGCATAATTTGCAATCAACGGTAGCTTTCTGTTATTATGATCCTTCCCACTTATTTCCTTAAAATCATCTTCATTGGTTATATCATTAAATAGTTTCAGTAAATACTTTTCATAGGGGAGTATTTTGTCGCCTAAATTAAACATCGCCCGCATATTGATAATAGACATGTTCCTGAACCTGTTCATGTTTTAAATACTGCCTTATAATATGGCATTTAAGCCCCCCAAAAAAAATAGATAACCAATGCCCTACGAACAATTTAAAAAGCTGGATGGCAAGAAGCATGACCGTAGGATTAAGGCCGTCATTGGCATAAGCCTTTCAAAATTCAATATACTGCTTGTAGCCTTCACGGCGGCTTACGATTCCATCCAAATGGAAAGATGCCAGAAGGGCGAAATCAAGAACGTTTCAAAGGGCGGGCCAAAAGGCAACCTCGACACGTTCGAGAAGAAGCTGTTCTTCATTTTGTACTACCTCAAGACATACCCCACCTTCGATGTGCTGGGCTTCCTTTTCGGCTTCAGTTCGGGGCATGCCCACAACCATGTGGAGAATCTCCTGCCGGTCTTACTGCGGAGCCTGTCGGACCTTGGCGTACTGCCTGAGCGGTCGCCTGGGACTCCCGAGGAGTTTCTTCAACTCGTTGAGAAATATGGCGACATCATCATCGACGGGCTGGAGTGCGCCTGCGTCAGACCGCAGGACGAGGAACTTCAAAAAGCCCGCTTCAGCGGAAAAAAAAAGACATACGCTCCAGGCGCTCGTCCTCACGACCCTGCACCGGAAAATCCTTTTTCTCTTCTGCGTCTTTGCCGGAAGCATCCATGATTATAAACTCATGAAAAAGGTATTCGACCCCACGTTAAAATGGTTTCATCAAGTGAATCTATGGCTCGACCTTGGGTTCTTGGGGGCAGAAAAAGATTATGGATCGAAATCCAAAATAAATCTTCCACACAAGAGGCCGAAGAAATCCAAAAACAACCCAAAGCCAAAACTGACCGCCGCGCAGGTAAAACATAACAGGCAGCATGCGGCAATACCTTCGCCAAAAGTTATGCCGCTTTTGCATGAATTCTGCCGATTTCTGCGATTTGGAAAATGCGGTCGTCAATTAAAAACTCCTCATCGTTTTTGCCAAGCGAATTTAATATCCGCCGCGTGTATTTTCGCGCCCTGAAGATGGTCTTCAAGTCCAGCATACTGCCTCTGTCGAGGCCCTCAATTTTGGCAGACAATAGCCGCGAAAAGGTCACCATGAACAGGGAGAAGTTGGCG
>QJPH01000260.1 GCA_003242955.1 Candidatus Methylumidiphilus alinenensis
AGCGTTTGCTCCATTCGTAGACTTCCTCATGGACAGGCGATAAATAGGGATTGTTATGGCAAACCACGTTGCGGTTGATATCGCCGCAGGCACCGATGGTGTTCAGCAGCGCATGATTGATCCCGGCGATGGTTGCTTTGAGGTTGCGCTTGAACACCCCGTGAAATTGGAAGGTCTGCCGGGTGGTGATGCGCAAGCTGGCGTTGGCATACTTGCGGGCGAGCTTGTCCAATTGCAGCCATTGTTCCGGCGAACAAATCCCGCCGGTCATGCGCAAACGGATTAAAAAAGAATGGAGCGGCTCCAGCTTTTGGCGGTGGCGCTCGTTGCGCAGGTCCCGGTCATCCTGTTGGTAAGTCCCATGGAACTTAAGCAACTTGGCATCGTCCGCCGACACGGCGCCGGTTGCCGCATCGGCCAGACTTTCCACAATACTACCGCGTAAAAAGCGACTTCGTTCTTTGAGTGCTTCATCTTCGCTGAGTGGGGTTGTTATGCTGGTCATATCAGTAAATATCCCGTTGGTAGCGTTTATCCGCTTGCAGTGTCTTGACATAGTCAATGGCCTGCTCACGGGTTTGGCCGCTTTCTTGCGCAACCACGCTGACCAATGCCTCGTGCACATCCGTTGCCATGCGTTGAGCTTCGCCGCAGACATAAAAATAAGCGCCTTCCTGCAACCAGGCATAGAGTTCCCGGCTATTTTCCAGCATCCTGTGTTGCACGTAGACTTTTTCATCGGTATCGCGGGAAAATGCCACATCAAGGCGCGTCAGCAGTCCATTTTTGCGGTACTCCAGCCATTCGCGCTGGTACAGAAAGTCAGTGTTGAAGTGCCTGTCGCCGACCCGATAGTTCCGCGTATTTTTCTAGGAACGGGCGTGTCAGGGTGGTGATCTCAAAGTCATTTGATAAGGCTTGTTCCAAACTGGTCTCAATGCCGTTCGCGCCAAGCACCGTCGCGCTGCCATTCAGCTTAAGGGATTCCAATAATTCATTGACCCGTTGCGGCCAATTGCGGGCGACAATGCCCAGCGAATCCCCCGGTTCGTAGACCAGCCCGGAATCGGCGATGGACAGTTCGATATGCCGCACGTCCTTGCTGGAGCCACGCCCGGTCAGGCGGAGATTTTCCAGCAACTTTGCATGATAAGGGTTTTTTTTGGAATAAGTGCCAACTAAGACCGACTCGGTTTTCAAAACCGAGTCGGTCTGCGCGTCATTGGCGGGATGAAGCTTGGTCAGGACAGTATCAATCCAAGTTGCGGCGGTATCCTCGTAATCCACATCGCAGTCCATGCGGGACAAAAGCCGGCTTGCACCGAGTTCAGCCAAGCGTTCGTCGATGTCGCGACCAGTCTTGCAAAAGTGTTCGTAGCTTGAATCGCCCAAGGCCAGCACAGAGAATTGGGTGCCGTCCAGCTTGGGCGCTTTCTTACCAAACAGGAATTCATGGAAGGCGAGCGCATTGTCAGGTGGGTCACCTTCACCGTAAGTACTGACGACGATCAACAGATGGCGGTCACGCTTGATCTGGGCGGTTTTGTAGCTGCCCATGCCTTCGACACGGGCAAGGAAGCCATGGTCCACCAGGCGCGAGTGGAGCAAAAGGGCCAGTTTCTCGGCGTTGCCAGTCTGTGAGCCGAACAGCACGGTGATTTCGGGCTTTGCTTGAATTTTTGGGGGTTGCGGAGACTCCACCGACACCGGCTGTTGCCGGGCTGCGCTGAATCCCGCCCAATAGCCGTTGATCCACACCAGTTGTTCGGGGGTTACGCCTTCCACTAACCGGTTCAAGGCTTCCCATTGGGCCGGGGTCAACGGATTTCCAAGATTGCTCATGTTCATAGTGCCATGGAGAGTTGATTGCCGTTTACCTGGACATCCTTGCCATAGAGATCATCAATTCTGCGTGCGCAATCTTGCGCCTGCTCCGGTGCTTTGAACAATCCGGTCAGCAATCCGTCAGTTTTGCGCATGCAACCGTCAAATGCGCGCACCATTTGTTCAAAGGGCGTTTCCATCAACAGCGTTTCGCGGACGATCCGCCCGTCCAGATAATAGAAGGTGCGGTATTCGCGGACCAACACGTAATCATCGGATGAGGACGGCTTGACGTATTCAAATGCCTTGTAAATTATAGGCTTCGCCGGAAATGTCCGCTGGGGCGGATTTATTCCGGCCTACATCTGATGCCATGCGTAACACCAGAGATTAACTATGGGATACGGTTTAGTAAACAAGCTATTCAAAAAATTCACCCATTTAATTGCTAAGCCAAATAGAATAGATAAAATAATCCCTGCACGAAAGAATAAAATATTATTTGTTTATTCCATTTAAATATAAAACCATACTGAAATGGGAAAATGCCGTTTGCATAGCCTTTTTTAGCAAGAAAATATTATCTGCTATAGCGGAATTAATTCTTTGATATAAGAATTATGCGGACATTAATTAGTTTTTTGATAGGACTGTTTGCAATGCAGTTCAGAATGTCCTATAGTGCCGCACACTAAAGGATGCGCCAGAAGGGATGTGCCGGGAGTTGTGGATAAAGGATTGTTTTCTGGCCGCTGGCCACCCTTGCCGAATTTTCAGCGTAGTGATTATTCAGAGTGTTATCTGTGAGAATTATTCGTATTAATCAGCTTGTTTCTGATTTAATGGAATCAGGATTCACCTAATAATTATATGATGTTCAAAACGCTGTATGGTGATGTTCCGTTTTTTTGCTTTACTTGTTTAGGAGATAGTAAAAATGTCTGATATAACCGACTACAACGAACCCCGCAACACCTTGGGCGAAAGGGCCGCTAGACAGCTTGCCAACGCTACCAAGACCCACGCGCAATGGGTGGGGATCACCCCACGCTGGCTGGTTTCCTTCCTGCCGTGGACACCGGTCGAGGCCGGCATTTATCGGTTAAACCGCGTCGTTGAGGATGATTCACCCGCCGATGTCGAATGCAGCCCACTTGGTGACGCGGTGTTGCCGGAGACCTTCGTCAACTATGACGAACACCCCCGCGAATATTTCCTCAACGCCGTGACGACGGTGCTGGATATCCAGACCCGCGTCTCCGACCTGTACAGCCGCCCTATCGACCAAGTCCGCGAACAGTTGCGCATCATCATCGAGAAAGTCAAGGAAAAGCAAGAAGCCCAGTTGATCAACAACCCCACCTACGGCTTGATTCCCAACGCCGTGGAGTCACAGGTCATCAAAACCCGCAAGGGTGCGCCGACCCCGGACGACTTGGACGAGTTGATCACCAAGGTTTGGAAGGAACCCGCGTTTTTCCTCGCCCACCCGAGGGCGATTGCTGCTTTCGGCCGTGAAGCCACCCGTCGCGGTGTGCCACCGCCCACGGTCACTTTGTTCGGTTCGCCGTTCATCACTTGGCGCGGCATTCCACTGGTCCCGAGTGACAAGTTGGCCATTGACGAAAACAACAAGACCAAAATCTTGTTACTGCGCACCGGTGAGAAAAAGCAGGGCGTGGTCGGCTTGTTCCAGCCAGGGCTTCCGGGCGAAGTCAGTCCCAGCCTGTCGGTCCGCTTCATGGGCATTAACCACAAGGCGGTGGCTTCCTATTTGGTCTCGTTGTATTGCTCCCTGGCCGTCCTGACCGAAGACGCCTTGGGCGTGCTCGAGGATGTCGATGTGAGCCATTACCATGAGTACAAATAACCCCTTGTTAGCCTCAGGCGCGGACTTGCCGGGTGTGCAGGGCGAGTTCGGCGGTGCGCCCGTGATTGCGGACGCACCGACGGGACTGCCTAGCGTGGAAACTTTAACCCAATTGGCCAACGCCCTGTTCGCGGCGTTGCCGGGAAAGCCAGCGGTGCCCGGCACCGCTGCCGACATCCCCTCCGCGCCGCCTGCATCGGCCTTGCCGACCGCCCCGCCGTTGATTCCTGGTGGCGAGGCCGCCTCGCAACCGGTGGCCGGCTACGTTGCGCCGACATCGGGGTTTTCCCCGCCGTCGGATGCGGAACTGCGCGCCGCCCCCGCCTCGTTGGCGGGCTTGGGTGGTGTGCCGTCCCCGGCGACAGCGGCAAGCCCTCCCGGCGAGCCGTCGTATTACTTCCTTGAACCGGATCATGCTGCATTGCCAGGGGCGGCGGTGGGTTTCGGCCCTTCATCTGCCTCCCGGCTGGAGTCTGGCGCACTGCCGACCACCCCGTCGCCGCCTGCCGCGTTTGCACAGCCTGCCGAACCGAGCTTAAGTTCGGTGCCTGGCGGGGCGGCGGGGCTTGCGTCGATAGGGGGCGCACCCTTGTTAGGCCCGTTTGCCTTCCGGCCCGAGCTCGTACCCGACACAACCCCAATCCCTTTGGGGGGCGGATCGTCTGCCCCTACGCCGGTGCCGCCAGCCACCTTGCCGCAAGATGCCGGTGCATTGCCACCCGCAGTGGCAGTGCCGCCACTGGCGGCTGCCGCACCGGCCACCGAGGGCGGTGGTCCGCGTGGGTCACTGGGAGGGCAGGGGTTGCAGCCTTTGGCGGGTGTGCCAGCAGGGCAGTCGTTTTACTTTCTGGAAGAGGCCGGACCGCACTATGGTAGTGGTACGCCCGATTTGAACATCGAAAGTTTCGATTTCAACAGCGGGTTATCTAACGTGGAAACCAGCGCGTACCCTTTTGACTCGCGGCTGGTTGGGGCGGAGCCTAGCGGCCAACCGGCAACGGTTGAGAAAGTGCCGACGGGCGGCGCACCTTCTGTGGTACCCGGAAATGCAGCGGTCACCCATCCACTGCGGGCCGACACCCCGCCGTCTCCGGCCATCACCGGGGTTGGACCAGGCTAAAGGAGAATCGACATGACCATAGCGATACCCACCGGAACTTCCCCCGCAACAACTGGACCCCTAGTCGAGGGTTTGCCTGACCCTGATGTGATCGCCCGGCTTGCCAATGAACTGTTCGCGGCATTGCCCGGCCATCCCCAAGATGTCGGGCCGAAGGCTCCATCCAGTGAAACGCTGAATACCTCAGGTGTACCCGGCATCCAGGCGTTTCCGGCGGATGCCAGCCTACCGGCTTCGTCCGTGCCTAGTGAAGCAGAGCTACGCGACCTGCCCACATTGTTAGCCGTCCCATCAGGGTCGGCTGTCCCTGCGGGGCTGTCCGCCAAGCCTGCTTTGCCTGACATTCCGGGTTTTTACTTTTTGGAACGGGATCAGCCCACGCCAACGGCCACTCAGGAACTACCGGGTGCCCATGGCGTTGGCTTGGAGACCGGTGTCCCAGGGCTGGAGACGGATGTCCGGCCCTTCGACCCGCATGCGGTGCGCCGGGATTTCCCTATCCTTAACGAACAAGTCCATGGCAAGCCATTGATTTGGCTAGATAATGGCGCGACCACGCAAAAGCCCCAGTCGGTGATTGACCGGCTCAGCTACTATTACGAGCATGAAAACTCCAACATCCACCGTGCCGCCCACGAATTGGCGGCACGTTCCACCGATGCCTATGAAGGTGCTAGGGAAAAGGTGCGGCGCTTCATCAACGCCCCCTCGCCTCGCAGCATCGTCTTCGTGCGAGGTTCCACCGAGGGCATCAATCTGGTTGCCCAAAGCTGGGGTCGCCGCAACATAGTCAAGGATGACGAGATTGTCATCACTTGGTTGGAACACCATGCCAACATTGTGCCTTGGCAGCAACTGTGCTCCGAGAAGGGTGCAGTCTTGCGCGTCGCCCCGGTGGACGACACCGGACAGGTCATTCTGGAGGAGTACGAGAAACTGCTGAACGCCCGTACCCGTATCGTCTCGTTTACCCATGTGTCCAATGCGCTGGGTACGATCACCCCGGCCCGCGAGATGATTGCCATGGCCCACCGCCATGGTGCGAGGGTGTTGTTGGATGGTGCGCAGAGCGTCCCGCACAAGCGCATTGACGTGCAGGAATTGGACTGTGACTGGTTCGTGTTCTCCGGCCATAAGATGTTCGCTCCGACCGGCATCGGCGCAGTCTTCGGGAAAGAGGATTTGCTCAACGAGACTCCGCCTTGGCAGGGTGGCGGCAACATGATCGTCGATGTCACCTTCGAGAAGACCGTCTACCAGCCCACCCCGGCGCGCTTCGAGGCGGGCACTGGCAACATTGCCGATGCGGTCGGCTTGGGCGCAGCCATCGACTATCTTGACCGGATCGGTATGGAGAATATAAGCCGCTACGAGCATTTACTGTTGGAATATGCCACGGGATTGCTCAATCGAGTTCCGGGGTTGCGCATCTATGGCACGGCGCGGGAGAAGGCTGGTGTGCTGTCCTTCACGCTGGCCGGTTTCGAGAGTGAAGAGGTCGGCAAGGCGCTTGATCGTGAGGGTATTGCGGTGCGGGCAGGGCATCACTGCGCCCAGCCTATTCTGCGCCGGTTTGGGGTGGAGACCACGGTCAGGGCATCCTTGGCGTTGTACAACACCTGCGAGGATATTGATGCCCTAGTTGCCGCGCTGCTGAAAATCCGTAGCGAACGGGGCGGATAAGTTCAGTTTGTCTCTAATCGACCGACTTGGTTTTGAAAACCAAGTGTCGTAGCCCGGATTGAGCCGCTTGCGGCTCCATCCGGGCACTGGCTACATTATCAATGCATTATAAACAGTATACGGAATGTCGGTTCGTAGTTCATAGGGGCGGGTTCCAAACCCGCCCGGTCTTGTTCAAAATTAGAATTGCTGCCGGGTTCTAAGCCACCAAAAAGTAATTATGTTATGCCGATAAATTCTGAGGCGAATAAAAAAACCATCCTATAATTTGATATAAATTACAGTCATTATTTTGAGGCTATCATGACACATTGGTACGAGGACAATTCCCGCTCCATAGGGCGCACCCCGCTAGTAAGGCTCAATCGCTTGACCGACGGGGCGGAGGCGACGGTTTTGGCAAAGATTGAAGGACGTAATCCCGCTTATTCCGTAAAATGCAGGATTGGCGCGGCAATGATTTGGGACGCGGAACGTCGGGGGTTGCTCGGTCCGGGCAAGGAATTGGTAGAGCCAACGAGTGGCAATACGGGCATTGCGCTTGCCTTCGTTGCGGCAGCCCGTGGCATTCCGCTGACTTTGACGATGCCTGAAACGATGAGTTTGGAGCGGCGTAAATTATTAATCGCTTACGGTGCAAAACTGGTCTTGACGGAAGGTGCAAAGGGCATGAAGGGTGCCGTGGCAAAAGCTGAAGAAATTGCTGATTCCGATCCAGATCGCTATGTGTTACTTCAACAATTCAAGAACCCGGCAAATCCAGCCATACACGAAGATACTACTGGCCCGGAAATCTGGAATGACACCGATGGTGCGGTCGATATATTTGTATCCGGCGTAGGGACCGGTGGCACTATCACGGGCGTTTCGCGTTATATCAAACTTACCCAAGGCAAGCCCATCATTTCCGTGGCCGTCGAACCGTCGGCCAGCCCGATCCTGACTCAGTACCGGGCGGGTGAGCCACTTCAACCCGGCCCTCATAAGATACAGGGGATTGGGGCGGGGTTCGTGCCGGATGTCCTTGACCTGTCTTTAGTCGACGCAATTGAACAGGTTAGCAATGATGAGGCGATTCTGTTTGCCCGCCGCCTGGCACATGAGGAAGGGATACTTTCCGGCATTTCTTGCGGTGCGGCGACGGCAGTGGCAGTGCGCCTAGCCAAACGCCCGGAGAATACGGGTAAAACTATTGTCGTCGTGTTGCCTGACTCCGGCGAGCGGTATTTGAGTTCGATTTTGTTCGAGGGCGTGTTTGATGCCAACGGGTTGGCATCATGAGCACCAATGTCAGAGAAATAAGCAGGCATCTTCACCACAAGCAATTGCATTTTGAGATTGACTCGATTGTGTCAGAATTGGGTGCCTTAAGAGTAAACTCCCTGGAAGAACGGCAACGCAAGGACAAGCCACCATGGTTGCCCTCGCGTAAAGGTTTGGCGAGCATTCTTGATGGATTCAGTGCTGTGCTTTTTCCTAATCGTTTAGGTTTGCCAGCGTTCACGGAAGGTGGAACCAATTATTTTGTGGGTCACACTTTGGATGTGACGCTGAGCAAGTTATTTGAACAAGTGCGGTTGGAACTTCAATTTGTTTCCGGGCAAGACGGTTTGAGCAAAGCGGAATATGACCGGGCCAAAGAAATCACGCAATCATTTGCAGCTCGCCTGCCCAAGGTACGGGCATTGCTGGACAGCGACATTCGCTCGGCTTACGAGGGCGACCCGGCGGCGACCAGCGTAGACGAGGTGTTGGTGTGCTATCCCGGCATCACCGCCATCATTCATTACCGGATAGCGCACGAACTTTTCCAACTGGGCGTGCCATTGCTTGCGCGTATGATCTCTGAGCTTGCACACTCAACCACCGGCATTGATATTCATCCGGGTGCGAAAATTGGCGGTAGTTTTTTCATCGATCACGGCACCGGGGTTGTGATTGGCGAAACGGCGGTCATCGGTCAGCGTGTGCGCTTGTATCAAGCCGTTACCCTGGGTGCCAAACGATTCCCAACGGATGAAAATGGTGTATTGATTAAAGGCAATGCACGGCATCCCATTGTAGAGGATGATGTGGTGATCTATGCTGGGGCCACTATTCTCGGACGCATCACCATCGGGGCCGGTTCGACCGTCGGCGGAAATGTCTGGCTTACCCGCAGTGTGCCTCCCGGCAGTAACATCACCCAGGCTCAAGTGCGTAACGAAGTTTACGAGGCGGGCGGGGGAATCTGAAGTCACTGTCAATCTTCCCGTTGCCATATCTCCTATGACTGGCGCTTTTACGTTGCGTCGTTGCGCCGTTGCGTGAGATATTCTTTTGCCTTTCTCACAATGTGGCATATTCATTCAATGGGCAAAGATTCTTTGTCTCACGCACGGCGCAACGACGCAACGTTAAGAGCTAAGCAGAATCTACAAGTCCCACCGTAAACTGAAACTTGCCATCCCCTTCGGCAATCCCCAAGTAGCTTGGAAGCTGGATGCATTCGGAGCATCCTTGTTCTACGGTTTACGCCTAGTGGGAATTGCTGCCCACCAACGTGCGTAACCACAGCAAATAACCTTCAACTGCTAACCGCAGACATGGCCTTGCAAAATGGGGGTAGGGGGATTTAACGCGGAATTATCAATTATGTGTAAGTTGCAAGACTATGTAAAACAAAGCTTGGTCTTGGTTTGGATTGATATAGGCGTGGTCGGCATTGGCTTGGAATTCAAACACATCCCCTTCAACTAATAGGTGGCGTAGCCCGTCCAGTGCCACCACCAGAGAACCCTCGTTGACAGCCACGGTGGCTTTTGAACCAAGCGGATGGGAAGAAACTTTCTCTATGGCACCGCCCAACAGGGTTACTTCATAGAATTCGGTTTTTAGTCCCGGTTTATTCTGCATTAAAGAGCGCCAGGTACATTTTCCGTCGGATGAAACCCGCAAGGGTGTTTCGTCTGCACTTAACCGAACAGGGCGGGCAATCACCTCTGGCCCCAAAAATGCCGTCATTGGCACATCAAAGGTTCGGGCTATTTTGCATAGTACGATGACGGATGGGACGCTACGCCCGATTTCAATTTGGCTTAACATAGACCGGCTGACCCCAGACAAGCGGGCCAGATCGTTCAATGAAAGATTTCTTTGCTTGCGTAAATCGTGCAAAACATGACCGATTGTCAGTGCAATCGACCCTTCTCCATTATCATTGTAATCTTCGGTTTCAGCCACTGATCTTAAACAACTGCCCAAGGTTTCAAAACTCATGTCCTTTCCTGCCGTGTCAAAAAAGGGCCTTGGTCATCGTTTAGCCCGATGGATGAGTTTGTGGAGTGCGGCGACTCGTCGCCGCATGGTTCGGAGAGCGGTGACGAGTCGCCGCACTCCACATTGGTTGGGCTGACCGATGACCAAGGCCCAAAAAAGTGATAACTCCTACAGCGAGGGAATGGTACTTTAGCATGTTTTATATAAATATTATTGATTATGTATTTACATGCATATTCCAAAATGGAATAAATGTTTGAGTGTGGTTGGCTGTTCGTTATTCCATAATGGAATATGCATCTATAGTAATATTCCTTCTTTCCGTTAAACATCTCGGTTATAGTGAAAGCCATGAAGTCAACCCAATTGAGAATGTTATGAAATCGTTTTTACAAAAATTTACCATATCCCTTTTGGGCACTGTAATACTAGGTTTGGCGACAGCCCAGGCAGCCGATCTGAAGCTACTCAACGTGTCCTACGATCCGACCCGGGAGTTGTACCAAGATTACAATGCCGTCTTTGCCAAACATTGGAAAGAACAAACCGGTCAAGACATAGAAATACAGCAATCCCATGGCGGTAGCGGCAAACAGGCGCGTGCGGTCATCGACGGGTTGGATGCGGACGTAGTCACTTTGGCCTTGGCCTACGATGTGGACCAGCTTTATCAAAAGGCCAAGCTGATCCCGGAAGACTGGCAGTCACGATTGCCAAACAACAGTGCGCCTTATACCTCCACGGTGGTATTCCTAGTGCGGGCGGGTAATCCGAAGGGCATCAAGGACTGGGACGATCTGGTCAAACCCGGTGTTTCCGTTATCACGCCCAACCCGAAGACATCGGGCGGTGCTCGTTGGAATTACCTTGCGGCTTATGGCTATGCGTTAAAAAAGTTTGGCAACGATGACTCCGCCAAGGAATATTTGAAAAAGCTGTACAAGAACGTTGCCGTTTTGGACACGGGTGCAAGAGGGGCTACCGTAACTTTTGTAGATAGGGAAATAGGCGATGTGTTGATTGCCTGGGAAAACGAAGCATATTTAAGCCTTAAGGAATACGGCCCGTCCAAATATGAAGTCGTTGTGCCTTCGGTGAGCATCCTGGCCGAGCCTACAGTTGCCGTAGTCGATAAGGTGGCCAGCAAACATGGAACCCTACAGGCCGCAAAGGAATATCTCGAATTTCTGTACAGCAGGGAAGGCCAGGAGATCGCCACTAAGAATTTCTACCGTCCACGCGATCCCGAAATATTGGCGAAATACGGCAAGCAGTTCAAAACCTTGAGTCTGTTCACCATTGCTGATGTTTTTGGTGGTTGGAACAAGGCGCACAATACGCACTTCGCCGACGGTGGGGTGTTCGATCAGATTTATTCACAGTAATGCTTGCTGGAGTTTATGGGCATGCCTCTTCGTGATTTAGCCGAATATTTTAATCAGCGCATCAGTGAGGAACAGGGTCTTACAGAACCTCCTTTGTTGGTAAGGGCAGGACAGGTGGAGAGTCGCATCGGCGGGTTACGTCTAGCCACAGAATTTCACCCTATACGCAGGGCAAACGAACCTTCTAAAATTTTGGGCCACGATGCCACGTTGCGCGCCTTTCCACCGGAGACCAGCCAGTCTTTGGCAGTAAAAGTGTTTCATCAACCGGAGGCTGGTGATATCGTCAACCTCGACAGGCTGTGTCGGACCATCCATATGCTGAATTACCTGCCTGTTTCCCATGAAAACGGCTACCTATTCCTGCATGTCCATCCACGCCATGTACTGGGCGTCAAATCCGACCATGGAGCCTATTTTGAGGAGGTGATCTTCCGTTGCGGCTTAGTACCTCGGCGAGTGGTCATTTCGGTGGCGGTCAGCCCACTTTATGACAGGCAGTTTGTCCGTCTTCAGCAAGGATTGAGGAATTATCAGAATCGCGGTTATAGCACAGCGATAAAATTTGACGACCAGGCGAATGAGGCTTTTCTAGAAGGTTATTGCATTGAATTCCTTTATCGTATTACACCTGATTTTGTCCGTCTAGACAGTGGTTTCTTTTCCAAGCTACGCCATAGCGAGGAAGATGGCGAACACAGGGATTCGCTATTGTCAGTCATCCATCGTTTGGACACTGAACTTCTAGTGGAGGGTATTAAAGATGAAAGCGATGCGCAACTGGCCGATAGATTGCGTCCGGCCTATGTCAAAGGCGATTATTATGAGAGATCGCAGCAAAGCCCGTTCAATTACAGCATTTTTAATATCAGAGAGTTACTTTTAGGTCATATTATTTTGCAAGGCACATGCACACAAGATGGTTTGATTGAGCGTCCTTTATTATTACCCTTTGTTAAGAAAAAATGCTGTACATAAATACAAACCGGGACTCATTGCGATGTATTAGCATCTAGGCCGTCCAGATTAGGAAGATGTTTCAGCAAAACCCAGAACGTCGTCGTTCCGGCATGGATCGCCGGAACCTAGGCTCCATGGACGGCGGGGCTTTGGGCATTCATGCAATCTGAATTCCATCGGTCCATGCCGGAATAGCTGAAGAATCTTCCTAATCAGGTACATTTATGAAAAGGGTA
>QJPH01000436.1 GCA_003242955.1 Candidatus Methylumidiphilus alinenensis
ATCTTCGGTGGATAGGGCGGGGAACCCCCGCCGCCATACGAGGCTTCCAGTGTGCTGACATCCAAACCGTCGACGATGGCCACGACAAAACGCGCTAAGTGATCTTTTTCCAGCCATTCCTGTACAGGAATCACAAACGGCTGGTCACGCTCAATGGGAATGAATTGGTTGCTCATGGCTGAACCTCTGGATACGAGGAATCATCCTAACAGGTTTACACCGGGGAAGTCAGACAGACTCCTAGATGGCTCCAATGATGGACAAAAAGATGCTTCGAAATTAGTCCGTCTTGTGGAGAAGCATTTAAACGCGGCTTTTGTTTTCGACCTCAACCCCAAACTGATGCGAAACTATGAGCGCATTGGACAGCGTTTACTGCTTAGGGATGGATCGAACCTATCCTCTGTGCTGTATGGGCTTAGTCGAAACGATAAACAACAAGCGACCTTAAACCGAATACTCGAAAGTCTAAAACAATTACCCGAAGAACCCTTCGAAGACTTTGAGTTTGTCAAAACTAAGCTCAACGATGTAATACTTGCCTTTCGTCGTTCAAACAACACGCTAGCCGACGCACGCCTACTGTCTGATGGAAGTCTACGGGCATTAGCAATTCTCACCGCTTTGGAAACTGTGCCAGCCTCTTCGAGGATTGTAATTGAAGAAATGGACAATGGCATTCACCCCTCTAGAGTGGATATGTTGGTAAACTATATATGGGATTGTAGCAAACGCCGAAAGCTTAATGTTCTGGCTACGACACACAACCCGGCTACCTTGGACTGCCTTAGTTCGGAACAATTAGAATCCGTCGTACTTTGCTACTACGATTATCCGTCGAATACTTCACACCTGATCCCGCTGACTGATCTTCCCCGAGCGGAGGTTCTGCTGGAACGTGGGAGCCTAGGAGATTTAGTCACTCGCCGCGTGCTGGAACAGCACTTGACACCGAATTTCGATGAAGACCAGAAACGCAAGGCACAAGCTTGGCTGGAGTCTTTGACGTGACGACAATACGCTTGTACGTTGTCGATACCAGTTATTTTTTAGAATTATACCGGGTCGATGGTTGTTGGGAAAAAGAGGCATTCACAGCCATACAGCATAAGTTTAGCGAAGCTATTGATAAAAAATATAGTTTTTATGTGCCATCGCCCGTTATATTTGAATTGGCTAATCATATAGCCGATGTAAAAAATTCTTTACGCCGAAAAACTTTGGCGAATCAATTGAACAATGCCGTAATATCTTGCATTGATAACGGCAACCCCTGGGTTTTGACACCACTAGGAAAACCTGAAACCATACACGAATTGATGGCGGCATTAACGGAAAGCACAACCCGATTCGCCACTGAATTTTCTGATCAAAAATTAGGATTGACCGACACCGTCGTTATCTTGGAAGCCGAACGGTTGAAGAAAAACCATCCATCTGGGACTTTAAATAAGTATTGTGTACATATTTGGTCACGGCATAGGGAATTAAAATCACGTGAACCGGATAACGAACCTGACCCTTATGTTTAGTTGTTAATATACTTTAACTTACTCATCAGTGTTTGCTATCATTGGAAAAGGCCATCGCCATGAACCTAAAATCCCTCCATGTAATCGAAAAATTAAACCTCCCCTTTCCTTGGGAAACCAATGCCAGAGGCCAGATCATCATGACACCGGTCAATTATGGACATAGTAGCCACGTCGGAAAACTTATCAGAAAATTGGCATTGATCGCGCCAGACTGGGAAAGCGGGGCTGAGTTAGGCATTTATACATCCGATGGGGTAAAAGCGCCGGACATAACTTTAGCCAGCCCTGAATACCACGCACGCCATATCGGCATAGACGGCTACGTCACCGAAGCCCCGGAAATCTGCATTGAGGTCATGTCGCCATCAAATAGCTGGCAGGAAATGCAGGATAAAATGCCCTTGTATTTTGAAGTGGGTGCGCTAGAGGTTTGGATCGTGGATGTCGAGGGCAAGGTTTTCTTTTTTGCAATTGGCAACGAACAACTGCAAAATAGCCGTTTGATACCGGATGCCCCGCTGTCTATTTAGCCCTCACCCTAACCCTCCACCGCAGGGACAGGGGATATTGCTGGTTCCAAGGCTCCAACTCTCGCCATTATGCATAAGCAGACCGAAGCCCATCATTTCGGCAGGGATGCCGAAATCCAGCGTCCAAGGATGGCAACACTGGGCCACAACAGATGTCCCTATATCCAAGGATATACAACTACGAGCCTTCAAGCGAACTTATCAAGCATTTGCGCAACCGACTGGCTACCGTCCATGGCCTGGATTTCGGCATCCATGCCGAAATAACGGCTTTTTGCTGGCTCCCAAGCTCCAGCTTGGGAACCACTCCCTACAAACTCCGGCTTTCTTTTAATGGGAAAGCTGAAACACAATCCCGTTCCCAAGCTGGAGCTTGGGAACGAGAGAATATAAACAAAACCATGGCCGACATACACTCCCACAAAATCCTCATCCTAGACTTCGGTTCCCAATACACCCAACTGATCGCCCGGCGTGTGCGCGAAATCGGCGTGTATTGCGAAATCCACCCCTGGGACTGCAACGAAGACTACATCCGTTTATTCAACCCGCGTGGCATTATCCTATCCGGTGGGCCGGAAACCGTCACCGAATCCGACAGCCCCCGTGCACCGTCCGTCGTGTTCGAACTGGGAAGGCCGGTGTTGGGCATTTGCTACGGGATGCAAACCATGGCCGAACAACTCGGCGGTAAGGTCGAATCCGCCTCACACCGTGAATTCGGCTATGCACAAATACGCGCACAGGGGCATTCCAATTTATTGCGCAATATAGAAGACCACGCCAGCCCGGAGGGTTATGGGCTACTTGATGTGTGGATGAGCCATGGCGACCAAGTAACCGTGCTGCCACCTGGCTTCAAACTGATCGCCAGCACCGAAACTGCCCCGTTCGCGGGCATGGCCGACGAAGACAGGCGTTTCTACGCTTTACAATTCCACCCGGAAGTAACCCACACACGGCAGGGAAAGCGCATCATCGAGCGCTTCGTGCGAAGCATCTGCGACTGCAATGCCTTGTGGACCGCCCGCAATATCATTGAAGAAAGCATTCAGCAGATACGCCGCACAGTCGGTGTTGAGCAGGTCATCCTCGGGCTTTCCGGCGGTGTCGATTCGTCCGTTGTCGCCGCCTTGCTGCACGAGGCCATCGGCGACCAACTGACTTGCGTGTTTGTGGACACCGGACTATTGCGCCTGCACGAAGGCGACCAGGTAATGGCAACCTTTGCCGAGCACATGGGAGTCAAGGTCATCCGTGTCAATGCGTCGGACCGATATTTCGATGCGCTCCAAGGCGTGGAAGACCCGGAGCAGAAACGCAAAATAATCGGTGGGCTGTTCATCGAAATATTCGACCAGGAATCCAACCGGCTGGCCGATGCCCGTTGGCTGGCCCAAGGCACTATTTACCCGGACGTAATTGAATCCGCTGGTTCCAAAACTGGCAAGGCCCATGTCATCAAATCACACCATAATGTCGGCGGCTTGCCTAAAAATATGAAACTCAAGCTAATCGAGCCGTTGCGGGAATTATTCAAGGACGAAGTGCGTGAAATTGGATTGGAATTGGGTCTGCCGTCGGAAATGGTCCATCGCCACCCCTTCCCTGGGCCTGGGCTGGGCGTGCGTGTCTTGGGCGAAGTGAAAAAAGAATACGCCGAATTGCTGCGCCGTGCCGATGCCGTGTTCATCGAGGAATTGCATCGTCACGGCCTGTATGACAAGACTAGCCAGGCTTTTGCGGTTTTCCTGCCGGTGCGCTCAGTGGGCGTGATGGGCGACGGTCGCCGTTACGATTATGTGGTCGCTCTGCGGGCAGTGGAAACAGTGGATTTCATGACCGCCCACTGGGCTCACCTGCCCTACGAATTCCTTGATCTGGTCTCCCGCCGCATCATCAACGAGATCCCTGGCATCTCGCGGGTTGTGTATGACATTTCCGGCAAGCCGCCAGCGACGATTGAGTGGGAATGATAGGGTGATTGACGGAAAAAGAAAGTCTCACGCAACGGCGCAACGACGCAACGTAAAAGAGGTAATGATAGTGGCGTGGGTCTGGGCTTCTTGTCGTCCTATCCAGTTTTAGACATGCCTTACGTTTTAATCCATGACGACGAAACATGGATGCTCAGAGCCTTGGAACTTGCCCACCAAGCAGAAAAAGCAGGCGAGGTTCCAGTCGGCGCGGTGCTGGTCAAGGATGGCGTGTGCCTAGCTGAAGGGTGGAATTGCCCTATCTCCACAAACGACCCGACTGCACACGCAGAAATAATCACCTTGCGGGCTGGCGGGCTGGTTCTAAATAACTATCGGCTAGTCGATACGACGCTTTACGTCACCTTGGAACCCTGTGCCATGTGCATGGCCGCCATCGTCCACGCCCGTGTCAAACGCTTGGTTTTCGCTACGCAAGACCCTAAGCGGGGCGCAGTGTGCAGTGCTTTACAACTGGCCGATGCCGATTTTCTCAACCACAAGGTGGAATGGACTAGAGGGGTTTTAGAGAACGAATGCTCTCAGTTACTAAGAGATTTTTTTCGCCGAAAACGATGACAATAGGCAAGGGCGGGTTTGGAACCCGCCCCTACGAACATTCCATTTTTTTCGGGGGCGATAATGCTAGTTTTTCCCGGAAACTAAATCAACAATTTTGGCGGACTGCTTCAACTCTTCGATGTGTTTTTGAAGTTTCTGGCTAATTAACACATTACGAATCTGCTCCTTGATATCCTCGAACTTAGGAGGCGGTTGTTTACGCGCATCCTCACGCTGAATGACATGCCAGCCAAATTTAGTTTTGATCGGTGCGGGTGCAGTTTCACCGTTTTTCAAAGAAGCCACGGCACTGGAAAATTCGGGGACCATCTGGGCCGGGTTGAACCAACCCAAATCACCACCATTTTTCTGTCCGCTGGGGTCTTTTGAATATTTTTTTGCCAGATCGGCAAATTTTGCACCTTTTTTCAAACTCGCCAATATTTGGTATGCTTCTGCTTCGTCCTCGACCAGAATATGCTTTGCCTTGAACTCAGTCAGTTCTGCCCCCGCTATTTTTGCATCATATTCTTTCCTACAGTCGGCATCAGTAATGACAATCCCCTTACGAAAGCTATCGATTGCCGCCTGTGCCAACACATCCCGGGTGACGTTTTCCAAGTGTCCAATCACAGCAGGGGTTTTCTGAAGGTTCTGCTTTTCCGCATCTTGCCGAAGCAATTCGCGGCTGATTAGGGACTCAACCACCTTGCCTTCAGAAACGCTCTGGTCAGGGTTTTGTTTGCCGACTTCACTCACTAGGTTATTGAGGGCGTTCTTGCTGATAGGCTTGCCATTCACTGTGGCGACCACGTTTTCGGCACTTGCCATTTCCGAACCCTTTTCTGATGCCGCCTTGCCATCCGTGGCGGCACATCCATCCAACACTATGAATGTCATCACAATGGCAGATAATATATACGTTTTCCTCATGGAATGTTCCTTTTCGACTATGGCTTGGCCGGACTTTGGGCTGGCGCATCCGCCGGTGCTTTAGTCGCAGGGTTTGGTGCTGGATTGGCAGTCTTGCCAGCCTCTAAAGAAGCGCCGGCTGCTGGCACGGCTTGAGGTTTCGTCTCTTCTTCCTTTGCTGTAGGTTTCGGTGTCGGGAGAGCCAAGCGTTCAATTTTTGCGGAAGCTTTCAAGTCCTCGACATGCTTTTGCAATTTTTGACCGACCAACGCGTTTTTGATCTGCTCTTTAACTGCATCAAAGGGGGGCGGCGTCTGTTCACGTGAATCCTCTCTTTGGATGACATGCCAGCCGAATTGGCTCTTGACCGGTGCTTGAGTTGTTTCGCCGTTTTTTAGGGTAGCCAACGCGGCTGAGAACTCGGGTACCATTTGCTGAGGGTTGAACCAACCCAATTCGCCGCCGTTTTGTTTGGCACTAGGGTCCTTCGATGATGTTTTCGCCAACTCTTCAAATTTAGCGCCTTTCTTGAGCTTGGCAAGAATATCTTTAGCAGCCTGTTCGCTATCCAGCAGAATGTGCCGCGCCTTATATTCGGTGTTCTTCATAGCCGCCACGCGGGTATCGTATTCCTTTTTAAGTTCGTCTTCGGTCGCGGAAGCGTTTTTACGGAAATTATCAACACTCGCTTGCACTAGGATTTCCCGTGCCGCATTCTCGATCTTCATGGCAACCGACGGGTCTTTGGCCAGATTCTGTTTTTCTGCCTCTTGCCGCAGTAATTCTCTAGCAATCAGACCATCGACGACTTTATCCTCGGGGATTTCATGTCCGCCGCTCCGCTGGGTCATTTCAGACATGATGGTCTGTAACATAGCCCGGCTAATCGGTTGGCCATTGACGATGACAGCCGTGTTTTCCGCTGTCGGTTTGGATTCGGCAAGACCGGAAGATAAGCTAAGAGAGGAACTCTTTTGGGCAGTGTCGGACGGGTTGTTGCAACCGAATAACAGCAGAACACTAGCGACAGCGGCAACGCAAAGGGCTTGTTTTCTCATTTAAAATCCTAATTTAGTTAATTTGTTGAAATTCTTCAGGTGTGAACGCTTTGATGCCAAGGGCATGTATATCGGTGTGCATCATCTCTCCCAGCGCCTCGTAGACCAATTGATGACGCCGGAGCAATGTCTTTCCTTCAAAGGCATTGCTCACAATTGTCGCAAAAAAATGACCACCGCCGCGCTCTCTGGCACCTGAATGACCAGCATGGCTTTGACTATCGTCATAAACTTCAAGTTTAGCAGGGTCAAAAGCCGACAAAAGTAATTGTTGAATTTTATCAACACGATTTGACATCAGTACACCTTCTTGAATGGTTTGACAGTGACGGATGCATAGACTCCGGCTTGCTGGTAAGGATCGGAAGCGGCCCATTCAAGGGCCGTGTCCAAATCGGCAAACTCGGCCACAATGAGACTGCCTGTGAAACCTGCCAGACCAGGGTCATTGGAATCGACAGCGGGATGGGGACCTGCCAGCACCATGCGCCCCTCGTTCTGCAAAACCTGAAGCCGTTGCAAATGAGCCGGACGGGTTTGTTGACGCAGTTCCAAACTATCAGGGTTGTCTACTGAAATTATGGCATATAGCAAATCTTCACTCCTCCTCGGTGGTGGATTCAGGTAAATGGCGGGATAGAAAAACCGACTGCAACAATACGAATACGAAGGTAAGCCCTAACATCCCGAACAACTTGAAATTGACCCAAGTGTCGGTGGTAAAGTAAGACATTACGTAATAGTTTATTCCGCCAATCAAAAAGAAAAACAGCGTCCAACTCAGGTTTAGCGTCCGCCAAATCGCAGGCGGCATAACCAAATTTGCCCCCATCATGCGCTCGATCATGGTCTTCCCGCCCAACCATTGACTGGCTAGGAACGCAAAGCCAAATAACCAATTGACAACAGTGGGTTTCCATTTAATGAATTGTTCGTCTTGTAAATAGAGGGTCAGACCCCCGAACACCAATATAATCAGCAGCGTCACCAAGTGCATGGTTTCAAACTTGCGTGTTTTCAACCAGTAAAGCAAAACTTGGATTATGCTGGCAACAATGGCCACTGCGGTGGCAACATAAATGCCAAAAACCTTGTAGGCTATGAAGAACAGCAAAATTGGAAAAAAGTCGAAAAGCAGCTTCATGGTTTGGGTGATGATTGGGTGGTTTAAGATTTTGCGGCCAAAGTGGATGCATCTTTAGAAGCGAGACTTTCCGTGAGCTATTGTTAAGGGAAATCGCAAACAATCAGACACTTTATCCCCTATCAGGTTTATCATTGAGGTTATTTTAACCATTCTCCAGCTAAAATTCACTTCCTAACGGCGAAAGCCTGCAAATCATTCCAAAGGCTATATGAACGAACAGACCAAAACAGAGATTGAAGCAGCGATTTTTCGTCGCCTCCTTAACCATTTGCAAGTACGCAGTGATGTGCAAAATATCGATTTGATGATCTTGGCAGGCTTCTGTCGCAACTGCCTAGCCAAGTGGTACAGCACCGAGGCACAAGAGCGCGGACTGACAGTGGACTATGCTACCGCGCAAGAATCCATCTATGGGATGCCTTACTCCGAATGGAAACAAAAATTCCAAACCGAGGCCACCCCCGGACAACTCGCAGCAATGGCAGAAACTCAGCGTAGCGGGACGGAATAAGGTTTACCTCCTCGGCTTATCCTACCACGAAACTGCAATCACTTGACAGGTCAAGACGACGTTCAGCAATTCTCACAAGGCTAGAACGCCGTCATTCCGGTAGGGATGCCGGACCACAACTATCGTTTCGGCTCAAAATGAGAATTGCAGGGTGACAGGGGGGGGCGCGATACTTCTGCGTTTTTCTATTCCAACATGATTCATTGGCCAACTACACAATCGAAAAAACCATGCAAACACTCACTATCCAAGTCACTGATTTTCAACAAAACTGCACACTACTATGGTGCGAGCAAACCATGGATGGGGCCGTCGTCGATCCCGGCGGGGATATTGAGTTGATTCTCAAAGCATTGGAAAAGGCAAGCGTAAAGCTGGTGAAGATTTTGCTGACCCACGGACACTTGGACCATGTGGGCGCGACGGCGGAGTTGGCCTCTTTGTTTGGCATTCCGATAGAAGGCCCGCAAATCGACGAAAATTCCTTGATAGCGCAATTGCCACGACAATGTGTGATGTTCGGCTTTCCGCCCGTCCAAGCATTCACCCCGGATCGCTGGCTGCAACAGGGCGACACCGTCAGTTTCGGCAAGCAAACACTGGAAGTCTTGCATTGCCCCGGACACACCAAGGGCCATGTGGTGTTTTTCAACCGCGGCGACCAGTTGGCCTTGGTCGGCGATGTGCTGTTTAGAGGCTCAATAGGCCGTACCGACTTGCCAGGGGGCAATCATGGCCAACTTATTGCATCTATACGCAACCGCCTGTGGCCGTTGGGCAACGATGTCACTTTCATACCCGGCCATGGACCACGATCCACCTTTGGCTTGGAGCGTAAAAGCAACCCGTTTGTGGGGGACAGGGTTTTATAATGAAACTTCCCATCAACCTAGCGCTTGCCCTGAAACTTGTCCGCCGCGATTGGCGCAGCGGGGAATTGAATATCTTGGGACTGGCGTTGATTATTGCGGTCGCTGCCTCGACAGCGGTAAGCCTGTTCGGGCATCGGCTAACCCGCACTATGGAAACGCAGGCGGCGGAATTTTTGGCCGCCGATTTGGTGGTCAGTTCCCATGAAGCCGACGCAGATGCATGGTTTAGCAAAGCTGTAGAGATGGGCCTTAAGACGGCCCGGACGGTGGAGTTCCCCAGCGTGTTGGTGGAAAACAACGAATTATTATTAACCGGCGCGAAGGCGGTTAGCGATGCCTATCCCTTGCGGGGCGCACTGCGGACGACAGCATCGGACATTGCCGCCGAAACCGTGGCAAATGAAGCACCGCCACCAGGCACTGCCTGGGTGGATAACCGGGTGTTAAACTCGCTGAAACTCTCGCTGGGCGATTCCGTCACACTCGGAGAAAAGCCCTTGAAGCTGGCCCGTATCATCACCCATGAGCCAGACCGGCGGGGTGATTTGTATAGCCTGTCGCCGCGCATCCTGTTCAATTTGGCAGACTTGGAGGCGACTGCGGTTATCCGTCCGGGCAGCAACGCTCATTACTACGCCTTGTTTGCCGGCGATGTGAAAGCAATCTTGGAATTCAAACAATGGTTGAAGCCTTTGTTACATCCCGGTCAAAAATTGGTGGATATCCATGAAGACCGCCCGGAATTAGGCAATGCGCTGTCACGGGCGGAACGCTACTTGGGATTGAGCAGTATCGTTATTGTGCTGATCGCCGGCGTTGCCATCGCCATGAGTGCCAGACGCTATTCAGAGCGCCATTATGACCTTACCGCCCTATTGAAATGCATGGGGGCCAAGGAACGCGACGTGTTGACCATCCATCTGTTGCAATATCTGGTCATTGGGATGGTTTTCAGCCTGGTCGGGTGCATATTGGGCTTTTTGGCACAGGAAGGCGTGGCGTGGTGGCTGAAAGGCATCTTGCCACACGAATTGGTCCCTCCGGCCTGGTATGCGCCGCTATTCGGCGTGGCGGTGGGGTTGTTCGTCTTGTTCGGCTTCGCGCTGCCTCCGATGCTGAGTCTGAAACGGCTTCCCCCATTACGGGTGCTGCGCCGTGATCTCGCCCCCATGCCTTCGAGTGCTTGGACGGTTTATGGGCTGGCATTGGTCACGTTGAGCCTGTTGGTCTGGCGTTATACCGGCGACGGGCGAATGACTGCCATTGTGCTGGGCATTGCGCTGGCAACCTTGGGCGTGGCCGGTTTGTTGGTGCTGGCCCTGTTGAAAGCATTGCGCCGCCTAATCCCCTTGCTTGGCCTGTCTTGGCGGTTCGGCTTGCAAAACCTGACTCGCCGCCCTCGTTTGGGCATGGTTCAAATCCTGGCTTTTGGCTTGACGGCTACCGCCATGCTGGTAAGCCTCTTGGTGCGAACGGAATTAATCCAGGAATGGCAGCGTCAACTACCCCCCAATGCCCCGAATTATTTTGCACTGAATCTATTCGAGGGTGACCTGCCCGCTTTCCGGGAGTTTTTAAGCCAACATGGCATTTTCGCCAGCGATTTTTATCCCATTGTCAGGGGACGCTTCACCGAAGTGAATGGGGTGGATGTGCATACCCTGACCCATAAGGACTCCCAAGGCGAGGGGGCGGCCAACCGGGATTTGAGCCTGACTTGGAGCGAAGTGCCACCGACGGACAACCGGCTCACAGAAGGGGAATGGTGGGGGGATTCCCCTGCCTCTGCTTTTGAATTAGGCCGTCGTTCCGGTAGGCAGGAAATCCCCCCTGCCCCCCTTTTTCAAAGGGAGGTTAAGCCGGGGTTGGTTTCGGTGGAAGCGAAATTGGCTGAAAGCCTGCAAATCAAGCTTGGCGACAAGCTGGGCTTCTCCATTGACGGGCAGAAACTTGATGCGGTGGTTGTCAGTCTGCGTTCAGTCCGCTGGGACACTATGCGGCCAAATTTCTACATGATTTTTTCGCCTGGGACTCTAAACGGATTTCCTGCACGTTGGTTGACGAGTTTTTATTGTCCGCAAAATAAAAAAGCAGATTTGGTGGGTTTGGCAAAGCGCTTTCCTGCCGTCACTTTGTTGGAGGTCGATCAATTGCTAAAGCAATTTCAAACCATCCTAAAGGAAATTTCGCTGAGTATTGACTTCGTCTTGACATTCGCGCTGGCGGCGGGTTTTGCGGTATTGTTCGCATCGGTTAGGGCTACGCTGGACGAACGCCTAAGGGAGGATGCGCTGCTGCGCGCCATGGGTGCAAGCCGCAGCCTATTACGCAAAAGCTTGACCGTGGAATTCGCCACGCTGGGCTTGCTGTCGGGCCTATTGGCCGCCGCCGCCACCGAAGCCATCGCCTGGGCATTGTTCAGTAAAACATTCGAGCTTCATGCTAGGTTTCATTGGCAAATGTGGATTCTGGCCCCTTTGGCGGGAATTTTGGCGGTGGGTGTTTCGGGTTATATCCACACGCGAGGCATCGTCAGGTCCAGCCCGGTGAAAGTGTTGAGGGAAGTATAGTATTAACTGATGTTACGCAAACGCTAAGGACGTAGCCCGGATGAAGCCGCTTGCGGCGCAATCCGGGTTGTGTCCACGTTCCCCCGGATTACGCCGCAAGCGGCTTCATCCGGGCTACGACATTACGACCCTAAACAGTGCGTAAGCGTTCACTCCCCCCTGCCTTTTCCTGGGAGCGCGGCCATCATGGCCGCAATTCTGGCGGGCGGGACGCCCGCGCTCCCAGGGGGGAGTGAACGCTTACAACAGTGCCAACTGCTGATCAGCTACATCTAATGAGGCTAACTCACTTGTTTTATAGTTCCGACCAGTAGTTCCTTGGCATATAGGTAAAGAACCATATTCTTTGACATGACATTTTAATAATTTACGCTCCTCAGATGTTACAGCATTTTTAATATCAGAGAGTTACTTTTAGGTCATATTATTTTGCAAGGCACATGCACGCAAGATGGTTTGATTGAGCGTCCTTTATTATTACCCTTTGTTAAGAAAAAATGCTGTACATAAATACAAACCGGGACTCATTGCGATGTATTAGCATCTAGGCCGTCCAGATTAGGAAGATGTTTCAGCAAAACCCAGAACGTCGTCGTTCCGGCATGGATCGCCGGAACCTAGGCT
>QJPH01000339.1 GCA_003242955.1 Candidatus Methylumidiphilus alinenensis
AAATGACGGGGGATACCATGCGGAGCTTGCCGCTACTCATTTTCGTGATGGCTTGGATGGCTCAGGCTCACAGCGAGCAAGCCTGCGTTCCAGTGGAAAAAGGCTGGGCCTTGGAAGCCAGGGCGGAGTCCGGCCCGCTTTGCGCGGATGTCCTGCTGCAATCACCGGCAAAGCAGGAAGGCGACAACGAGGGAACCCGAAGGCTGCGGGTCTTTGAGGCAGGAAAACCAGGCTTTGAAAGCGACGAGGCGGCACTCTGCAAAACCTGCGGCGGGGCCATGGGCGACCCGTTCCAAGGCATCGAGTGGCAAGGCCAGACGCTCGCGGTGAGCAATTACGGCGGTTCGCGGGAAAGTTGGAAGGAAACCTGGAAAATAGCCAAACGAGAGGGGCGCTGGGTCATCGCCGGTTGGGACCGCAAGTCGTTTGACCGGATGACGCTGGACGCATGGGGCGAATCGGTGGACACGCTGAACGGCAAGGCCACGGCCAGCTTCGAGCCGGGTGCAGAAAGCAAGAAGAAGCCGCGCAAGCTTTCCTGCCCGCACAAAAGCAGAACACCTGGGGTCGACCAAATCGGCGCGTTGCGCGAAAAAGAACCTTTCGCCTGCGGGCTGAAGGTTGATTGGGCGAACTAGGAATAAAGCCCTTTTTTTGCTCAAATTTCCACGTGGAGTATAATCCCAAAAAAGCACAGGAAACCCTTGTCAACAGCGATTTTGAAAAGAGGCCGGATGAAAGTCGGACGCAATGACCCTTGCCCCTGCGGGAGCGGAAAGAAATACAAAAAGTGCTGCATAGAAAAGGACCAAGAATCTGCGCAGGTCATCCCCAAGCCACAGGACACCCGACCCTCCGGCGAGGCCTTGCAACCCCGCACGGACATGCCCTTGGACCCCCACGTCGAAGCCATCAACGCCTTATGGGAAACATTCGATGGGCTGGACTATGAAGGCCAAATCGCCCTGTTTGCCCAAACGCTGGATGGTGAAGCGTTGATGGATAAGCAAATGGCTTTCGATATGCTCTTAACAATCCACGAGCATAGCATCAAGCAGTGCGACCATGACCGCTTGGATTCCTTGTTGGATGCCCTGATCGAGCGTTTACCCGAGGTTTACGACCACCATGCCCACTACTATCTGGATTGGCGCATCACCCATGCCCTGCTGGCCGGCCGGGTCGATGCGATCCCAGCCTTGGTCAATGCGCTGGCCGAGACCGCCGGAAGCGATATCGACACTTTTGACGCTGTCGCCGAACGGTTGGCCTACCACGGGCAGTTGTCCCCGCTGGCCGATGCATTCCGCATCGCCTGGCCGCTGGTGAAAAGCTCGGACAATATTGTCCCTTGGGCCGTCGACGGGTTTGCCGAGCGGGCGGGACTCTACGAAATATTCGACGCTTTGGAACACGGCACCCCTGCCGACAGCAGCCATGCCGCGTTGGAAAGCCGGATAGGGCCCTACCTCAAAGCCGACACTGAATATCTGTCCCGATTTTTAGGCCATCTCACCGGACAGACAAAAAAAACATGGACCCCCGGCGAGTTCGATTCCACCCACCAGGGTGGCCCAGATGCCGGGGAGCGCTATACACAAAACCTATCCGACATCAGTTCCGAGTTTCTCGGTTACCTGCGCCGCGAGGAAGGAGTGCCGTACACGAAAGGCGAACTCGCTCGCCAGCAGATCCGGCAATACCTCCAGCAGCGCCAGGACGGCAAGCTGGAATGGCGCGAAAGCCCCTTGGAAGCGGCCATGCGCAGAGGCAACCATGCTAGGCAAAAGCAACGTCGACCGCCACCCACCCCGCCGGACCATCCGCTCTGCCCCGATCCAAGCACTTTGGACCGTTACTTCGGAGGATTGATGAATACCTTCTTCCCGCAACGCTACAAGGCGGCAACCCTGATGGAACTGATGCCGGCCTGGTTGCGCTTTTTGGAGTCGCGCCAGCTTATCGACGCACGGCAACGCGAAAAATCGCTGCAAGGATTGCACGAATTGGCTGGCGCATTGCTCAAGGTCTGGCAAGCTTATCGCGACGACCCCGCCCTCCAGGAAGGGTTGCAAAACTCGGTCGTTGCAGTCATCCAACCAAACAGTTGCTAACCTGGACTGGGCCTGTTGCATGAACATTCCACCCTCTGCCACGATCACTCACCGACGGCTATCACAGGAGAACACCCCATGACTTTGGCCGAAACCATCCAAACCCATGTGCAAGCCTTGCCCCCCACCTTGCAGCGCGAGACGCTGGATTTCATCACTTGGCTGGAAACGCGCTATGGCATCGCCGCTCCCGACTTGCCGACGTTCCCTTTATCTGAAACCGAGGCGTTTCTGCAACGACACGCCGATGCCTTGAGCGTTGACTTCCCCGACGATATCAATGATTTCGATCTAGGTGTCGATACGCCAAGGAGTTCGTTTGAATGAGCCGTTATCTGCTGGATACCAACGTTTGCATTGCAATGACCAAGAAAAATGCGGGAGTATGGAGGCGTATCCGGGAAGTGGGCATGGAATCGCTTTACCTGTGCGCTCCGGTCAAGGCGGAATTATGGTTCGGGGCATGCAAAAGCCAGCGCGTTGCCGAGAACCAAGCCTGCCTGCGCCTGTTTTTCAACGACTTGCCGAGTGTGCCGTTCGACGATGCCGCCGCCGAGTGTTGCGGCGAAATTCGTGCCGCACTCGCCCGCCAAGGCCAGCCCATCGGGCCTTACGATCTGCAAATCGCCGCCATCGCCTTGGCTCGTGGGTTTACCGTCGTTACCAATAACACCTCTGTGAATTCAACCGTGTAACGGGTTTGTCGCTGGAAGACTGGCAACAATGAGGTATCCCTTTCAAGCCAACTGCGAACTCGATCCCGCCATTTTCTACCTGAAAGGAAATTAATTCTTGGCGAATTTAAAAAAGCTGACGCATCGGAGCCTTCTAGGTCAACAAGGCGCAAATCTCATTGAGAGCATTGCCTCTGAAATGGGGCAGGTCTGGCGTCCAACAGTGGTTCACGATACAGGTATCGATGGCACTATAGAATTCCGAGACCCGGTTACGGGAGAGGTCTTTAATACTCATATTCAAGTTCAAAGTAAGGCGGTGAGTGGTGCTTGGGAATCAGAGAACGATGATCGGTTTGTCTATCGGGTTCGCGAAGAAGATTTGATATATTGGCTTCGTGGAAATTTACCAGTAATCCTGTAACCGTTCAGCCCCCCCTGCCTTTTCCTGGGAGCGCGGTCATCTTGGCCGCAATTTTGGCGGGCGGGACGCCCGCGCTCCCAGGGGGGGCTGAACGGTTACGTAATCCTTGTTGTTTCTAGGCCATCAAGTAGCGAAGCATATTGGGTTTCGATTAAGGATTATTTCGGTGATCCAAAGAAGATGGCATCCAAAAAGATAGAATTTTCAAAGAGTAATAATAGGTTTTCTAGTAATTGCCTTTCCCAATTGATTGCTCTGGCTATCCCATCAGAAAGAGGTATCTACAAGCCACCACTCCAAAAAGAAGAAGAGCTTGTCTCTAATTTGCTTCAAGTTCACAGTTATCCAAAAGTATTGTTTGTTGGAAATACCCGTTTTCGGACACGCAAAGAACTAAATGGCTGGTTGAACGAGATGAAAATTCATGGAAGACGAGAATGGATTCTCAAGAACGAACGAATTATTTCATTCCACAATCTTACTGAATACCCGTGGTCTGAAATATCGGATCGTGGCACGATTGAAGATTTCGAAAGTCGAGAACTTTAGAGCTTAATTCAACAGCATTGCCCGCGTGGGGGGAGGGAATGTCAGGGCTTAATTCATCCGGGGGGGCAAACTCACTAAAACCGTCTGCATGGACGGTTTTACACACAAACCGCTGGTTTTTGAAACCCAATCCATAATAAGGTCTCAGGCTACGCAACGGGTCTTCGCCTGCAACCGCATGAACCTGCCCGTCCAGTACCACGGGACAACGCAGGTTGACGAGGTTGTTTCGCGCCCCGAGTACGAGCAGGGGTTGATGGGTGTCAATCGCGCCCTTGGCTTGTAGATGCTCTAAATGTTCGCGTTCCGAAAACTTCCCGTCTGCTGAAACCTTGCCTACCGCCAATAAATCTTTTGTATTTATAAGCGATTGTCGATATATTTTTTCCAGAACTCAAGTGAATATTGCTATTTTTGGGAATGCGGAACTAAAAGCCTGTCCTGAACGAAATCGGGGTTCCTTCTTCAGGGCCAGACAAGCCGGAGCTTGCAAAGCAGGGTTCCCAAGCTGGAGCTTGGGAACCAGCGTAAAGTAGAGCCATTTTTTATATGAAGGCATACTTTGTCAATCTATTTCTAGAATATTTTTCATTGCCCCCTTCCGCACCGCAGTTATTAAGTTAAATATAGTCGTTCCGGCAGGGATTGTCGGTATCCAGAACACAGGGAGGTGAATGTAGACTGCCCTCCATAGCCTCTGGGTTCCGGCAATCCCTGACGGAACGACGAGAAAAACCTGTGTCAACAGCATTGCCGTGGGGTGGGGGGCGTATCCTCTAAAAATTTCTTCATTTAAACCACGCCTTTTTGCGCCAAACGGCCCGAACTGATTTATCATGGGCTAGTTGGCGTTAATTTCCCCCATGGGAAAATCCAGACCGACTCGGTTTTGACAAACCGAGTCGGTCTGGATGCCAGTGTCGTAGCCCGGATGGAGCAGTTTACGGCGCAATCCGGGAGACCGTGGCACAACCCCGGATTAGGCCGTAAACAACTCCATCCGGGCTACAGTTTAGACGGTTGCATAACATCTGTTACCAATTGGAAAATGTAAGACTGGCTCGGGTAAACTAGACCGGTCTTAGTGCCAAAGCAGCGACCGGCAATGAGATCAATCAACAGGACAAGCTATCAATGACAAAACCTTCTAAAACGAAGGCCCAAGACTTCAAGTACACCGACCCCTTCGCCGAGCGTGAGGCGCAAAAATATGAACGCCCCATTCCCAGCCGGGAACTGATCCTCCAGGTTTTGAAAGAGCAGGGCGTTCCGCTCCGCTTGGAAGAATTGTCGCCCTTGCTGGGTGTGTTCGAGGAAGAGGATATCGAGTCCTTGCATCGACGGCTCAAGGCCATGGAACGCGACGGACAAATCCTGCGCAATCGCAGGGATCGTTATTGCCACGTCAACCAAAAGGACTTGATCGCCGGGCGGGTTCTCGGTCATCCCGATGGTTTCGGGTTTCTCAGGCCCGACGAGGGCGGCGATGATTTGTTCATATCCCCCGCCGAAATGCGTTTGTTGATGCACGAAGATCGGGCAGTGGCCAGTGTGCGCGGGGTGGACCGCCGCGGACGGCGCGAAGCCACGATTATCGAAGTGTTGGAGCGCAACACCAAACACTTGGTGGGGCGGCTTTATCGGGAGCGAGGCATTGCCAGCGTCAGCGCCGACAACAAGCATATTACTCATGATATATTGATTTCCGAAGAGGGGCTGGGCGATGCCCAACACGGGCAGATTGTGGTGGTGGAAATTGTAGAATACCCCACCCGCCGCCGCGAACCGATAGGCCGTGTCGTCGAGGTGCTGGGCGACCATCTGGCCCCTGGAATGGAAATAGAGGTGGCAATCCGCGCCCACGACCTGCCGAACACGTGGCCGGAGGAAGTAGAGCAGGAAATCTCAAGCTTAACAAGGGAAGTGCCGGAAGAGGCCAAAGCAGGACGCGCCGATATTCGCAAACTGCCATTTGTCACCATTGACGGCGATGATGCCCGTGATTTCGACGACGCGGTGTATTGCGAAGCCACGCCGAAGGGCTGGCGGCTCTATGTTGCCATCGCCGATGTGTCCCATTACGTCCGTCCCGGCACCGCCTTAGACCGGGAGGCACAGAAGCGCGGCACCTCAGTCTATTTTCCCGAACGGGTCATCCCGATGCTGCCGGAAATCCTCTCCAACGGGCTGTGTTCCATCAACCCGGAAGAAGACCGGCTGTGCATGGTCTGCGAGATGCTGCTCAACGGCGAAGGCAAAACCATCCGCACCAAATTCTACCCCGCTGTGATGCGTTCCCATGCCCGACTCACTTATGACGAAGTGGCGAAGATTCTAGTTGACCGCGACAAGAAATCGCGAATGGAGCGCAAAGCTTTGCTAAAACCCTTGGAGAACCTTTACGAGGTTTACCAACTGCTGCACAAGGCCAGGGAAGAACGCGGCGCGATGGATTTTGACAGCCAAGAGTCCAAGATTGTTTTCGGCGCGGACCGCAAGATCGAAAACATTGTGCCGGTCAATCGCAACGATGCCCACAAGCTGATTGAAGAATGCATGTTGTCAGCCAACACAGCGGCGGCCAAGTTCTTAGGGAAGGCGAAAATTCCCCATTTATTGCGCATACATGATGGTCCTTCCGCCGAAAAGCTCGCCGACCTGCATACTTTTTTGGGCGGTGTTGGCCTACGCCTTGGCGGCGGCGACAAGCCATCGCCAAAAGACTATTTCGTGTTGCTGGAAAAAATTGCCGACCGCCCGGACAAGCACCTAGTCCAAACCGTATTATTGCGCTCATTGTCACAGGCCGTTTATAGCCCGGAAAAAAAAGGCCATTTCGGGCTTGCATTGGAATCCTACACTCATTTTACCTCGCCGATTCGCCGTTATCCCGATCTGTTGGTCCATCGCGGCATCAAATATATCCTTGAAGGCCGTCCACCCGAGACCTTCGGCTATTCCCAAAACCAGATGGTGCAATTCGGCGAACACTGTTCTGCCGCCGAACGCCGCGCCGATGACGCTACCCGTGACGTAGTCGCTTGGCTCAAGTGCGAGTACATGCAATCCCGGCTGGGCGAAGAATTCGATGGCATCATTTCTGGTGTCACCTCCTTCGGTTTCTTCGTGGAACTCAAGGATATTTTCGTCGAGGGCTTGGTGCATATTTCCAACCTGGACCGCGACTATTTCCATTACGATCCAATCGGCCATCGTTTGCAAGGCGAACGCAGCGGCGTAGTCTACCGGCTTGGCGACACGGTGCGGATCAAAGTGGCCCGCGTCGATTTGGACGAAAGGAAAATAGATTTTGAATTAATATCCTCGGAGAAAAAGAAAAAAGGGACACCAAGCAAGAAACCCGCCTCCAAAACTCAGGCCAAAGTGCCGGACAAGCCGAAAGGCCAAATCAAGGAACCGGTCAAAACCGCAAGCAAAGAAGGCGAACCCAGCAAGCGTCGCAGGAGAAGCCAACAGAAATGAGCGGCAAGCGACGCATCGTCGGACTCCACGCAGCCCAATCCGCGTTGGAACACACACCCGACAAACTGACTGCCGCTTGGGTGGATGCCGGACGCATGGATGTCCGCCTTGCCCGCGTCAAACAAGAATTGGAAGCCGCCGGGGTCAACATTCACATTGTCAACCGCAAGGAATTGGAGCGTCTTTCCGAGGGCCGCAACCATCAAGGCGTGATTGTCGAATTGGAAATGGCCCATGAACTGGGCGAAACCGATTTGCGTGACGCTCTGGATGCCTTGGCAGCGCCAGCCTTCTTCCTAGTGCTGGACCATGTGCAAGACCCGCACAATCTGGGCGCATGCTTGCGTTCTGCCGATGCAGCGGGCGTAGATGGTGTCATCATCACCAAAGACCAGTCGGTCGGCATCACCCCCACCGTCGCCAAAGTCGCCTCCGGCGCGGCGGAAACCGTGCCTCTGTACAAAGTCACCAACCTCGCCCGCGCCTTGGGCTGGCTGAAAGAGGCCGGCATCTGGATCGTCGGCGCGGCGGGCGAGGCGGAAAAAACAGTCTACCAGACTGATCTCAACTTGCCTTTAGCGTTGGTGATGGGTGCGGAAGAAAAGGGCATGAGGCGATTGACACGCGAAAATTGCGATTTTCTGGTTAAAATACCGATGCTTGGGCAAGTGGAAAGCCTGAACGTATCCGTAGCGACAGGGATATTACTATTTGAGGCGGTGAGGCAGAGGGGTAAAGCTTGAACGATGATCTATCAGCTATGATCTTCCTTTCTTACTCAAGCGGTCATTCCTTTGAAGCCGAATTGCTTCAATTAGCGTATGCTGATGCATTCGGCATACCCTGTCCTGTTACCAACTCACCATGCAGACTTGAAATCTCGACCGGAAAATGTGCCACCTTTATTACTTTCTGTCACGCACTCAATCACACTTGGGGAAATAACAATGAAAACAATCCTCTTTATCTCAGCCCTGCTCTTCGCAATCAGCGGATGTGAAACTCAGTCACCGGAAAACGCCGAAACCGAGAAACGCATAGCCGTTTGCCAGGAAATCATGAAGCTTTACATCATTCAAGCCAATGTCTACGAGCGCGACCGCAAACGCACGATAGGAAGCTGTCACATTGCCCAGAACAAGCGGACCCTGGAGCAATGGCAATGTACCTTAAAGGCTATGCAGACGGGCGAAAAGTTTACCAATTCATCAGAGAAATGCGGGGCAAAGGGGGCGACGGTCGAGCCTTAGGATATGGTCGAAAATAACTTCCTTGTACAGTTTAAGGCCGGAATAAGCCCGTTCGTGGTCGTTTCCGGCATAACCCCGACAAGCACTGCATATTATTAGGCAGGTGGTCAAGCATGCTGGTAATCCGACCCGATCAAAAAGCCATTTTTGAAGAGCGAGCTTTTGATTCATTCTCAAAACAGGCGATTAAACATCTTCGCACTGAATTGCCTGAACTGACGGTGGGGCTTTCTGATGGGGCGTTGCTTGACTCGGTGCGCACCTGCATTCCCATTGCCGCAAACTATGGACTCACAAACTGGGCAGAAATCATGGCATTCGTTGATGCGGCCTACCTACTGGACGATGAACGCTTCGATTTAGACCCAGATTACTGGTGGGCACCAGAAATATTGAACAGCCCCTACTTGAGTTCGATGGAAAAAGCCATCCAACTTCTGGATAGCGCATTTGCTGAAAATCAGCTATTTGACGAAGAGTAGGTCTATGCCAAGCAGAAAGAGTAAATCCACGAAGAAGCCCTCTTTAACAAAAGTCAGTAAAAAATCGCCCGCTGCCATTACAAAATGCAAGAATCCACCGTTAAAATCAGGGGTCATTTCTAGCTATGGTGAATTACTAAAAACCAAAGGTGACGGAACCTCTGATCGAGACCATATCCCCTCTTACAAAGCGTTGGAAAAGCGTGCATTGAATCTTAATAAGGGTAAGCCATTAACCTCAACGCAAAAAAATCGAATCAAAAAGGCGGGGAAGGCGATTGTCCTGCCAAAGGCAAAACACAAGCGGGGTCGAACTTATGGAGGAAAGAACACAGCCAAGCAAAGCAGCAATGATGCCAGTGATCTGGAAGCAGCCGCAAAAAAAGATATTCAGGCATACGAAGCTGATGGCTTGTCTGGGGAAGTTCTGACAAATATGAAAAAGCTACCTATGTCTAACGCGGAATACGATAAAATGCTTCTTGATAATTTGTGAAATTAAACGGCTAGAGCTAATTAACCACTTCCACTAAGGTACACGCGGCAAGATGTCTGATCTAAAACTTAAGCATATCAGCCTGACCAAATTGCGCGGCACGGCTTATAAAACATTATTTGGCGGAAAGCCTGACAAGTTATTTCCCTTCCATACGTTCAACGAAGAAAACGATGCTTATCTAATTGATGTTTTCATCTATCCACTTAATCTTGAAGAATTCCCTGGTCGAGTGGTGGCGGCAGTGACCAACGGCATGTCGGATTATGTAATGAACGACTCAAAAACAGGCGAACAAAGCCGCTGTGAGTTGATCCAGTATTTTCACGATTGCGATTATGAACATGCCGAACGGCTTTATGACTTGGCCTGGATGCCATTGTTTGATAGGTTTTCGCTCGCCGAATATCAAACTATTGAAATGCCAGATGCGGTGGTTCCGAACAGCCCACTAAAAAATGCTTTCTTCCTGCCGCCCTTGTTGAAACCACACCAGTGTTTCCGGGTCGATATTGAGGGAATGCCGGTTCGCTTTCTCTGGCATGTTCCAATTTCAGATGTCGAACTCCACTATAAGAAAGATAGAGATGCCAATAGTCTGATCCAGCGCATGCAAGCCGTCGAATTGCCTTGGATTTTTGATGAGGCTGAACGTCCGCCATTGGTCGAATAAGTGTCTCTGGAGCCTTGCGGCGATCCATGCGGAATGGCGAACTACATTTGCTCTCCAAACTATAGGAGAAAACCGAGCCCAACAAGGCTTATTACCAGCCATTGACGACCGATGAGGATGCTTGGGTTCAACCCGACAAACCGGCATTGGCGTCCACCTCACAAAAAATGAAAGGGCAACACTATGAACATCAGAAACGCAGCATTGATACTTGGACTATTCCTAGCTTTAGCCATACCGGCAATCGCTTTTTCTGGCGACTCCGCCTTGTACTCTAACTTAAACACCCCTTTGGTCGTAGCCAAGGATGATGCCAAATGTGACATTTGTTTGAAGAAATTGGCTGCTTTGTGCGATAGTGAAAACAAGCTTTGTGCAAGCAAGGATGGCGCAGCGGCTTGTCAGGCGTATTACGAAAAGTGCAAAGCCGGTGTGCGGGCGAGATGCGGCGGTCCCACTATGTGCGATTGATAGACAGAACAGTTACAGCGTTTTCAACATCACTACAGCGTTTTCAACATCAAATAGTTACTTGATGGAGTGTGGGATTCCACAGGGCATTCAGTTAAATCTTGATTGAATATCCATCATTTTTAGTTACTTTTAGAAAATGAAAACGCTGTATTAAGCATGTCGTTGTTGAAGCTAACAATGAAAAATCTTGAATCAAACCTAAGCGCGACCGGGTTTGTAACCCCGTTGCATACGTTTTGTGTGTGCAACCATGTCTGCCAAACTACAAAACGTTACGGACGGGATTACATATCCCGTCCGGCTGCATTCTATCGTTTTACATCAAATCTGTTGCGCAACAGATTTGATGTGCGAGTCAAACGGGTTGACGAGGTTTCTGCACCACCACCCTCTGCTGCTTGATGATTTTTCTAAATGGTTCGCTAGTCGTCGCCCAATCCACCACGTCCACCTTCCACGGCAAATCGGATTCGGTAAATTCGTCGTCAAGCGCGGCACTGACTGCGAGGCTTAAAGCGTGGTCGGAGATGACGGCCAAATCTAGGTCGGAATAGTGTTTGGCAGTGCCTTTAGTGCGCGAACCAAGGCCCACACCTCATATTCGGGTACATGTTTCTGGAGGATGCCGCACACGATTTCCCAGTGCTTGGGGAGAATATCCACTGGTGGCACAGTCATTTTGCTTTCTCCATGGGTTTGTCAGGCTCAGCAAGCCACACCGCTTCATGTTCAAGGGCCAAGCCGTGTTGATTTAGGGCTTTGCATAAATCCCGCAGCCCATCCTCAAACCCCAACGCATCCAAACGGGAAATCGCCGTTTGGAATTCGGCCTGGGTATTGCGCCAGATTTCGTTACTGCCATAACGGGCCAGCAAGTCGCGCCAGCCTGGCATCAACCAGAATGAGCAGGGGACCGCACAGGCCTCGCGAAGTCTGGCGTAGTTGAGCAAGCCTACACCGTCGTAATCGGCGAAGAGAATCACTTCAGGAACCCGTCGCCGGAATGCAAGCCATTGTAGCAAAAGGGAGGGCAGCTGACCGGCATAGTAGGCTAGGGTTCCTTGACTGCCTTTGGGCATCCAATCCATGCGGTCAAACAGTGCTTGGTTCTCCACTAGCCACATGGGCTGTGCTGATTGCCAAGCGTCTTCTACGCGCAGAGCCAGCACACCGGCTTCGGCGATGGTTGTGGCAGCGGACAAATCGAAGATAGGCTTGGCGGCATCCTGCCCGTTTTCCCAGCACACGCCCTCGCCTATGGCTTTGACCAGTAAATAATGTAGCCCATGCCCATGGGATCGGCTTTTAGTGTTGCGGCCATGGGCGATGTTGGCGGCACGTTTAGGGATGTCCGGGTCAATTTCATGCTGGGCTTTGGGGCGCAGGGTCTTCAGATGGACGCGGAGCAGATCGACATTCAACGCTTGGTAGACACTCCCGCTGCCTTCTGTTTTCACACGCACCGCTGCGGTTCGCCTTGCCAATTCGTCTAGGGCTCGGCGTTGGGCGGCTGTGAAAGAACTGGCTGGCAGGGTTGCACTTTCTGTATCCAGCAGTTTGGCTAGGGCGGTGGATAGGGCTTGGCTCATTGGTTAGATGCGGCTAAAAGTAATGCAGAGGAGTGCAAGGCTTGCCCTGCGAAGGCAGCAATTCTCATTTTGAAG
>QJPH01000232.1 GCA_003242955.1 Candidatus Methylumidiphilus alinenensis
TTTCGTTTCTCCGTCAACCTCTATGGTGCCCCGGCGCTGACTTTGGACGAATTCAAGGACTATCAGCAGGATATCATCATCGGTGCCAGCGTGCAGGTGACGGCACCCGGTGGCGAATATACGCCGACAAAACTGGTGAACATCGGCAGCAACCGTTGGTCCGTATGCTTATTCGTAGTCCGAATGTCGGGCAACGGTGAAGGTGTTGCCCGACCTACTTGACTAAAATTTAAAGAGAGAGAATTTCATTCATGACTGCTGACATTGAAAGCTTGGTACTCGAACACTTGCGTTCGATTCGTGCGGACATCGCCGAACTGAAACGTGAAGCGGTGGCAACCAACGTGCAACTGGCGGCGATGGGGCAGCAACTCGGTGCGCTGACAACGGCAGTCTATGGCGGCAAGTCGGAAATCGACGAACTCAAACGGCGCATCGAACGCATGGAACGGCGGCTAGAGTTGAGCGACAGCCATTGAGAATTGTAGCCATGAAGGTCGGACGCGCCTTTTTGCGTTGCGCCCGACAATCCGAATTTCGGGCAACGGTGAAGCTGTTTTGCTCGTTCCCAAGCTCCAGCTTGGGAATGCGGCCTTTGAAGCTCCAGCTTCCAGAAACACCTCAAGCTGGAGCTTGAAAAAAATGGGTTACCAAGCTGGAGCTTGGGAACCAGCAAATTACATACCATGAAAGAAAAAGTATATCTCGATTCTACGATTCCAAGTTATTACTTCGATCAGCGTGAGTCAATCAATGCCTTTTCTGTGGTTACAAGGAAATGGTGGACAGAAATGGCTGGTGATTATGAACTTTACTTGTCTGACGCTGTACTTCAAGAATTAAATAGTGGAGACTATCCATGTAAGACTGAAATCATTGAATTAGTTTCGACGATTCCATTACTACCGTTTATTCCTGATCTTGAACAAGTTGTTGAATTTTACATCGCCAACTATGTCATGCCGAAGTCGTTATTGGGTGATGCAGTGCATTTGGCCTATTCAAGCTACTATGATATTCAGTACCTTCTTACATGGAATTGCAACCATCTTGCAAATGCCAACAAGCGAAAACATATTCGCGTAATCAATGGTCGCCTTGGCTTGTCAACACCTGAAATTGTCACTCCACTTGAATTATTTAAAGAGGAAGAAAACTTATGATTACATCAGAAATATTAAAAGAAAAGGACAGAATACAAGCGAAACTATCGAAAGAAAGCGTTTCTATTCATGAGTATCTGGCACGGTCAAAGCTTGCAGCCGAAGAAATCGCAAAATCCTATGGGTTCCTTCTCCGATATGCTGAAATGTCAAACAAGGCTATCCGGCGAATTGATCCATCTAGGTCGGGCGCGTCTTTTTGCGTTGCGCCCGACAATCCGAATTTCGGGCAACGATGAAGCCGTTGCCCGTCCTACTTAGCTGGAATTAGGCTGTGGGCTTGAGATAAAGCCCGCGATTTTTAATATGGCACACGAATACGCCTAAGCGCGTTTGGAAACTCTAGTTTCCCGATACACGACAAGCAGGAGTTTACAAGTGATGGAGTACCCAGACAGGAGCTTGGGAACCGATTAACTTTGGAACATAGTGTATCAACCGCGACCGATACTCATCCTTTTCGGCACATCTACAGGCTAAGTAAATTATGAGGTATATATATGGATAATGACAGTACCCTAAGAACAGCTATTCGAGCGGCCTTGGGAGGAGAAGCAATGCTGTTTCTTGGAGCCGGAGCGGCTAAAGATGCTAAAAACAAAGGCGATGTGTCTTTACCCACTGGTCAAGAGTTATCTGACTTATTGGCGAAGGACTGCGGTCTACCTAAAGGATATTCATTAGACTCTATCGCAGAACATTTTATTGATAAGTATAGCGAGACAAAATTAATTAACACACTGATTGTAATGGAAAAACTATAACGCTTAGATCAATCGCGTTAAAACTTGTTGCTGGAGGGCGAGATGTTTTTATCTTAGACCACCCGTATGAATCGGCCTATATTGAACTTCAAAAACTTTGTCGTAGAGACTCAGATTTTATTCTTGTCATTGAAAATTATTCCAGAAACCTCGATTTAGTTGAATGTTTCTGTCGATATGCTCGTTCAGATTGCGGTCTTTTGTTGACTGAAAGAACTGGCATTCACGAATTACAATCTGATGCATTAGATGATCGTATCAAAACGCGAAATATTCAACTCTATGACCTAGATATTCTTGAAAATGATGAAATTATCCGACTTTCCTCATTATTAGACTTCAGGGGGCTTTGGGGAGAAAGAATAGGCTCCCTCGAAACTCAGAAGCTTGCATTTCTAAAAGAGGATTGTGGTCGTCAACTTCAAGCAGTTTTAATGGAAGTAGCAAAATCACCACGGCTAGACTAAGCCTTGACGATCTGAGTATTACCCGCCGTTACTTTGAACTAAGCTATGAGTATGCCAAAAAAATAAAGGGGTTTGACACATTTCAGATAGACAATCACTACTGTCGCCTCTTGTTAAGAGAGGCAGAGGATGCCACTGAAGCTGAGGAAGCCTTTAAAATAGTGAATGAAGCATTAACAACGCTTAAAAAACAAGTTCTAAGGGAAAATAGACACTACCCTTACAGGTCTGCGTGGAGTATTGAAGGTGTTGCTAAGCGACATAGCACTAAGTGGACAGACGAGCAGAAAAAAGTAGTTATAGGTAACCGTTCAGCCCCCCCCTGCCTTTTCCTGGGAGCGCGGCCATCTTGGCCGCAATTTTGGCGGGCGGGATGCCCGCGCTCCCAGGGGGGGCTGAACGGTTACAGTTATAGCTGCTTGTAAATATTTAGTCGATGCGGCACAAAGGTTAAAACCTGAAGTTGCACGATCAGTCGCAGTTATCGGTGGACTTAAAAGGCTTAATATAGTTATCAAGATTTTATCTGTTTAGGTGATAATAGTCTATATAAGGATGCGCTGAGGAACGAAGCGCATCAATCGCGAACGATGCGCACCCCCTTTTTCAGGTCAACCTACGGCCCTTCGATATAGAAATAACATTAAGGCAAACCATGCAAACTCTACAACTACGCTTACCGGATTTTGTCGGCATAGATGCCCAAGAATTAACCCTGATCCTAGCTTCACGCCTCTATGAACAAGGCAAGCTGTCCATCGGCCAAGCCGCCGAAATGGCTGGTATGACAAAGCGGGCTTTCATGGAAATATTGGACCGTACTAACGTTTCAGCCTTTAATTATGATGCCGAGGAGTTAGATCAGGATATGCATAATGCCTGAGACCGGGAGTAAAACTCGAATTATGTCCCATTTTATGAGTTACAATAAGCAATTATTTCGTATTGAAAACGCAGCTTCTTAAATCTAAAATCTTGTCGTTCCAACACGAATTGCTGGAAGGTAGGCTATATGGATGGCTGGGTTTAGGGCATCCCTGCAATCTGGATTCCGGCGGTCCATGCCGGAATGACGGGATAGCTGAAACATCTTCCTAATCAGGTTGCCGGAAACACCCGCTGGGGCGGGTTTATTCCGGCCTACATTTGGACTGTGGCTTTTATTCAGCATTTTCATCTTACTAAAGAACAATAATAATGGATACCCAAGCAAGCCGATGATTAATCGAAATACCTTGTAAAATAACAAGACTAATAAAATAATCTTAGATGTTGAAAATGCTGAATGACTAGAATAAAAAACACCCTCTACTCCGAAACCTTCGGCAGCGGCCCGGAGGTGGTGATGGTGCATGGCTGGGGTATGCACTCGGGCGTGTGGCGAGTTTTCGCCCATAGGCTTGCGGATTGTTTCCGCATTACCCTAATCGATCTTCCTGGCCATGGCCGTAGTGGCATGATTGATGATTTCAGCCTGGAAGGGGCGGGTGAATCCCTGCTTGAAATTGCCCCAGAGCGGGCGCATTGGTTGGGGTGGTCATTGGGGGCGACAATCTCTTTGCATGTGGCCGGACGTTCCCCCGAACGGTTGGCGAGTCTGACGATGATGGCAGGCAATGCCCGATTTTCCCAATGCGAAGGCTGGCCTTGCGCGATGGACCTTCCGCTGTTGAGCAGTTTTTCCGCAGACTTGAGGGCCGATTACCATCGAACTTTAATGCAGTTTTTAGGGCTGCAAACGATGGGTCTTGAACATGCCCGCGAGACGCTACGGGATTTGAAAGCCCATGTGACCGAGTGTGAAGAGCCCGATGAGGCGGCTTTGCTGGCTGGCTTGGAGATTTTATGCACGGGCGATTTGAGAGCCTTGCTGCCTAAATTGCCAGTCCCCCTGTTGTTGCTGTTGGGTAGCCGCGACCGTATGGTGAAGCCAGCGGTCGGCGAAGCCATGCAGGCATTGTCACGCGGGGCTGAGTTGCAGATTATTGAGGGGGCGGCACATACGCCTTTCCTTTCCCATCCTGACGAATGTATCAGCCTGCTCACTGATTTCTGGCAACGCCATGCCTACTGAACGATGAATCAGGCCGCAATGATCGACAAGCGCTGGGTCGGCAGATCATTCAGCCGGGCTGCCTCGGGTTATGACCGCGTAGCCGCATTGCAGCGACAAGTGGGGGAGGGGTTATTGGATCGCTTGCCAGCAGGTGAATTTATGCCTAAATCCATTCTCGACCTAGGTGCCGGCACGGGCTATTGCACAGCACTTTTAGGGAAGCGTTTTCCTAATTCCAGTTTGATTGCCGTGGATATCGCCGAAGGGATGTTGAGTATTTTCAAACAACGAAGTGGTTTGCAGGAAAAAGCCCTGCGAATTTGTGGTGACGGTGAAACTTTGCCGCTTAGGGATGGGAGTGTGGATATGGTTTACTCAAACTTGGCACTACAATGGTGCCCTGACCTGTCTGTGGTTATGGGGGAGTTTTTTCGGGTATTGCGTCCGGGCGGTGTATTATTGTTTAGCACCTTCGGCGAAGCAAGCTTGTGCGAATTGCGGAATGCTTGGGCCAAGGCTGATAATCATAGTCATGTGAATACCTTTGCCTCAAAGAGCGCCATTGAGACTGCATTGACAAAAGCCAAGTTTGGTGACGTTTCCGTTCTCAATGAGCAGTGTGTCATTGCCTATTCCAGCGTCAATGAGCTTTTGTGCGAACTAAAAAAACTAGGTGCCCACAATATCACGATGAACCGGCCCCGGCATCTCACTGGCAAAGGAGTATTTCGCAAGATGATGGAAGCCTACGCATCTGCCATGCCGACAGGGCGCATCAATGCCACTTTTGAAATTATCCATGGACTAGCGAGGCTTCCTAGTAACTGAATGTTAGGGATTTTCAATAAAGTTTACCCCCCCTGTGGGGAAATCCCCCTACCCCCTTTCCAAAAGGGGGCAGGGGGGATTGAAAGCCGAAACTGTAATAGCGGAAGGAAGCCACCCCCTAAATCCAAGTCTCTCCGAATGTGCGTTGAAAAATCGAAGTCTGCCGACGCTTAGCAGTTGAATGTTTGTCTTAGCTGGGGGATTGAGTCTTTTACGTTGCGTCGTTGCGCCGTTGCGTGAAACTTTCTTTTCGCTTCCTCGCCATACTGTTTAACCGTGTCGTTGAGCAAAGATTTTTTTGACTCACGTAACGACGCAACGACGCAACGTTAAGAGCAATAGATCAATTTGCCTGATACTTCATTCGCTTCATGATTTTTGGTTTGGGGGTTAGACAAATTGTGGATGCAACAGAAACACTAGTCTTTGCCCATGATATACCCACAACCTCTTGTTTATTCCAAGCATTTTCGGCTACACTCAAAAAAACCAACGCACTTTCTGAGATGCTTGCCCTAACCCCACTTTTGCAAAGGGGGGGCTGGTAGAATCATTTCTGGAATACCGTTTTTGCGTGAGGTATTCTTGTCCTTTTTCTAATCAAGTGAATTATTAATTCAATATGGCTGGTTTTTTCATTACAGGCACCGATACAGGAGTGGGCAAGACTTGGGCGACCGTCGCGCTGATGCGTTTTTTAAAGGCCCGTGGTTCGTCTGTCATCGGTATGAAGCCCGTGGCCTCCGGTTGTTTTCGCAAAGACGGCGAGTTGCGAAATGAAGATGCTTTGTTATTGATGGAAAACGCTTCATTAGCTGTCGATTATGCGAAAATAAACATTTACGCATTCGAGTTGCCAGTTTCACCCCACATTGCTGCAAAAACCGTAGGCGAGACCGTAGAGATTGAAAAAATAGTTTTGCATTGCCGGGAATTGGAAGCACAAGCCGATTTTGTCCTAGTCGAGGGCATTGGAGGATGGGCGGTTCCCCTCAATGACACAAAAAAGGTGTCTCAATTGGCCTTTGCCTTACAATTGCCAGTTATAATGGTAGTTGGGTTGAGGTTGGGTTGCTTAAACCATGCCTTCTTGACCCACGATGCGATTATCGGTTCCGGTGTCACCGGTGCGGGATGGATTGCCAATTGCATAGATGCTGATATTTGCTGCCTTGAGGAAAACCTGAAAACCTTGGAGTCCGGCCTGTCCTTTCCCTGCCTAGGCATCGTCCCTTATTGTGCCAGATTGGATGGATTGATGCCAAACTACTTCAACGAAAGGGATTTTTTCAGAAAATGCAGCTAAGAAATCTTGCTTAGATCGCCCGTATAAGTTAAATTTCCTCATCCCAGCAAGGTCTGTTATGTTCAAGCGGAAAGTATCCAGCTTCTTAAGCGATTTCCGCCGATGGATTTTGCCGCTTAGTTTTATAGAAGCAACTAGGCTCTTGGGCTTATGATGAGGCATCTTCAAAGATGGGGGGGACATCATGGTTGAGTCAGGGCATGATGAGGACACAGGCGAAAAAACTATCGTATTAAAGCCCAATGGCTCTCTCAGCCGCAGGCAGGCATGGCTATTGCTTGGAATTTGTGGCCTACTGATGGGGTTAGTCGCCGGATTTTGTGCGGCATTGGGTGCTTGGTTGGTTTTGCCTTTTTCGGGGCTGGAATGGATTCTGCTGGCCTTTTGTCTCCATCTAAGCATTAGACAGAGCCAAGAACGTGAGGTTATCACCATTACAGGCGACTTGGTTAGGGTAGAGAAGGGGTGGGGCAGCCCCTTGCAAACTTACAAGTTCCAACGTGCATGGGTTATGCTTGACTGTATACAATCGCCGATTCGGGGGCATCCGAGTCGTCTGACGCTCAGGTTGCATGGCAAGGAGGTTGAATTAGGGCGGTTTCTGGTAGAGTCCGAACGGCAGGTTTTGGCAAGGGAGCTGAAGTACCTGTTGAGTTTAGGATAGTAAAATAATTTAAAGCATTTTTATAAGTACTTGAAGAGAGGGCTCCGTGAAGAAAACATTACAACTGCTCGCCGGTTTTTGGTCGGTGTTATGGGGGGTGGCAAATGCCGAGACTGGCAGCGGCACTGGTGTGGGGTGGGGTGCGTTAAACTTACCGGCTGGCGTGACCCCTGACAGCCATGACATCCATGACCTGCACATGACGATACTTTGGATTTGCGTAGGCATTGGCATCCTAGTTTATGGGATATTGGTGTATTCTTTAATTCACCATCGCAAGTCCAAAGGGGTGGTTCCCGCGACGTTCCATGAAAATACCAAATTGGAAATCGTCTGGACTATCATCCCTTTTCTGATTTTGATTGCGATGGCTATTCCCGCCACCAAAGTCATGATTAAGGTGTATGACACCAGTGCGTCCGATATGACCATAAAGGTTACCGGTTATCAATGGAAATGGCGTTACACCTACTTGGATGAAGGCATTGATTTTTTCAGTTCTCTGGATGCCAAGAGTAACGAAGCCCGGCAACTCGGTTCCAAAATTGATCCGGCCACTGTTGAACATTATTTGTTAAATGTCGATAAGCCTTTGGTCATTCCAGCCAACAAGAAAATTCGTATCCTGCTGACTGCCGCCGATGTGCTGCATGCCTGGTGGGTTCCCGAGTTTGGCTGGAAGAAAGACGCCATACCCGGATTTATCACTGACGGGTGGATCAAAGTGGAGAAGCCTGGCATCTATCGTGGTCAATGCGCGGAATTGTGTGGCCGCGACCACGGATTTATGCCCATCGTTGTCGTCGTGAAAACAGAAGACGAGTATAAGCAATGGGTTGCCGCAGAAAAGGCTAAGCAAGAGGTCGGTAAGGTTGATGCCAGCAAGCCGTTGACATTGGACGAACTGACCGCCAAAGGCAAGGAAGTCTATGCCTCGAACTGTGCCGCCTGTCATGGTGCGGAAGGCGATGGAGTTCCGGGTGTGTTTCCCGCCATCAAAGGCAGCAAAGTGGCTTTGGGGCCTTTGGCTGACCATTTAAAACTCGTGTTGCATGGCAAAGCTGCGATGCCTGCGTTCAAGGATCAATTGAACGACGTTGAGATTGCCGCTGTGGTCACCTACCAAAGGAATGGTTTTGGCAACAAAAAGGGCGATTCGATTCAACCTGCCGACATCCAGGCGTACAAATAATTTTGAGCATTTGAGGTAAATGACAATGTCAGTAGCAACACATGACGATATCCACGCCCATGATCACCACGATCATGGTCCCGCCAAGGGATTCATGCGGTGGGTGACGACTACCAACCATAAAGATATCGGTACTCTGTACCTTATTACCGGCCTGATTATGTTCTTCGTGGGCGGCGCAATGGCGCTGGTTATCCGCGCGGAGCTTTTTGAACCGGGTCTGCAATACGTCGATCCGCATTTCTTTAACCAAATGACGACGCTCCATGCGTTGATCATGGTTTTCGGCGCGGTAATGCCGGCATTTGCCGGACTGGCCAACTGGATGATACCGATGATGATCGGTGCGCCGGATATGGCACTGCCCCGCATGAACAACTGGAGCTTCTGGCTTCTGCCCTTTGCGTTTGTAATGCTTTCCAGCACCTTGTTCATGGATGGCGGTGCGGCGGCGGCCGGGTGGACTCTCTACCCACCGCTGGTGTTACAAACCGGCAATGCCTTGCCATTCACGGTCTTCACGGTCCATATATTGGGAATGTCGTCGATCATGGCGGCCATCAACATCATCGTCACTGTTTTCAATATGCGTGCCCCTGGCATGACGATGATGAAATTGCCCCTATTTGTGTGGACTTGGGTTATTACGGCATTCTTGCTAATCGCGGTGATGCCCGTGTTTGCCGGGGCGGTGACGATGCTGCTGACCGACAAATATTTTGGCACCAGCTTTTTCAATGCGGCGGGCGGTGGCGATCCGGTCCTTTACCAGCATTTGTTCTGGTTCTTTGGCCATCCTGAGGTTTACATTCTGATCCTTCCATCCTTCGGTATCATTTCATCAATCATTCCGACGTTTTCACGCAAGCCGCTGTTTGGTTATGCCTCCATGGTTTATGCGACGGCCTCCATTGGTTTGCTGTCTTTCATCGTGTGGGCGCATCACCAGTACACTGTTGGAATGCCTCTTGCCGGTGAACTTTATTTCACCTACGCCACGATGCTAATCGCGGTTCCAACCGGTGTAAAGGTGTTCAACTGGCTGGCGACTATGTGGAAGGGCGCGATGACCTTTGAAACGCCGATGCTTTATGCCATTGCATTTGTGGTTCTGTTCACAATGGGCGGTTTCACCGGGTTGATGATGTCCATTTCACCAGCCGATTTGCAATACCATGATACTTATTTCATTGTGGCTCATTTCCATTATGTGCTGGTGCCGGGTGCAGTGTTCGCCTTGTTTGCCGCCACCTACTACTGGTTGCCCAAGTGGACCGGCCATATGTATGACGAAAAACTTGGCAAACTGCATTTTTGGTTGACTACCATTTCCGTCAACATTTGCTTCTTCCCACAACATTTTGTGGGTTTGGCAGGCATGCCCCGCCGCATTCCCGATTATGCCGTGCAGTTTGCCGAATTCAATGCAATGTCCAGCGTGGGTGCGTTTGTGTTCGGCTTTTCACAGTTGATTTTCGCCTATGTGATCTACAAGGCAATCAAAGGTGGCGAGAAGGCAACCAGTGAAGTCTGGGAGGGAGCCGAAGCGCATGGCTTGGAATGGCATTTGCCATCTCCTCCCCCGTATCACAGTTGGACGGAAGCGCCTGATCAGAGTCTGATTTCAGAACTGCATTGAACCTTTTAGGACCAATCCTGCCCCCAAGTGGGGCAGGGTAGGCAGCAAACACGATGGACATTCGAAAAAAAAACATTGTTTTAGCAGCGTTTATAGCCCTTGTCGCTATTTCGCTTTACGTTTTCTCGATTGTTAAAGTGGTCCTTTCAAAATAGGCATCATTAGTTAGTGGACGATAAAGAACTGCATAAAGCCAACGCCCGGTTAGTCTGGCGAATGGTGGTCATCGCCTTGTTGATGTTTGGATTGGGTTTCGCCATTGCCCCTTATTATGATGCAGTGTGCAATTATTTCGGCATCAGTGGGAGGGTGAAGGAAGCGACAGCCGAGCAAGCTCTCAAAGTGGATGAGTCCAGGGAAATAAGCTTGGAATTTGTCACGGTAGTCAATGGGCAAATGCCGTTGCGCTTTCGGGCCGAAACAGGCAAGCTGAAAATCCATCCTGGTCAATATTACACGGTTAATTTCTACGCAGAAAACACTTCCGACAAAAAGTTGGTGGGGCGGGCGATACCGAGTATTTCACCAGCATGGACTTCTTCTTTTTTGAAGAAAGCCGAATGTTTTTGTTTTTCCGAACAGGAATTTGAACCCCACAAGGAACGGAAGATGCCGGTGCGCTTCGTGGTGGATCCGACGATTCAAGCAGATACTAAGGAAATGACCTTGTCGTACACGTTTTTTGACATAAACGAGAAAACACAAACTATTAAGAATTAACGGGGGAATCTCATGGCAAGTACAACAAAAGACGCTTATTACATACCGCACAAGGCTCAATGGCCGATATTCGGCTCCATTGGGCTCTCGACTCTGCTGGCGGGTTTCGCCAATTATCTGAATGGAGCCAGTTATGGCTCGACGATGATGATCGTAGGCTTGGGAGTCCTGATCACCATGCTTTTTGGATGGTTTTCAACGGTCATCAACGAAAGTGAAAGTGGGATTTTTAACCACCAAGTGGATGTGTCGTTCCGCTGGGGGATGGCTTGGTTCATTTTTTCAGAGGTGATGTTTTTTGCTGCGTTTTTTGGCGCCCTCTACTACACCCGTGTGCTGTCGGTCTCCTGGCTGGCTGGCGACGAATCCTTTTCTTTAGGGACAACCAAAGAACTGCTTTGGAAAGGCTTCACCGGGGCATGGCCGACTAATGGCCCTGGGCATGTCGGAGGACTGGAAGACGGGACTTTCCATCCTATGGGTGCGTGGGGTTTGCCCGCGCTGAACACTCTGATCCTGCTGAGTTCAGGGGCTACAGTGACTTGGGCGCATTGGGGGTTGCTGGCGGAAAACCGTGCACAATTAATCAAAGGTCTGATTGCCACGGTCATACTTGGATTTACCTTCGTATTTCTTCAGGCAACTGAATACCATGAGGCTTACACCGAAATGGGCCTGACACTGGGTACTGGAATTTATGGTTCAACCTTTTTTATGTTGACCGGTTTCCACGGTTTGCATGTGACCATCGGTGCGATTTTCCTGACCGTCGTCCTGTTCCGTAGTGCCAGAGGGCATTTTACCGCGAAGCACCACTTTGCTTTCGAGGCGGCAGCATGGTACTGGCATTTCGTGGACGTAGTCTGGTTGGGCTTGTTTATTTTTGTCTACTGGCTATAAATCGATGCCGGCTATAAATCGATGCTGGTGCATCGATTTATAATGGTGTAGGCAGGGCGTGTATATTCTACTCGTTCCCAAGTTCCGGCTTGGGAATGCGGTTTTGAAGCTCCAGCGCGGCAAGGGCGCAATAGCGGTACTCCGCGTATTGCGCCGAATGGGGAAAAAAGAAAAGAGCGAAAGCCATGCAACCCCGGCTTACTATCCCGTAGCGGCCGCCCAACCCAACGCTCAATCGGACGCGGGGTTACGTTTTGCATCGTTCCCACGGTCTCCGCTCGCCGTTATACACAAGTGTTGGAGCACCGTCATTTCGGCTTGGATGCCGAAATCCAGCGTCCAAGGATGGCAAACTGTGGGAAACATATGCCCTTTTATCCAAGGACGGGAAACTAAGGCTTGGTAAGTCGACTGAATCAAACATTACACAACCGACAGACTACCGTCCATGGCCTGGATTTCGGCATCCCTGCCGAAATGACGGCTTTTCCGGCTTGCCCGGACTTGTGTATGACGATGAGCGGTCTTCGTGGGAATGCCTCCTCTGACGCTCTGCGTCATA
>QJPH01000258.1 GCA_003242955.1 Candidatus Methylumidiphilus alinenensis
CAACACGTCTAATTTGGCAGGGTCGCCACCCAGTGCTTGGATGGCCGCCTTGACGCGGGGGATATAGCCGTGATGGTCGGCGCCCCAGATATTGATCAATTGACCGAATCCGCGTTCCAGCTTGTCCATGTGGTAGGCAATGTCAGAAGCGAAATACGTCATCTGACCATTTTCGCGCACGACGACGCGGTCCTTCTCGTCGCCAAACTGGCTAGACGCGAACCAAGTCGCCCCGTCTTTTTCATACAGATGCCCACCGGTGCGCAACTTGTCCAATGTCCGCTCCACCGCCTTCGATTCGTCCAGACCGCGTTCCGAGAACCATTCCTCGTATTCCACGCCAAACTCGGCCAAATCTTGACGGATGTCGTCGAGAATACTGTTGAGTCCGGCATCGAACACATGCCGGTAAGCTTCCGGCCCCAATAATCCTTTGGCACGGGCGACCACGGCATCAATATGGATTTCCTTGTCGCCCCCCTGCGGTTCGTCTGGTGGCAAGCCTTCCATGACCTTAGCTGCAGGGTGCAGGTAATCTGAACAGGCTTGTTTTAGCAAATCCGCCGCGATATCGCGGACATATTCTCCGCGATAGCCGTTGCAGGGAAAAGCCAACACTTCGCCGCATTCCTCCAAGTATCGCAGCCATACGCTGGCGGCGAGGATATCCATCTGTCTGCCTGCGTCATTGACATAGTATTCCCTATGTACCTTGAATCCGACCGCTGTGAGCAGGTTAGACACCGCAGAACCGTAAGCCGCACCGCGCCCATGACCCACATGCAAGGGTCCGGTTGGGTTGGCTGAGACATATTCCACTAGGACGCTTTGACCGGCACCGACTTCACTCAAGCCAAATTCACGTCCCTCATCAAGGATTTGCTGTACGATACGAAACTGTGCACGGGGGTCAATGAAGAAATTGATAAAGCCAGGGCCGGCAATTTCTGTTTTAACCACAGAGGGTTCGTTGGGCATCGCACCAATGATTTTCTCCGCCAGTAGACGGGGGTTGATTTTCGCGGCCTTTGCCAGGGTCATCGCCAAGTTAGTGGCAAAGTCGCCGTGGCTGGTGTCGCGGGTACGCTCCACCATGACGGCTGCCTCCAATTCGGTAGCCAAGTCACCTTGCACTTTGAGGGTGTCCATGGCGGATTTCAGTAGGTATTCCAGGCGTGTTTTCATTATCTTGGCGTAATCTAAGGTCAGCATAGCATAGCATGGCAGAGATGGGATATTATCCTAAAATACAGGGCTTGTCGGCAATGGACAATGTTTTTATAGGAATTGGAGAATTGCCCCATATTAGCAATTACTAAGCGCGACGGGGTTTTGTAACCCCGTCGCTTACGTTTAGTGTGCAACCATGTCTGTCTAACCACGAAACGTTACGGACGGGATTACAAATCCCGTCCGGCTTCAATAAGCAAATATCGTCACAAGGCAGGCTCATGGCTGAAACTGGTTCCAATTTTCCGTGCAACAATGAGGAGGCATTTGATCGTATCGCCGATGCGTTGAAAACCACTGGCTATATCATACTTGCCGACTGTATTCCCTTTGCATTGTGCGAGGCGTTGCGCGAACAAAGCGTCCTTGGGGCGGATGAACTCAAGCGGGCGGGGGTGGGGCGCGGACAGGCGTACAATTTAGATGGTTTAATCCGCACGGATGGCATACGCTGGCTGTGCCCGGACTCTCCTGCGGAAATTGCTTTTCTAGCCTGGATGGAGCTATTGAGGCTGGGTTTGAACCGTCGGTTGTTCCTTGGACTGTTCGATTACGAATCCCATTTTGCCGTCTACGATACGGGGGCTTTTTACCGCAAGCATCTGGACGCTTTCCAAGGGTTGCCCAATCGTGTGCTATCCACGGTGTGTTATCTCAACCCATATTGGATGCCTGATGATTGCGGCGAATTGTTAATCTATTCTCCGCATGACGATACCCTAATGGAAACTGTTTCACCCGATTTGGCAACGATGGTGATTTTCCTGAGCGCCGTTTTCCCCCATGAGGTCGCTGTCACCCATCGCAAGCGTTACAGTATTGCGGGGTGGTTTAGGGGGAGGGAATAAAATGGGTGATTAAAAACAATTATGCAAATTTGTCCCTGATTTGATCACAAACCCGCCGGGAGCGGTTGTGCATTGACCCGAATGGCACAGTTCAGGTCATTGCCCCCGGCCTTTGTTTGGGCTGCTAGGGCTTGGCAGGCATGGAGCTAACTAGTTCCGGCTTTTTGCAGGTACTCTGAAAATAACCTGACCAATTCCTTACTTTGCTCAATTTGGTTTTCCAGCGTCTTGCCCCAAGATTGCTGCAACTTAACAACCTCTCCGTTGAACAGTTCTGAAGTGTTGATCATAGTGTCAATCCATGAATTGAAGAGCTTGAGCATTTCCTTTGCCTGTGGGTTGTCTAGCGTATCGGCGTTGCTGAAAAACGATGCTTGCGATTTTTTCATTGAATCAAGCCAGTGCACTCGAAATGCCTCCTGTGTCTTGAGTGAAGTTTCAAGGAATTCCTTCTGGGTTTTCGCCCAAGCGTCAAAGAACTCTAAACCTTTATCCATTGTCGTGTCCTCGTGTGGGTGTACAGGGTTAGTAATAGTGTGATGGAGCCAACGAAATTAGCTGCTTGCTTTGAATTGCTTTTTAGGATTTGGTTAAATACAACTTCCCAAAAAAAGACCGGACAGGATTTACAGGAAAAACAGGATTTACTACTTACATGAGGCTACATTCTCACGATTCCATCCTGTCAATCCTGTTAGTCCTGTCTGATTAAACAGGGAAGTTGTTTTCGGCATTTCATTAGCTTGCAAAAAGCTTATCTTACTCTTTTTCCCAGCCTCAGTGGGATGGGCTTGAGTGCCCTCATCACCTATCAGTTGTGAAAAATAGCTGCAAAGTACACGTAGAAACGGTCTTTAGGCCGCGATTTTTGCAGGCTAAAGCCATCTTCTACATACATGTGCGGCGAACCGATAGGTGACAAGCTTGAGTGCCATCAACCTTTCGAGACCAAATGGCTAATGCTTAATGTATGACGAATGTAATTTAAATGTCAAGGGTTTTTTCCCATTCTTGAGCCCAAATCGTATAATGAACACTGATTCCTCCTTTTCTCATCAGTCAGTCCGAAGGGAGAAGGAACTTTGATGATGCCACTTTCCCCAGCGACAGCCAATCAATGAACATACCCCAAGCTCTTGAATATCTACTTGCAAACCAGAACCTTGCAGCTGACGACATGCGTTTAATCATGCGAACCATCATGACTGGCTTGGCAACACCGGCACAGATCGGCGCATTCTTGGTCGCGCTACGCGCTAAGGGTGAAACGGTGGACGAGGTTGCCGCTGCCGCCCAAGTGCTTCGGGAAATGGCGGTTAAAATTGAGGTTAGCGGTGGGCATGTTATCGACACCTGCGGCACTGGCGGCGATGGGGCGCAAACCTTTAACATCTCGACCGCCGCCGCGTTCGTGGTTGCGGCGGCTGGGGGAAAGGTTGCCAAGCATGGAAGCCGTTCGGTTTCCAGTTCGTGCGGCAGTGCCGATGTATTGGAAGCAGCGGGTGTCAAAATTGACCTGACCCCCGAACAGGTCCAAGCTTGCATAGAGCAGACTGGCATTGGCTTTCTGTTCGCCCAGCGCCATCATAACGCGATGAAACATGCGGCAGGACCGCGCAAGGAAATCGGCATCCGCACTTTGTTTAACCTGCTTGGCCCCCTAAGCAACCCGGCTAACGCGCTCAACCAATTACTGGGTGTCTATTCCAAACGCTGGGTGGAGCCGATGGCGCGAGTGCTGCAAATGCTGGGAAGTCAGCATGTATTGGTGGTGAACGGTGAAGACGGTTTGGATGAAATCAGCATCGCCTCGCCCACTTTCGTGGCCGAACTGAAAGACGGTGAAATTTCAACTTATACTATTTCGCCGGAACAATTCGGCTTTCGGCGCTCGTCATTGGATAGTTTGGGTGTGGCTTCGGCGCAAGAAAGCCTCAAAATAATATTGTCAGTGCTGGAAGGCTTGCCAGGGCCTGCCGCGGAGATAGTTGCGCTGAATGCCGGTGCGGCAATTTATGCGGCAAATTTGGCTGGAAGTTTGGAGGCTGGGGTGGAGAAGGCGCGGCAAATTCTGGTCACAGGGGAAGGTAAAAATAAATTGCTGGAATTGGTTGCTGTGAGCCAGTCATACGTGTGAATTTTTTAATTTTTAAGGGGCAAAATGAACTAAGGATTTGGTCAAATATAATTTCCCGAAAGAATCCAAATGTAGGCCTGAATAAGACCGCCCCGGCGGACGTTTCCGGCAAAGACACGCCGTTTGGGGTTATGCCGGAAACGCCCGTGAACGGGCTTATTCCGTCCTACTGTGCAAGGAAGTTATTTTCGACCATATCCTAAACGATTGGAAGTGCCTTCAATAAATCGCTGTGAGTGAACGGTTTCGCCAAAAAGCCGCAAATGAGTCCCTCATCGAACGCTTGACGAATAACCGGATCATCGTGATAGTGATAACCGGAAACTAGCACGGCACGCACGGAGCCCGGCTTTATGGCATGGGCATGCCGCACCACATCCAAACCATCCATATCAGGAAGCTTGGCATCCATGAAAACGAAGAAAAAATCCCTGTTGGCTAGTTGATAGCACGCCTCTTCGCCGCTAAGGACTGTAACCACCTCATAACCTTGTGAGCGTAGGATACATTCTATTACCCAACACATATCCGGTTCGTCATCAACAACAAGTATGGGTCCGTTCATAACTTATAACAGTGGCAGTCGCACGGTCAATGTAGCCCCCTTGCCAGGGGAGCTCTGCACATGAATGGAGCCTAAATGCTGCTGAACAATCGAATAGCAGATAGACAATCCCAGTCCTGTGCCTTTCCCAATTGGGGATGTAGTATGAAACGGATCAAATATTTTGTCTAAATCAGATTCTTCTATCCCCATTCCAGTGTCTGAAATGTGAACTGCCACCTCGGCTTCGGAAATCTCCTCCGCAATGGTTAGCACACCACCGTCAGGCATGGCATTGATGGCGTTGAGAAAAATATTCATAAAAACTTGTTGCAACAGGCCAGACACGCCAAGAACGAGTATCGGTCTCATTTTCAATTCGAGTTGAATGCGGATTTGCTGCACCCTGGCTTGATTGGTGATCAGGTCAAGAGTTTCTGTAATAACGGTGTTTAGATCGACTTGAACCATTTCTGTGTCAGGTGAAGGCCTGGCAAAGCGTAGCAGGTTTTCGATAATGGCAGATGCTTTCTGAATACCTGCCTGAATTTTCCTAGAGCATTCATTCCTAAACTCAGTGGAAATATTATCCATCAATAGAAATTCAGCGGCTGAGTAACAAACAGCGAGAGGATTACGTATTTCGTGGGCTATTCCTCCTGCCATAACACCTAGTGCGGCTAGTTTTTGTGATTGACGCAGTTGATTTTCAAGTTTTCTCCTTTCGGCAAGATCACGCCCTACGACTACTGCCCCCACAGTTTGTCCATAGTCATCTTTCATAGGCGAAAAAACCCAGGAAACCAAGATGCCATCCCCATTGCTAGTAACCAAAGGGAACTCAGTGGTATGGGATTCATTGCCTGACTTCATGAGCATGAAAACTTTTCGGACAGTTTGTTGCTGGTTGCTATCGCAGAACTGAAAGAAATACTGTCCGCGTACTTCTTGGGCGGACAACCCTGATAATTTTTCAGCCGCCGAATTCCAGGTCAAAATTCTTCCTTCCGTATCGGTTGAAAGCACAATATCACTGGCGCTTTCCACAACCGATGCCAAATGCCGCTCAACTCTGCGCACCTCTTCAGAAAGGCGAACCTGTTCAGTGACATCTTCCATCAATAGCATGACTTGGTTTGTAGGAATCGGAAGAATGGAATAGTAGTATATTCTGATCGGAACGCCTGGTGCGCGGTAGGTCATCCGCTGTCCTTTGACAGATGTTCCCGTGCGAAAAACCTCGCGTATGCGCCTTTCTATATCCGTGTTTTCCAAAATAATGGTGGGAAACACTTCAGCCAATGGACGCCCGACAGTTCTGGCCTCGCCACGCTGGCTTTTCACCAGAAAATTTCGGTTAACGGAGACTATATGCAGTTTTTCGTCCACAAGCAACACAGATGATGGGATGGCATCCAGCAACATGCCGTAGAGGAGTTCAAACCGGTTTGGTGACGAATCGTAGTCTAACATGGGCTTCATCGTTATTAGCAGGGTTCACCCTTGCGGGTTGGACGATAGGTAGACTTGCAGCCTATCTGATTTTTAACATTACAGTGAACAACCGATGCATGGTGGATTCTATGCCTTCTATTGACCAACAAGGGGAATGGTCAAAAAATAGGGTGAAAACTATACCACAGTCAACTGCCCTAAAGAAGCCAAGGTCTTCGCAATCCAGCAATTCTCATTTTGGCATGGAACTGACTCCATGACTATGGAATAAATTCCATATTTTTTCGGCCCTAAACAAATGCTGGACAGCATGGCTGCACACCCATCTACTTCGTTTAACAAAGAGCGTTCTTTTTTGCTGGGTCCGTTTAATGGCTTTATAAGCAATCAACCCCGCTTATGAGAATCTATATAAATCATGGGATTGAAATTTTGAAATAGCAATTCAACAACAGTTATTTTAAAAAAGCAACAAAATGGCAGTGGTAACCAGCAGTTTTGAATTGATACGGTAAGTAATTGGCATCCCTTTTGCTTTATATGTGACATGCAGCATCAAGCTGTAAATTTAAAGCACCTAAGTTCAGTTAAGTCCTTAGGGGTTCATATAACACAAACTAGTTTAGGAGTATGTCATCATGGCAAAAGTACAAAAATCAACCGACTCTTCCAGCTTGGCCGAAGTTGTAGACCGCATTCTCGATAAGGGCATCGTCATTGACGCATGGGTGAAGGTATCTTTGGTGGGTATCGAATTACTGTCTATTGAAGCCCGCGTTGTCATCGCTTCCGTAGAAACTTATTTGAAATATGCCGAAGCAATCGGCCTTACCGCAAGCGCCGCTGCGCCAGCCTAGTATTTATTGGGCAGTCAACGGTAGTGTAAGCCTACCGTTGTAAAACCTAAGAACTATCAATCAACATTGTTTGGAGTATATCATCATGGCAAAAGTACAAAAATCAACCGACTCTTCCAGCTTGGCCGAAGTTGTAGACCGCATTCTCGATAAGGGCATCGTCATTGACGCATGGGTCAAGGTATCTTTGGTAGGCATCGAATTACTCTCTATTGAAGCCCGCGTTGTCATCGCTTCCGTAGAAACTTATTTGAAATATGCCGAAGCAATCGGCCTTACCGCAAGCGCTGCTGCGCCAGCCTAGTATTTATTGGGCAGTCAACGGTAGTGTAAGCCTCTGCCGCTGTAAAATCTAAGAACTGAAAATCAACATTGTTTGGAGTATGTCATCATGGCAAAAGTACAAAAATCAACCGACTCTTCCAGCTTGGCCGAAGTAGTAGACCGCATTCTCGATAAGGGCATCGTCATTGACGCATGGGTGAAGGTATCCTTGGTAGGCATCGAATTGCTGTCTATTGAAGCCCGCGTTGTCATCGCTTCCGTAGAAACCTATTTGAAGTATGCCGAAGCAATCGGCCTTACCGCTAGCGCAGCTGCCCCAGCCTAAATAAAAGCTAGAGCGAAGGTGCCCCGCCGTTGTTATGACAACGGCGAGGTGCTTTCTGAGCATAAGCTAGGAATTCAAGCTATTTGAACATAAAAAACACAAGGAGAAGAACCATGGGCCAATTAACAGAAGATCTGGCGCGTTTGCGCCAAAACATTAATGAAAGCCGTGAAAGCCGGCTAAAAGACAATGCTGCTCGCTCCGCTCAAGAGATTGTACGGGCAACCAGTGTAAACACAACGATTGCAGGATTTGCTTCCGCCCACGCTAACCAAGCCAAAGTTGATAAACAAGCTTTGGAAGCTTTTGCCGCTGAAAATACCCGCAGCGTAGTCGATTTTCTTGGTCAGTTCAGCAAACAACACCAAGCTAATGCGCAGCAGAGCAGGGAAGGACGCGCATCGTTTGTAGCCGATATGGCTAAAAGTACCGCTGATCTGATTGCTGAATTCGATTTCAAACATAAAGATGCATCTGAAAAGGCAGCTAAGGAGAGATCAGATTTCATATCCAATCTTGGGCATGAGGTAGCTAGCCTGATAGATCAGTTCAATACCACACGGAATGCACAAGCAAGCGAATCCGCGCACGAAAGAGCTGAATTCTTCAGCGAACTGGCACGTTCGATCAGTCGTTTCTTGGATGAAACAAAAACAAACCGAGCGAATAATGCTAAACTATCGTCAGAGGAAAGGAATCAGTTCGTGACATCCCTTGCAGGGGATGTGGCTAGTCAGCTTGACTCAATAAATAAAGCCCGAGCTGAAATGGGCAAGAGTACAAGCGAAGAACGAGCAGCTTTTATCTCGAATTTGGCGAGTAGCGTAGCAGATCTTATCCATGAGGTTGCTAGTGATCGGGCAGGCGCAAGCGCTGCTTTTTTTGAAGAAGCAAAAGCCGAAAAAAAAAAAGATACCCAAAAAATAGTCGTGCCTAAAGCTGAGGTGATCGTACCTAAGCCTGAAGAACAAGTTAAGGCTGAGGTTAGTGCAGAAGTAAGTAACGAACAGGAAATTGTTCTGGCAAAAGTTACAGAACCACAGGAGCAAGTAATTGAATCAGTTAAAGAGGGGCCGGAAGCAGTTACTTTGTGGGACAGTCTGGTAGTGAAAAAGGGAAAGGGAGACCATGATAAACCAAAAAAGAAACACCAAGGATCTTCTTTCGAGGACAAACCTGAAAGAAATCCCGAAGAAAGTTAATTCAGATGGATAAGTGAATGCCCATCTTACCAGCATTTTCATGTTGGATTGACCGCGCTATGCGAGTGCATACTGAGCAGTTGAAATTTTTGACGCTAGATACACGTTGTATAATCATGCAAGGATGGCATTTTTAGCTATCCATTTTAATTGTTCGTAGGGCATAGCGCGGTGTAGCTGTAAATGTTGTATGCAATCGCAGTTAGGTAGATACTACGCGAAATTGCATGTTTCGCACTTGTCTATGACTGAAAGCGGGATCAGGTTAAAGAGAGTTAATTCCTTGCAGGTGCAACAAAACTGCAATTTCACAAAAGCAATGGTAGAGTATTATACAATTAGTACGCCTCGTTTTCCTCCCATCCCGAAAACCTTCACACTCTTGTCTAAAGACAAGGACAATACAGTTCTAAACAGGACAACTCTCGATGATCAATGAAAATATAATATCGGACTTAAACCAACCTGCGGGGGAGAACAACATTGTTCCAGAAGCGAGCGATGGATTTGTTGTCACACCTTTTATTAAAGATGTTATTGATCGGGCGATGCTTTATCTAAATGCTGGATATCCGGTGCATTTTGCTGGACCCTCTGGAACTGGCAAAACAACTCTCGCCTTTCATTTGGCAGCCCAGTGGGGAAGGGCTGTAACGCTTTTGCAAGGAAACGAAGAGCTTGTCACCTCTGATTTGACTGGCAAGGACATTGGTTACAGGAAAAGCAAACTGATAGACAATTACATCCATTCGGTGGTCAAAACTGAGGAACAAATGAGCCGCGTATGGGTGGACAATAGGCTGACAACCGCTTGCCGAAAAGGCGATATGCTTATCTATGATGAATTCAACCGGTCAAAAGCCGAAACGAATAATGTCTTGCTTTCAGTACTCGCCGAAGGCATATTGAATTTACCAGGGCTTCGAGGTTCAGGTGAAGGATACATGGACGTTCATCCTAGTTTTAGAGCAATATTTACTTCAAATCCCGAGGAATACGCAGGTACTCACAAAACGCAGGACGCATTGATTGATCGTATGATCACTATTAAGCTGGATCACCCGGATAGGAATACTGAAATCGAAATATTACATTCCCGCTCTGGGTTGGATAAAGTGGAGTCTGCATATATCGTTGATCTTATCAGAGAACTACGAGGTGAGGAGCATAAATCAAAAACTAGTCTACGTGCAGGTATAGCGATAGCCAAAATAATTAACCAGCAGGGCATTAAACCAAGATCTGGCGATAAATTATTTCAAGCTATTTGTTATGACACACTAAGCATGGAAACGGCCAAAATACAACATGCAGGCCGATCAATTTTCTATGAAATGATAGACGATGTCATTCGAAATATTTGTCCGCCTTTGGGCGCTGAAACAGCCAACCAACGTCAGGCTCGAAAGATAAAGGCAGTGGAGAAGTAGTAATGGCAATGCGCACTAGGCCCCCACGTTCAGTCTCGGATATTAAGACGCACTCTGGAAGTTCAAAAAATAATCATGAGACTTATCGGAATTATTTCCAAGTTGGTGCTCTGGAATTGGAACGTTGGCGCAGGGAACGTGAGCGTGAAGCTGCCTCACTGCGCATCGCCGAGATTGACAATCGCATTGCCGATATTGACAACGAAAAAAAGAAGTTGCTTGATGAAGCAGATGTGGCACAAGGCAAAAGTGCGGCTACCGAAGAGATTGTTGAAAAGAAATCTTCTGGTTTAAAAATTAAATATTAGAGTGAGTTCAATGAGTCCCATGAGCAAAATTCGTACAAGTTCGCAAATACGCACCCATCGAGGATTGAGAAGCTTTCGTTCATGCGTCAATGCGACTGGGATAGCACAAATTCTTCCTGACCTTGGTCGTATTAAACTTGAGGAATACCGTCGCTTGAATAAAGTATTGCAGGCTAATTCCAAGAACAAACCTAGAAGAATCCCTTAAGGAGTATAGTAGTGAGTTCTATCAAGACAAATAGTGGACATCCAAAAATACTCTACGCCCTCACTGCCGCTGAAGGTGAAGCGCCTAGTTACAAAGTAAAAGGATTGGAAGCAGCCAATGTTTATGCTATAGACAATGAAGGGCTAAGGGCTGTCGTTAGTGATACCTTAAGCCCACGCGTACGCCCCGAAAGACGCAATATTACGGCCCATCAAACGGTTTTACATTATTTAATGGAGCAGGGGACCGTATTGCCAATGCGTTTTGGGGTGATCGCCCGCAATTCAGAAGCAGTAAAAAAGCTGCTTCAGACCAATCATAAAAGCATTAAAGAGCATATTCATCGTCTTAAAGACCGGGTGGAAATGGGTTTGAGAGTCAGTTGGGACACTTCCAATATCTATGAATATTTTGTATCAACTCACCCGGTATTGCGTGAAGCGCGTGATGAAATATATAGAAAATCAGAAAACATCAATAGAGACCAAAAAGTCGAATTAGGCAGGCTATATGAGTCTTTGCGGGAAGCTGATCGCAAAGAAAGTGCGGAAAAAGTATTGGAAATATTAGTGGATTATTGTGAAGACATAATTGAAAATCCAATCAAAAAAGAGAAGGATGTCATGAACCTAGCTTGTTTAGTCGAAAGAAATCGCATGGATGAATTCACTAAGGGCGTATTCAAAGCATCCAAATTATTCGATAACGTCTATTTATTTGATTACACAGGTCCGTGGGCTCCACATAATTTTGTTACATTGGATTTGCATGCGCCCTCTTCCAAAACTAAAGTCAAGGAAAGCGAAAGTGATGACGTGGATTAGGTTTTTAGCATGTTGATTGTAGATGATATATTGTTTTTTCCTGTAAAGGGAATTAATTGGATATTTAAACAAATCCATGAAATTGCCGAGGAGGAGTTAGCTGGTGAGGGTGACCGCATCAGGAACAGCCTTACTGAGCTTTATATGATGCTGGAAACTGGTCAGATTACGGAAGAAGAATTTGATCAACAAGAAAAGGTTTTATTGGATCGTCTCGATACATTGGAAGAGGACGACGACATAATAGATAATGAAACTGGGGAAGAGGAAGAGGAAGAGGAAGAGGAAGAGGAAGAGGAAGAGGAAGAGGAAGAGGAAGAGGAAGAGGAAGAGGAAGAGGAAGAGGAAGAGGAAGAGGAAGAGGAAGAGGAAGAGGAAGAGGAAGAGGAAGAGGAAGAGGAAGAGGAAGAGGAAGAGGAAGAGGAAGAGGAAGAGGAAGAGGAAGAGGAAGAGGAAGAGGAAGAGGAAGAGGAAGAGGAAGAGGAAGA
>QJPH01000200.1 GCA_003242955.1 Candidatus Methylumidiphilus alinenensis
ACTGTCCGACGCATTCCGTTTCGTTGCCTATGCGTTAGCGCGTGCGACGCACGAAGATATGAAGCTCTTGCGTCATTTCTTGAGCGATGACGACCTTCGCGAAGCCCTCGACAACGCACCTCCAGGTATTATCGACCCGCGCTCATGGGCTTACTGGAATTCCAAGCTGGGACGCTATCCAGTACCACCCATGCCGAAGCGTCAATTGGATTAAGGAATCGCACATCCCCGGCCTTATTGTAAAGTGACAGGTGATGAGGTATCCCGTCCTTGGCTCTCAATGCTGTTGAATTAAGCTCTAAAATTCCCTCCCACACCGGGGGGAGGGTTAGGGACACTGCCATTAAGTTATGTCCCCTGATCTTTCACGCCCTTCGAAAAGGCATCCAAACCGCTAGGGAGTGATGCGCGGTATAGCCAAACCCACTTTAGGTAAGTGAATAAGGCTAAACCATAATGTGCATCAAAATCTGTATTGTTTCAACAAAAGGCGGCGTTGGCAAGACCACACTGACCGCCAACCTCGGGGGCATCCTGGCCGACCTCGGCCAGCGTGTGCTGCTCATTGACGCCGACCCGCAACCTACCCTGTCCACCTACTATGAGGTGCGTGATGAGTCCCCGTCTGGCATCTCCGAACTGATCGCCAAGTCGCAGGTTGGCGACTGCGTTAGCCGAACCGTCATCGACAACCTCTACCTCATCTACTCTAATGACCCCGAAGGCCGTCTGGCGGACTGGATACTGCACGACCCCATCGGCTCAAGCCTGCCGACGTATTTCCGTCCCCGTCCATTCCAAGCTTTGCCGAGCCAGCCAGACCCCATGCAAGCCAAGACAGCCACGACATTCACAGGCCGGATGAGCTTGATCCGCAGCGCAGGCTGATTGCAGCCAACGCCACCCTGCTAATCCAGGAAGCAGGCGTGACCGGGTTGAGGGTGGTGCCCGACCAACGGGCCGCAGGCGGGTTCACCGTGCTCGCACAACAACCGGCGGCTTCGGACAAAGAAGGCACGCTATGGTGGTTCCTTGATGCCCTGTCGGGTGCTACGGAGGAATCTGCCGCCCAGCCGTCCACGCGCTCACTGGTCCGGCAACTGTTTTTGCGGTTCGACGACGGCGGCCCGCCGTCCGGGCAGGTGCTAATGCGGCTCTTCCAACTGATCGAGTCCGTCGTAACCTACGCCCGAGCTGCCGATGCCGCGCGGCTAGGCGGGCATGGCGCGACACTGGAATCAAGGGCGGGGGAATAAGCGATATCACCCCAACAAAACATCAACATGTGGTTTCTGATCTTTGTTGGACACACACCGTGCGACCGGACTGTCGCTGCGCGATATCGAAAACATCATCCGTGACAACGACACACAATACAATCAAGGCCATGGCGGAACAAAGAAAGAAAAAACAATCCCAGAACGGCGCAGAAAGGAAACCCATGCAACCTGCTGACGCATCTACTGACAACACCAGCCAGGTGGCCGCAGACACCCGCCCGGGCGTCCTGCGTAACAAGGCCAGCCTCACGCTCCAGACCACCCATGCGCAACGGCTGGTGCAGGGCAGGGAAGGTGCCGGCGGCAAGCAACCCATCATCGGTCTGGATGGCTTGGCCCGCTATGCCGCCCAGATATCCAATTCGGCCGCCGCCGGGGACCCCTACGCGGACCTGGCGCTGCTGAGTGTCGAGGGGTTGCTGGCCGATACCCAGAAAATGATCCGCAACCTCATCGGCGAAATCTCGGACGTACTCGACTCTGTGCCCGCTGTGGAGGTCGAACTGGCCCAATCGGTCGTTCCCGTCCAGGTGCCGTTGATGTTCGCCACGCCTTACGGCTTCCTGGGGGCCTACCTGCTCGCCGATTACGACGAACTGGTGCGCACCGTGATGACCGCCCGCCATTGCGCGTTCATTGACAGGAACCGGGCTTTCAGCCATCTGCTCCGGACGGGCCGCCCGATCCGCCGCCTATTCTGCATGGGCCCACCAGTCTGGCGCTACACCGGGGTCACCCGCGAGGACATCGTCAAAAACACCAAGCTGGCCCAACAAGCCAAGTTGGCCTATGCGAACATGAACATCCACGACATCCCCGCCGACGTTCTCCAAGGGTCCAGGCGCGGCAGGTACGCCCCTCCGATACGCCAGACCCCCGCCCCCTCGGCGGCCGGATGATGGCGAATGAAGACACTCTACAGTCTCGGCATCGACGGCAACTACCTCACGAAAACGGAAGCGCGACGCGCCCCCCGTCGGTTAATAGCCCTTGACGGCAACCGCAAAATCCCGATGGAGTCCATCCGATGAGCCATCTCCCGCAAGACAAAGGCAGCCTGGACACCACTGGCGCGGAGGCCGCCAGGGATCGGCGCATGGAGCCACTGATCGCCGTGCGCATCCGGGCGGCCCTGTCCGCCAACCCCGAATGCCGCCCCGGCCTAATGGCACTGGGGCGGGGCGGGTGGCCTACGCCGAGCGCGGGCGGCTGTCCCACGACAACGGGCGGGAACTGTTCTGCCTGGCGCGGCAAAGCCCATAGTGAGACTATGACTGATGTGCATCCCCTGACGGGCGCACGGGGCAAGTCAAGTCCGTTTGTGCAAACCTACCCGTAAAGCCAACCCCTTAGCGTGACCAACTTTGGCTGCTTCCGCGTCAGCCCTGACCGCCACGGCGCTCCGCTTGTGGCTGTCCGGGCGGACGCGGCGCAGCCGACTGGCCTGACCCTGTTTGACCTAGGGCAAGCCGGAAACCGAAGCTGCTGCTCCTGTGGCCCGGCTCGAGCCTGTTCCGGTAGGCAGAACGCACGTACCTGCCGTAGTAGTCCCACGAGCCGCCACGCAACACACGGTCGGCACCCGTGGACGGGCCTTGCGGATCGACTTGTGGTTCCGTGCCATACTCTCCCACAAACCAATCTTGGCACCATTCCCAGACATTGCCGTGCATTTCGTACAAGCCCCAAGGATTGGGCGGCAGCGATTTGACCGGCACGGTTTTTCCCCGATACTGCCCCTTCTTGCCGTCAGCATAAGGATACTCGCCATTATAATTGACTTGTTCTGGCGTGATGTTGCCACCGAACGAAAACGGGGTGCTGGTACCCGCCCGGCAGGCATATTCCCACTCGGCCTCGGTGGGCAGGCGGGCATGCAAACCCGGAACCAGGCTGTTCAGCTTGGCAATGAAGGCTTGCGCATCATCCCAACTGACTCGCTCGACCGGATTGTCGTCGTTGTCCTGGAATCGGCTAGGGTTGCCCCCCGTCACCGCCCGCCACAACGCTTGGGTGCAGGCACTGTCGGCCAGCCAATAGCCTTGGGTTAGGGTGACTTCATGCCGGGTTTCGCGTTCTTTAAACCGTCCAGGCTCGGTGTCCGGCGAGCCCATTAGGAATTTACCCGGCGCAATCCAACGGAACATCTGCTTTGTGTCTTTGTATCGCAGTGCCATCCAGAGGCCAAACCTATCCTCGCCCCATTCGTCGGCCCACATTTCTGGGAATGGATTGGGAAGGCTCATCGGGAAAACACGCAGGAAAAGGGTCGCCGCTTTGGCGGGCTTCCGGCCTGTCGCCTACTTACGCGCCAAAGGGCATTGGCTTTTTGCCCCTGCCGAGGCAGGGGACAGGATGGCAGTCTGGTCAAAAGGGGTATGTACGAATCTTTTTGAGCTAGGGCAAGCCGGAAACCGATGTTGTTGTTCCTGTTGCCTGGCTCGTTCCTGTTCCGGTTGGCAGAACGCACGTTCCTGCCGTTGTTGTTCCACGAGCCGCCACGCAACACACGGTTGGCACCTATAACCACCACCCTAGGCATTATATAACCCGCGAAGGGTGTAATTGCAAGTTGCGTTGCCGCCATGAGCGGCTATCCGTATGCAAGGTTATGGCATGGACCGCCGCATAGGCTTGCTGCAAGGTACGGCTATCGATTTTGCCGTCCAGCCATGCGGCTTCCCATTTATCACGAAGTACACGGTAACGGTACTTCTTGCGCGGAGTCAGACGAACCGTCCCCGGCAATATCCTAAACCCGCAATAGGTCACTCCCCGCGCACTGCGGTTGGTCTGTGTCGTGGGCTTAATCTGCAAAGACAATTGACCCTCCATATATTCAAGCAATTTTGCAAGGGTTTGTTTCGCGGTTGTCTTGTCGGCGCACCACCAAATTATGTCGTCCATATAGCGAACCATCGCGCACACTTGCGGGTCGTTCTGGAGAAAGCGGTCAGCACCGTTCAAATAATGATTGGCGAAATGCTGCGAAGTCAGCGAACCTATCGGCAGGCCCTTGCCGACGGTGGCGTGGTAGGAATCAATGATGCGCCACAATAGGCATAGAAAATCGCTGCCCTTGAAGCGGCGTTGCAATAGTTCAAACAGCAGTCGATGGTCGATGGACGGAAAATAACCATCCACGTCCACTTTGACAAACCAAGGAAAACGCCGCAAATTCTGTTGCACTTGAATGACGGCGCGATGCACCCCCTTGCCGGGTCGGCAGGCAAACGTCGCAGGCACCAGCCCGCGCTCGAACACTGGCTCGGCCAAATTCATAATGGCATGGTGCAACACCCGGTCTTCGAAACAGGCGGCATGGATCAAACGCTGCTTGGGGTCGTGAATATGGAAACTGCGATAACGGCCATAAGGCACCGAGCCAAGGAGAATATCTTCCGCCAAGCATTGCAAGCGCCCATCCAGGTCAGAGAGAAAGCAAGCGACATCCGGTCGCTGGCGTTTGCCACGGGCTGCCTTCCAGACCGCTAGCAACAGATTATCCCAAGCGGCGATATCGGCCAGTTCAATGCGATGGCGATGCATCGGAACCCGGCGGTCTGGTTGCAAAAGATTCCTGCAACAATTTTAAGAAGAGTCCACCATATTTATCCAGCCTCGCCTTGCCGACTCCATCTAGCGTACCCATTGCGGCAAGCGTTTGAATGCGTTGGGTAACCATTGCGGCAAGTTGCTCGTTGGTAAACAGCGCATAAGCCGGAATGTTTTCTTGCTCGGCGAGCGATTTCCGCAAATTCCGCAGTTCGGCATAAACAGCGAAATCTTGTTCGCCAAGGACTTCCTTGTAATCTATTCGATCACGTTTGACGGTAAAATTGCCAGTGCCAGTGCCAGCTTCAGCGGCATAGCCCTCCGCACAGGTCACACAAATCGACCAAAAGCTTTCCATGCCATGGGCGACAAATTGTTTTTCGAGCGATACGATCCGGTGTTGTGCGCAAAATGCATTCAAGGCATCTTGGCCCAGTTCGGGAGCTTGTGCGAAAATTTTAAAAAATTGATACTTCATTTTTTTGGTTTTATCCATGATTTTAAACGATCAAACAACCCCTTACTCTTTGGCCCTAAGGCTTGCTCCGATTGCCCCGGATTACGCTTCGCTTCATCCGGGCTACTTTTTTCGGCTGCGCTACGTCCGCCCTGACCGCCACGGCGCTCCGCTTGTGGCTGTCCGGGCGGACGCGGCGCAGCCGACTGGCCTGGCTCTGTTTGACCTAGGGCAAGCCGGAAACCGATGTCGTCGTACCCGTAGCCAGGCCCGTCCCTGCGCCGGTAGGCAGAACGCACGCGCCTGCCGTAGTCGTACCACGAGCCGCCACGCAACACACGGTCGGCACCCGTGGCCGGGCCTTGTGGATCGACTTGTGGTGCCGCGCCATACTCTTCCACAAACCAATCTTGGCACCATTCCCAAACATTGCCGTGCATTTCATACAAGCCCCAAGGATTGGGCGGCAGGGATTTGACCGGCACGGTTTTTTCCCGGTACAGCCCTTTTTCCCCGTCTGCGTAAGGATAGTTTCCATCGTAATTGACTTGTTCTGGCGTTATGTTGCCACCGAACGAAAACGGTGTGCTGGTACCCGCCCGGCAGGCATATTCCCACTCGGCCTCGGTGGGCAGGCGGGCATGCAAACCCGGAACCAAGCTGTTCAGCTTGGCAATGAAGGCTTGCGCATCGTCCCAACTGACTTGTTCGACCGGATTGTCGTCGTTGCCCTGGAATCGGCTCGGATTGTCCCCCGTCACCGCCCGCCACAACGCTTGGGTGCAGGCACTGTCGGCCAGCCAATAGCCTTGGGTCAGGGTGACTTCATGCTGGGTTTCGTTTTTCCACCGTTCCGGCTCGGTGTCCGGCGATCCCATTAGGAATTTACCCGGTACGATCCAGCGGAAGCGCTGGTTGACGGCATTGAATTGAAGATCGGCATACAGGCCAAATTCGTCAACGCCCAATGGCCCATCGCAGTGCCATGCCCCTGGTTGCCCCAGTTCAGGGGGACACCAGCTTAACCGCTGGATTTGGCCCATCCATCCCGCCTCGGCAAACAGCCCTTGACGGTCGCGGCCTATGGCAAGCGCCCAAGCGGGTTTGGCAAGGCTGACGATGCGAAGCATTTCTGTCGCCGTTTCCAATTCGGCCTGCAAGAGGCATTGGCTGAGTTCGACAAGGTTTTCAATGCTGTTGGCAACCGGGACGTAAGTCGATGTTGTTGAATCAAGGTTTTGCCGTAGGCCGGAATAAGGTCGTGAAACGACCGTTTCCGGCATTTGGCCGGTCAGTTTACCGGAAACGCCCGTCGGCGCGGACTTATTCCGGCCTACTTCAGTTGCTAATTCAACAGTATTGGGGGCATTAGTCCCTTCCCTCTCTTCCGCTTCAGGCAAAAGGCTTTCCCGCACAAAAACGCCACCGGCCACCGTGATCCCGGCAAAAAAGCTGCCAAGCCCCTTCGCATCGCCAGACTCCAGCACCAGTTGCTGGCCCCGCTGGCGCAATGAACACAGGCGGGACTGCGGGGCTGTTTCTTGCAGGAAATACCAGTTAAGTTCCTTGCGGACACAATCGGGTATTTCTTGCCTGTTCTGGCTGCGCCGTTGTTCGATGGCCCAAAGTGCGGCGAGTTCCTTATTGTCCTGCCATAGGGTCTCGGTGAACGGCTGGCGGCCTAGATGCCGTCTTTGCCATTCCCGTGCGGGGGGACAATTGGCGTTTTCGACGGTTTTAACGATATTGCGTTTCCAGTGCAGCACTTCTACCCGTTGGGTATCGTCCAAGCTCCCCGGTGCCAAGCACTCGCAGGCATCCATTTCCGCATAGCGCACTGACGCGGGCAAGCCCACATGATGGGAGAGGATTAATGCCACGGCCTGGGCTTGCAAAGACGGGTCCAACTGCTGGAATTCTTGTTGGTATTTGGCTATCGCCAAACTGTCGGCAAAGCGGCAAGCCTCGCTTCCGGCGACGATATCGACGTGCGACCAGACATGGGCTTCGGCGGCGGCGGTGGCTAGCCCAGAGGGTAATAGGTAACGCAGGCTACGCAGCAATGCAGACTCAATGACGATGGCCGGGGCGGCCAGAGCGAGCAGGACTTCCGCGCCGTCCGCCACCGTGGCGGGGTGGGCCGCCGGTTGCCCACCGCGCCGCAAACGGCTGTGCCGGTCCCATTCATGGAGGCTGAACAGCGTGTGCAAGCCCGACCCGGCAGGGTAAGCCCCGACAGGGCATAGCACCACGGGCCTACACCCTGCCGCCTGCAAGTGGCGGCCAAATAGCTGCCAAGCCCTAGCGGTTTCCGCCGCCGCATCCAACAGCCCCAGATCGCTCAAAATCAACAGGGGGGTGCTGGCATCCGGCATCTGCCAATAATGGAGTGTGTCATCGCTCGGTTGGCGGTAGCGGCACCGCCGGCCGGGATCATTGTGCAAAATGCGAATATCCAAGCCCACCGCGCCATGCATGGCTTCCAGTGCTTCGCACAAGGCGTTGAAGTCTTCCCGGAAAGGCCGGGTCTGCCGGTTGTAATCCAGCAGAATGCAGAGTTTTGTGCTCCATTGGTGCCGGGTCCGCCAAGGCAGGCGGTGCAACACGCCGCCTCGGGCCACCGTGCGAACCACGCGGGGAATGTCCAAACGGCTGGACAAACCGGTTTCCCCTAAGGCCAGCCGCAAAAACGGCCAAAGCCTAGACCAGCAGGTCAGCGGCAGACGGGCGGGAAGGCGCAGCTTAGCGGGTTCTGAGCATTCGTCCTGTGTCAAGGTTTTGGCTTGGACATACCATGCAGGCGGTTCAAACGGGTTTTCCCCGCCCTCCGGGCTGATGGGAATGCGTTCGGTGACATAAAAGAAACGGGCGGCGGGGGTTGGATGCCCGATAACCGGTTCGGATGGCGATACGCCATGAAACCCGCCCGTAACAATAGGCGGCGATTCCGCTACCTGCCCTTCCACTGCCTGCCCTGGCATGCGCTCATAACCCAGCGCAAACGCCATCTGCCCCAAAGCCTGTTCGCCGTCCGCCGCCAGCACCCGCAATAAGTCGGCGCGACCGATGGTGGATTTTGCGGAAGGTGCAGGGAGGTTCGTCATTTTCTAAACTTACCAAACCAAGGGCGGCAACCCTTTGCCGCCGAGACAAACCGTGTACCCAGTCGGCATAGCACTGCCATTAAGTTAAGAAAAAACTCGTCGTTCCGGCAGGGATCGCCGGAACCTAGGCTCCATGGATGGCATAGATTGTTGGCATCCCTGCAATCTGGATTCCGGCGGTCCATGCCGGAATGACGGCTTAACTTAATGGCCGTGAGTCGGCATAGGGATGCCGACCTACTCCTTAATTCAACCGCATTGGCACCTAGCTTCCCCCGGATTGCGCCGCTGGACGGCTCCATCCGGGCTACATGGCAGGGTCGAGCCGATTCACTCATCCCTTGGCCTGTGGGTGTTTTTTCAATGCAAACTGGCTGATTTTGTCGAGCAATGCCATTTGCTGGCCGGTGTCGGGTTGCAGGGTTTTCACCACGCGCAGCATGTCGATGTATTCCGCCTGACCCGGCGGCGTGACACCTTGGGTTTCGGCGGCTTGGCGGTCTTCCCAAAGTTGGCGGGCGGCTTCGGCATAAACCTCTTTGTGGATGTCCGGCCCGAAATGCAACTTGCCGCGATCAACCAGCGCCTTCAGAAAAGCCTCCTTGCCCTCCGGCAACGCGAGGCCCAGCACCAGACAGCGGCGCACAAACGCGCCGGGCAGTTCGCGTTCCTCGTTCGTGGTGATGACCACCAAAGGCGTGGTCAAACCCGGCTTGCCACCCACCGGTTCGGACAGCCACGGCACACTAAAGGCGCCATTGCCGAGCGTCTCCAACAGTCCGTTGGGCAAGTCGGCATCGGCCTTGTCGATTTCGTCGATCAGCAGCACACAGCCCTGTTCCGGTTGCCAGCCCGTCGGCGGCAGCGGCGGGTTGGACTGCCTGCCGCCGCGCCCATGCTGCTCCAGCGCGGTTGCCCAATCAAACACCCACCACAATGCACCGGGGCTTAAATAATTGCGCGGATCGAGTTGGTTGCGCACTTCGTCCACCGTCAGCTTGGTCGCACCCAAGGCCTGAGCATCGCCAAGGCGACCGATGGCATCGAAACGCCATTGTAAATCCAGGCTTTCGGAACGGGTGTGCACCACTTCGGTGATGAACAAACGGCCAAGCACTTCGGCGGCGGCACGGGCCAATTGGCTCTTGCCTGCCCCCGGTTCACCCCGCACCAGTAAAGGCCGTTGCGCGGCCAGCGCGGCGCGTATCGCCCACGCCGAAGTCTCGTCGAAGACATGCACGGATTCAGGCCAGGAGCCACGGGCTGGCAAGGGGATTCGAGTGTCGATGGGGATAGGCGGAATCGGATTTGTCATCGTTTAATGCCGATAAGGGATGGTGAGGAATTCGCGGATGGCGGTCATGAAATAGATTTCGTTGTCCACTTGCAACGTAGCTTGCCCATCTGATGTCACTAGGCGTATCAGCGTGATCGCCGGGAGCTTGTCCAACACCTTTTTGCAAAAATCTTTACGGTTGAGTGGGCAGGCATCACCTGCGCCGAATGGAATATAATAATGATTTTCCTTGAATTTGTCCCTGCTGACGATAGTGCTGTTCAATAAGTCAACATCATCTTCCGAAAGTTCCCTGCGGGTATCATACGGAATAACCTTGGCCCATATCTCCAGCAAAAGTCCGCTTAGGGCCTTGTCGTCGCCCCATCCGGTTTCCAGATTGTGGGTAATCGCATCTTCTCCGTAAACATGGGACTTGCCCGGTTCGGCATGAAAATTCGGAGACATCTGCTGATAACGCGAACTGACGATTTCAACGCCAAAGCGCGTTTTCACCGCCATGTCAAAACCAAATTCGCTTAAGTCAGGGTTTTTTTCATGCTGCTCAATCCAGCCAGGGTTGACGGAAAAGAGGCTCAACCAACCGAGGATGGATTTTGCCGCCTCCCAAGTTTTATTGTACCCGTCAGAATTGACGGATAGCCCGGAAAGGCACTGTTCCGTGGCCGGGCGCAGCACCTCTTGGATAGCTTGCGTAGGCTCCGCGTTGCATAGATTTTCCAAAGGGTCGCCGGGCCCAAGCACTTCAGTGGATTTTGAACTTAACTCAACGCGGAGGCCGTCGTGCGTTTCTAGCACCTTCTTTATGTGTCCTAAAATCGCAGGTTGAAATTCGGCATCCGGTTTTCTGTGCCTGCCTGGCTTGGTGGACGGCTTGGATGCCGAAGGTGGCCGGATGCGGTCTAGCAAGGCTTCGAAATCCGTATCGATATGGATATCCGGGGTAAGCGCATTCATGTCGGACAGAATTTCCAACTGTTTGGCTAGCAAACGCCGGAAATCGGCATAGTCATTCAGGGATTTGTAAATAGGTTCTGCGTTCGTACCCTTTATCGTCTTAAGGGCCGCATCCAACTCGGCTTCTTTTTGTTCCCAATGTCTTAGGTACAAAACCCACGCCACTGGATCGTAGAGGTTGGTGCCTTTTAAAACGATAGGGGACACCCGTTTTCTAAAGCCGGGTTTGTCATAAATCCCCCTCAACTCGTACATGCAGTTCGGTGATTTGAAATAAGCGTCGCTCAAGACTAGAATGACATGCTCGCTCTCGGTCAATTCATCCATGAAGGCGCGGATGGAATCGCCGTAATTGATTTGTTGCTTGTCTACCTTTAATTCCAGGAAATCAATGCCACGAACCTTCCAAGCCGCTTTAAGCTTGTCGATAATGCGCGAATCTTCGTCTGCCCACCAAGAATAAGAAACATAAACATTGGATGTCATAGCATACGCTCGATATTTTTGCCTTAGCCCGTCTGCACAGGGGGTTCGAATGAACCTTAAGAATGCATGTTTTTACCTCCTTTTGCAACACCGTGCCGCGCCACATGCTCCTTGTGCAGTTCCGCCCGCTCCGCTCCTACTGCCCGCCAGCCAGTCCATCGCGGCGTACAAGTCGTCCTTGTCGAATTCGCCCAGTCCCAGCACATCGCCCACCGCGTATAGAATTATAAGTATAAAGCAACTCGCTTCATGGGCTTACGCGCCCATGAAGCGAGTTGCCCTTTCTGACAATTGGCTATAAAATAACCCAATGGACGATCAACAAGACAGAACACAAACACAAGCTTCATTCTACCAAGGCTCCGCCCGCGCCTGGTACTTGGCCGATGCCGCCGGTCCGCCCTCCGGCAGCGGCCGGATTTACATCGTGCTGCGCGAAGGGGAGGCATGGTTCGTCCAGCGCGAATCGTTTGCGGCCCTCTCCATGGAATCGGCCACGGCACTGGCGCTGCTTGAAGAAGAGGACAAGGCGGCCTTTCAAATTGTCACTGCCGAAGGGACGAGAAGCGTCACGGTCATTTCCGAATACGGCTTTCATTATTTGGCCGTGCTGGCGGGCTTGGCGCAAGGGGCGCCGGTCCGCCGCCTGCACCGCTGGGTCGTCGGGTCGCTGTTGCCGTCCATCCGCAACACGCCACAAATGACCGCCCTGCCCGGCCATGCCGTTTATGCCTTCGCGGAACTGGCCATGAAAATGCTGAAAGAAGGGCGCGGAAGCCTGGGCGCGATGAACAGCGCCAAGCTGCTGGCCTACTTTTGGCAGAATGGCGCAGACGGGCGGTGGGCCACGGTCTGCCGGGCAACCCTGGCGCAGATGCTGGGAA
>QJPH01000384.1 GCA_003242955.1 Candidatus Methylumidiphilus alinenensis
TACCGCCAATACAAAAACGGCACCGACCAATACGTCATTCTCCCCCGGCTTTTTCTGCCGTATGAAGGTTTTATCGTTCCAGGCTTAGGTGCGGGAGGCAGTCAAGACTACTACAGCCTCCTCCGTGTGGAAACGTCCATGATCCAACAGCACAACAGTGAACATGGCGCAGTCAATGCGTTCGGCATGGCAGACACCAATTTAACCCATGGCGTGGTGTTTCCCCAAGCCTGGGGTTCATGGGGCTTGGGTTATGGGATGTTATTACCCACCGCAACCGAGAAAGCTTTAGGCATGGGAAAATGGCAAGCAGGGCCTTCCGGGATAATTTCCTATCAGGGCTTTCCGGGTTGGCAAATAACGGCCTTTGCCCAGCAATTTTACTCCTTTGCCGGCGATGACAACCGGGCCGCGCAGAATTTCATGTCATTCCAACCTATCGTGACAAAGCGGTTTGCCGGCGGTTTTTTTCTGATCTTCGACCCGATCATGAAATTTGACTGGAAAAAAAATGACTATATCATTCCCCTCAACCTAGGCTTTGGCATGGCCCTCTCTAAAAGCCTGATTTTTTTCGTGGAACCGGAATATGTGGTCAACGGTAGCACCCGCGACACATTCGCCATTCGGCTGAATTTCACCATAATGCCCTAACGTTTGGTGCAAAGCCACGGCGCGGTCGAAGGCCGGGTTGCCACGAAAGAACGGTGGGAGCGGTTTTTAACCGCGACCCAGGCCGAGAAGTCGCGGTTAAAAACCGCTCCCACGGTTGTAGAATTTTTCATGGCTCGGGGTATCCATGCCACCGACATGAGCGTTGAGCGGCGAACTCGAACGGAGCGACTCTTGGCTTTTCGCTCTTGCTGCCCTAAACGGCCTACGAGTGACGAGTTGTAGGGCGGATACAGGGATGTGATCCGCCGAATGCTGGCAACCGACCCATGACATTCGGCGGAACCCGTCCTTAGGTTCCGCCCTTACGGACCTAGGCGAAGCAGTGCCAAGCTTAACCCGCGTCCCCTCGAATGCCGGGTTAGGCTGGTGGGCAGGGAGACAGCCGGGGATTCTCGGCTTTTGCTTTTTGCCTTTGCTATCCATCCGGCGCAATACGCGGAAGGCCGCTATTGCGCCCTTCGCCCCTTCGTTGTCATCAAGCGGTTTCATCGCGCAATTCCAACCTCCGCTCGATGCGGGCCAGACGGTTTTCAAAGCGATCCATGCGAAGATTTAGCCCGACGATGTCAGCATGAACTCCCGCCATCTGTGACTCAATTGAGCCTAGCCGCATGATCACGGTATCAAATTGTTCGTCATGTCGCGCCAAGGTCGAACGAATGGAACGCAGATGTTCTAGGATCAGATTGGAAATGTTGTCTTCCGTCATTTTTTCCCCCGTGTATCGTTAACATGTGATGCTGATACATGGATTTTGCTCTTTTTATCCATTCGGCGCAATACGCGGAGTACCGCTATTGCTCCCGGTCCTTAGGCATGGATTTGTGCGATGGATGCCTTGAAAGTATGCGGAGGCGGCAACGGTAACGTAGACTCCATGAGAAGCTCCAAAGTACTGGTGGACCGCAAGATTAGACCATGATTCTGACTTTATTAGGGAATGAAGGCACTAAATTAGAATTATTCAATTCCCCGTTGATATCGAAGAACCTGACTGCTCCATCTTCATTGCATACCCAAACCTTGACGGGTGACATTAAAATTTGCCCCCTTTCGTTTAGTTCGATTTTAAAAGGTAAGTTTTGCAAGCTGGGATGTTCGCAGACTTCGTGCCATTGCATAAAATTGTCGCTCTCTTCATTTTTTCATCTATTTGGGAGTTTTTTTCATATGTTATCACTTTATCAGGCTGATTGTGATGGACTTGAGCCAATACCTTCGAGATGCACGATGTGAAATGCTGGCTTTGATTGAAAAATCTGCCTCTAACCCCCTCCATCGCGGTACAATTGACCAATTAGACCAAGCATTTAAAAGAGGTGAGCAGTGACCAACCTGGCCCAAAGACAAAGTGAAACCGAACATTTGGAGCGACTTTCGAGTCTGGTCGCTGACATTCTCGCCGAGGCGAAGCAACAGGGGGCCAGCGCGGCGGAGGCTGGGTTGAGTGTGGAACGGGGGCTTTCGGTCACCGTGCGCTTAGGCGAGGTGGAAACCATCGAGCATCATCGTAGCCAAGGCTTGGGTGTGACCGTCTATTTTGGACAGAGCAAAGGGACTGCCAGCAGTTCCGACCTTAGCTTAAAGGCGGTGCGTGAAACAGTGGCCTCTGCCTGCCTCATTGCCAAACACGCGGCTGAAGACGAATTTGCAGGGCTTCCAGATGCCGACTTGCTGGCCACCGAATTCCCCGACCTCGACCTCTACCACCCTTGGGAATTGGTGGCCGACGAGGCCATACGCATCGCCAAGATTTCCGAGGATGCGGCACGGGGCTATCACACTGACATAACCAATTCTGAGGGTGCCAATCTGAATACCTACCAAGGGTTGCGTGTGGCCGGCAATAGCCTCGGTTTTTTACATGGTTATCCCAGTAGCCGGCATAGTCTAAGTTGCTCGGTGATTGCAGGTGTTGGCGATAATATGCAACGCGATGATTGGTGGACCGTGGCGCGTGACGCGGTCGATTTGGAATCCGCCGAGGCGGTGGGGCGCAAGGCGGCAGAGCGCACCGTCCGTAGGCTTGGCGCTCGCTCCCTGTCCACCCGGCATTGCCCTGTCATCTTTGCGGCTGAAGTGGCGGGGGGGCTGGTCGGGCATTTCATCGGCGCGATCCGTGGTGCGAATCTTTATCGCAAATCCTCTTTCTTACTTGACCATTTAGGCAAGCCCGTATTCCCTGCCTTCATGCACATCCACGAACAGCCACACCTGCCTCGGGCTTTGGGCAGTGCCCCTTATGATGGCGAAGGCGTTGCCACCCATCCGCATGATCTGGTTAAGGACGGTATACTGGAATCTTATGTGTTGAGCACCTATTCGGCCCGCAAGCTTGGAATGAAAACCACCGGCAATGCTGGCGGTGTCCACAACCTTATCGTCGAACCAGGGGATTTGGATTTGGCGGATTTGCTGAAGAAAATGAGAACCGGGCTTTTGGTGACCGAACTGATGGGGCAAGGGGTTAATATCGTCACCGGCGATTACTCACGCGGTGCTTCGGGGTTCTGGGTGGAAAACGGCGAGATTCAATTTCCTGTCGAGGAAATCACCATTGCCGGTAATTTGAAGGACATCTTCATGAAAATTCTGGCTGTCGGCAACGATGTCGATTTGCGCGGCAATACCCGCACCGGTTCGTTCTTGATTTCTGAAATGACCGTGGCGGGGAATTGATATGAAATATACCGTTGTTTTCCATCGCAGCGAAGATGGCATCAGTGTATCGGTTCCTGGTCTGCCGGGATGTTGGTCCGAAGGGAACACAGAGGAAGAAGCCTTGAGCAATATCCAGGATGCGATTCAAGACTATCTGGCCGCGATAAAGGACTTGAGCGAAGAACAGGAAATCTACGAAATTGAGATAGCAGCCTGATCGTGTCGAAAATTCCAGGAATCAACCATCTTGACGCAGTCCGCGCTCTCGAAAAAGCGGGGTTTCGGGTAATCAGGCAAGGCAAGCATATCGTAATGAATAACGGAGAGCGGATGTTGACTATCCCTCGCCACAATCCAATCAAGGCGTTTACTATGGGTGGAATCGTCAAAGATGCGGGGCTTTCTGTCGATCAATTCAAGGCTTTGCTTTGAATTACGCCGAAATTTGCGCAAATGATAAAAACTGGGCGCGACGGAGTTTGAAACCCCGTCGCTAACGTTTTGTGCAAAGCTACGGCAATCTGGCACGGCAGAATTGACTTATTGTAGGGACGGGTTTGGAACCCGCCCCTACGGAAAAAAGGCTCAATAAACCGGTTGCATCACCGAATAGCCCCGCAGTGTCAGTGCAAACTGCTCTAGGCACTGGATGCGAGTTTCCTCGGCCAGCCTGCACCATTCGCACAAGGCTTCCAAGCGCTTTTCCTGGCTTAATCCGGCATTGGTCCATAATTCCCGCAGTTGCTGCTTGAACCGGTAGACCGTCGCCAAGGTTTGACTTGCTTCTAATGCGGTTGCCAATTCGCCGATAATGAGGTTGTCCGGGCGGAAAGCTTTCCCGTTGACCAGGGGTTTCGCTTTTTTCAGTAATTTTCGTGTTTTTGAGTCTGCAAGCTTGATTTCCAAATTCAACACCGGATCAATCACGTTGCGGCTATAGAGTGCCATGACATGTACGCGGTTTTTCAATACGGCCATCACCGTCTCGGCATCGGCCATGGGCTTGGCCCAGTCGATTTTGGATTCCAAGGCAACCCTTTTGACATGGGCCAGCTTTAGCATCGACATCATGCGGATATAGCCCCAACCAAGGTCAAACTCGTACCAACGGGCAGATAATTTAGCCGAAGAAGGGTAAGCGTGGTGATTGTTGTGCAATTCTTCCCCGCCGATGAAAAGCCCTAATGGGATTAAGTTTGTCGATGCATCCCGGGTCTCGAAATTGCGGTAGCCCAGATAATGGCCTAGACCGTTGATGACACCGGCTGCCCAGAGGGGTATCCACAGCATCTGTATGGCCCACAACGTAAGTCCCAGAGGGCCGAACAAAGCCACCTCGACAATCAGCATTAAAATGATGCCCCAGTTCCGCCAAGGGCTGTAGAGATTCTGTTCCAGCCAATCATTCGGTGTGCCGACACCATATTTGTCCAGGTTATTGGCATCGTGCCTTGCGGCATTGTAAAGTTCCGCGCCCTCGTACAAGACTTTGCCTATGCCTAAAACAATGGGGCTATGGGGGTCATCTTTGGTTTCGCATTTGGCATGGTGTTTCCGGTGCACCGCGACCCATTCTTTGGTGACCATACCGGTGGTGAGCCATAGCCAAAATCTAAAAAAATGGCTCATGACAGGGTGCAAATCCAACGCCCTATGGGCTTGGCAGCGATGGAGGTAGATAGTTACGCTCGCGATGGTGATATGGGTCAGTATCAAACCGACCCCGACGAGCTGCCAAACAGAGAGTGAAAGCAAACCAGAGACCATGATGTTTCCCGTTAGTATTCTGCACAGATGGGGCAGAAGGGTGGTTCCCGTTAAGGAATGAAAAAGTGACGCGCGGGTGTTGCGGTGAAGCGGGAAGTTTAGAGCAGGGATAAATCAGAAAAATCGAACTTACACTGATACTGGCTAGTCGCGGTTCTTAACAAACCCAACAAGAAAATACAGTATTTATTTTTCGATTACAAGCTTTATTTTTATAAAACCGACTCGGTTTTTAAAACCGAGTCGGTTTGGCATGAACTATTCAATGACCTCAGTTCGATAACGCCAAGCTTTTATCGAATTGGACCAATAACTTGCGGGAAGGCCCGCCTTGAGTTTGAGATGTTCCAGAAATTGCCTAGGCGTAGTCAGTTGCTCCCAAACAGAAGGCAAGAACGTACCACGCCGTGAACCTTCGGCAAGAATCAGCCCATCCTCCCCTGGCCGCAACTGGCCGAGCAAGTCCTGTTCCGAGGAGAATGCCATCGGCTCGGATGGGGTCAGCAGGGAGAGATGGATTTCCAGTCTCTCTAGTTCGCTTTGCTGCAAGGGCTGGAAACGGGGGTCTTGAAATGCGGCGGCATAGGCATTTTCGGCGATGTCTTCCGCCAAAGGACGCGCGGCTTCCAACCTGCCGATGCAACCGCGCAACTCGCCTTGTTTTTGCAGGGTGACAAAGGTGGCGCGTAGGGTTTTCAACTCCGGTGCCAGGCTTGCCAAGTCAACGGGCAGAGGCTTGCGATGAGTCAGCCCGTGGCGGATGGACTGCCATGCCAAGTCCATCAGGTAACGCTGCTGTTCCTCGCTTAAGGAACACTTATTCGAAGGCATAGGCACCATACCCGACCACCCGGTCTTTCGGTCCGGCGGTGTCGCCGGAGTTGCGCAAATCTATGGTTTCGGCTTTCATGCCACGTTTTTTGGCGGCGATCAGCAAACCGCTGACCGGCAGCCGTCCGCAAGCATCCTCAAAACCGATGTCTTCAGGGCGCATCGCGACGATAGCCTCGGAAGTGGCCTTGTCCATGCGCCTTGCCGTAGCATAGTCGTGGTAGTGGCTCAGGTCGGAACTGATGACGATAAGCGTCTCATCCCCTCCCCACAGCGCATCAAGAAGTTGGGCTACTTCTTCGGGGGAGGCATCGCCCACCACGATGGGCACTAAAGAAAACACACCCAGCACTTCTTGCAGGAATGGCAGATGGACTTCTAGGCTATGTTCTTGTTCATGCGGTAAATCCAGTTTATGCACGAAGGGCAAATCGGCTAGGAGTTTTGCTGCATCAGTGTCTATGGGGATTTCGCCCAAGGGTGTGGCGAACCACAAGGCGTTGCTCAACGCACAGCCACGAAATCCAACCCGGTGGTCAGGCCCGAGCAACACAACCCGGCTGATTCGCCCACGCCCTTGGCTTAGCCTTGCATAGATGCTCGCGGCAACCGGGCCGGAATACACATAGCCCGCATGGGGGGCGATTATTGCCTTGGGCAAGCCGCCGGTTGGCGTTGTGTGGTCCAGATAGCTCTGGATCATGGATTGAAGCTGATGTTTGTCTGCCGGATAAAACGTCCCGGCAACTGCGGGCTGGCGAGTCAATTGCATAAAAGCCTCCTTAAGTAATTTACTAACTGATGTATGCACGTTCATAGGCAGAAATTCCCACTGGCGTGAAACGTAGAGACAAGGATACTCCGAATACATCCGGCATCCAAGCTACTAGGAGCTTGTCGAAGGGGATGGCAAGCTTAAGTATATGGCGTACCTTGTAGATTCTGCTTTGCTCTTAACGTTGCGTCGTTGCACCGTTGCGTGAGACAAAAAATCTTTGCCCATTAAATGACATGCCGCATTGCGAGAAAGTCAAAAAAAGGTCTCACGCAACGGCGCAACGACGCAACGTAAAAACACAAGTGAGGGGCGAATAAATTCGGCAATGCAATTTTACCGATTTTCAAACCGATTGTAATCGAATAGCCCTGCCTCAATCGGGTAGGTTTTTCGATAATCCTCGATCAGCGAATCGCTATGGGTCCAAAACCGGTTATCCGTCCGCCGAATGGCGAAGCCTTATCAATTCCCAATCTTCGACGGGTCCATCAAAACATCCCCAATTCCAACTTGGCTACTTCCGACATCATATCCCTAGACCAAGGCGGGTCGAAAACCACTTCCACATTGACCCGCGCCACCCCAGGCAAGCCTTTGACACCAGCTTCCACATCGTGCTGGAGTACAGGGCCCATGCCGCAACCGGGGGCAGTGAGGGTCATAATGATATTTACCGCGTTGCCGCCCTCGGGAAGGGGCGTGACCCGGCAAAGATAGACCAACCCCAGATCGACAATGTTCACTGGAATCTCCGGGTCGAAAACGGTTTTCATCACTTCCCAAGCGTTCTTTTCCACGGCTTCGGCTTCCTCGCCGGTTTCCAAGTGGCTCAAGAAAGGCGGTTCCTTTCCCAAGGCATCGGCATCTTCCCCATCGATGCGTACCATATGACCGTACTCGGTGGTGACGGTATAATTGCCGCCCAAGGACTGAAATAGGGTCACTATGTGTCCCTTGGGCAGGTTGGACTGCGTTCCATCAGGGATTTGGACAACACTCACATCCCGTTGCAAGACAATGCTTTCACGACCGTACATTAGTGGCTCTCTTTTAGATTAGAATCAAACTGGACCTTCAATGATTTGCCCGTTGATACCTAGGCTCTCGGGTCCAAACATGTAGGTGTAACGGGCTACCAAGCTTTCTGGCACAGGATTTTCATCCGGCAATTCGCCTGGGTGGGTTTTCCGGCGAGAAGGCGAATTCACCGGACCCGGCACAAAAATATTGACACGGACGAGGCCCGCACTTGCCAACTCATCTGCCCACATTCGTGCCATGCCCTCCAAGGCAATGTCAGCCACACCGTAAGCCCCCCAGTAAGCCTTGCCCAAGCGGGCGGAAGAATTGCTGGTGAACACCACTGAAGCGTCCCCCGCACGTTGCAGCAATGGCAACACCGCCCTGGTCAAGCCTTGGGCAGCCGATAGATTGATGCGCAAAAGTCGATCCCATTGGCCAGACTTGATGTCGGCCAGCGGCTCCAACACGCCCAAGTCGGCGGCACTGTGCAACAAACCGTGCAACAAACCAAACTGACTGTTAAGGATATCAGCCAATTCGGCATAGTCTGCTTCCGTGGCCTTATCCAAATCCAACGGATAAATGGCCGGCTGGGTGTGACCCGCCGCTAATATTTCGTCGTAGAGTTTTTCCATTGGGCTTACGGCTTTATCCAGCAAAACCACACAAGCCCCTGCCGCAGCACAGGCTTTTGCCGCCACGGACCCAAGACCGCCGCCTGCACCGCTGATTAAAATGACACGCCCGTAAAGTACCTTACCGGGACTAAGGTTATTCATTCCAATTCACCGTCTAACCACGCCAAAAGGTCAATGGGTTTGCTCAATAGGCCATCGGCACCCCAATGATGGGGAGGATCATTTTCTGGGATGTACCCATAAAGCGCCACAAGGGTTGCCATGCCGGCGTTTTTACCCGCATCAATGTCGCGTCGGGCATCGCCGATGTAAACACACTCGGCTGGTTTGCTGCCAATGCGACGGCAGGCTTCCAACATCGGCATGGGATGCGGCTTCATTTGCGGCAACGTGTCGCCACTAATAACGCAACCCGTCCGGGTAAAAAGATCAAGGCTCTGTAATAGCGGATCGGTGTAGCAACCAAGTTTGTTGGTAACGATCCCCCAACTCAAACCACGGTTTTCCAATTCGTCCAACACACCGTCCATGCCGTCAAAAAAACGGGTGTGGACGGCAATGTGGTCTTGGTAGAGACTGAGCATTCGATCCAGCAGACTATCAAAATCAACATCGGTTTCCTGCCCTTCCAGCATGAGTTGCAACATCGCACTGGCACCATTGGAAACCATCGGTCTCAGGGCTTTTAAGTCTTGTGGTTGCAGTCCGGCTTCCAAGGCAGCGGCATTGCACGCATAGACCAGATCAGGGGCGGTGTCCAATAGAGTACCGTCGAGGTCGAACAACACGCCACTTAGAGATTTCCTTTCCATCACGCTCAATCCTCAGTCCGCAAAAATGCAGCCAAATAGTTGACATCAATGTCACGGCCTAGGCTGAATTGCCGGGTCAACGGATGGTAGGAAACACCCTCCATGCCCAATAGTTCTAAGCCTGCTTCCCGCGCCCAGCGACCCAGTTCCGAAGGTTTGATGAAAGTGTTGTAGTCATGAGTACCTGTGGGGATCATCCGCAGGATATGCTCCGCCGCCAAAATAGCCAATAAATAGGCTTTTGGATGGCGGTTGAGGGTGGAGAAAAACACCTTCCCACCCGGTTTGACAAGTTTGGCACAGGCTTTGACCACGGACACTGGATTGGGTACATGTTCCAGCATTTCCATGCAGGTCACTACATCAAACGAAGCAGGCTGTTCATCAGCCAAAGCCTCGACACTGACCTTACGATATTTCACTTGGGTTCCAGACTCCATTCCATGCAGGTCGGCTATGTCGAGCAGTTCTTCGCTCAAGTCTATGCCCGACACCTCCGCACCCATGCGGAACAAACCTTCGGAAAGTATGCCACCGCCACATCCTACATCGACAATGCGCCTACCCTCAACCTCGGCATAGGCATGGATGAATTGCAGCCGCAAGGGGTTGACCCTATGCAAGGTCATGAACTCGCCGTCAGGATCCCACCAGCGTCCTGCCTGGGAACCAAATTTGTGAATTTCGTGTTGATGGACGTTTTCGGTGCTTGTCATAGTTTGCTTATCTCAGGCTAGATTCGTTGAGTTCAACCGCTCGCGCCAAGCCAAAGCCTTGGAGATTATGTCGCTGCGGTCAAGGGTTGTGAGTTCACGATTGTTGAGCAGTCGGCGACCGGCGACCCAGACGTCGCTGACCTGATGGCGGCTGGCAGCATAGACGATATCGGAAATCGGATCGAACAGGGGTTGGGTTTCAATATCGCTTAAATTTATGGCCACAATGTCGGCAGACTTGCCCACTTCCAAAGAACCGATTTCTTGATCCAACCCCAACGCCTTTGCGCCATTGAGGGTCGCCATGCGCAGGGCAGTGGCCGCAGGAACCACACGGGCATCACCTGCCACGCCCTTAGCCAGCAATGCAGCCGTTCTCATTTCGCCAAGAATGTCCAGGTCGTTGTTGCTCGCCGGCCCGTCAGTGCCCAAGGCCACATTGACACCGGCATCCAGCAGTTTGGCAACGGGGCAAAAGCCGCTGGCCAGTTTCAGGTTGGACTCGGGGCAATGGGCTATGCTACCGCCGAATTGTGCGAAAAACCCGATTTCTTCGTCGTCTAATTGGGTCATATGCACGGCAATGAATCTTGGCCCCAACAAGTCCAATTGGGCAAGGCGTTTTAATGGCCTCATGCCGTGTGAGGACCGGCCTCGCCGCACCTCGTCAGCGGTTTCATGGAGGTGCATATGGATGGGGCAGTCCAACTCTTCGGCCAAGATTCGCATCCGGGCCAAGGGTTCGTCGGAGACTGTATAGGGTGCATGGGGCGCGAAGGCTGCATTGACAAGGGGTTCGTCGCGCAAGGCATCGTAAAGGGCAAGTCCTTTGGACAAGTATTCGTCCGGGCCGCTGGCCCACGCTGTTGGGAAATCGACTAGTATCATTCCTAACGTCGCCCGCATTCCCGATTGAATCACTTGGCGTGCTGCAATATCAGGGAAAAAATACATATCATTGAAACAGGTGACCCCGCCGCGTATCATCTCGGCCAAGGCCAGATCGGTACCCTCGCGAACGAAAGCCTCCCCCGCATACCGCCGCTCCAATGGCCAGATATGGTTTTCCAGCCACTCCATCAATGGCAGGTCGTCGGCGTTGCCACGCAATAATGACATAGCGGCATGGGTATGGGTATTGACCAAGCCCGGAATCAGGGCGTGGCCGGGTAGTTCTTCTATATTTTCTGGGTCAAAATCGGCAAGCGCCTGTGCAAATGGAAGAATTCCCACTATCCTGCCGCCTTGGATGGCAATGGCGTGGTTTTCGTAAACCTTGGCATGGGGTTCCACGGGTATGATCCAGTGCGCTTTGATAAGAGTGTCGATATGCATGGATAGAATTAACCTAGTAGTTTTGTAAACTTTAGCATAATTGCGCCGAGATATGCACTCACGGGATCAGTAATCCTCATAATTGATTTGCTCAATCGTAATCTGCTTTTTACCAATCACCTTCCGTGAGGTAGATTTTATGACATCTTTATCAAGATGTTCATCATACTGTGAACGAGTGACAAGCTTAAGCGCCGTTAGAAAATTGGTACTTTTTTTAACACAGAACACAGGGAGGTGAAACTCTGGGCTGAAAATTGCTTGGATCAAATACTTGTAAGGGGGCGGCTTGTTGCCCTCCATGGCGACTGGATGCATTCGGGACTTCCCTGTCCCGAACCCTTCGGGCGGCTAGCCTAAGCAAATCGGCTATCCTGCCGATTTGTCCGGCAATCCCTGCCGGAATGACAACTTTTGCCCAAACAGCCTAAATTCTAATTCTTCCGGTGAGGTGACGCGGCGCAAAGCCAAGAAGGCATCTTCCGCTTCCGGGTAGGCAATGCGCAGATAGTTAAGCCACTGTTTCATGCGCCCACACTGGGTTTTCGGTTGGGTGCGCTGGACCACCAGTTTCCAGAAGTCTTGCAACAAAACTTGCAAATCAGCCCAATTCAGAGCGGCCTCACCGCCTAACTTGATCATCCGCGCCAAGGCAGGGTTTGCAATCATGCCGCGCCCCAGCATGACATCCTTCACCCCGCTGATTTCAACGCAGCGCCGATAGTCATCCACGGTCCATATTTCGCCATTGGCAATGACCGGAATG
>QJPH01000256.1 GCA_003242955.1 Candidatus Methylumidiphilus alinenensis
GAAAAGACTGTCGCCTCCCATCGCGAACATATCATGGATAAACTGCACATCGCCGGCATTGCCGAGCTAACCCGCTTTGCCATCCGCGAGGGTCTTTGCTCTATGTGCACTCCCTGTCCGTCACTGCAACCTAGTTGCAAGACTAGCGCATCGCCCTGTAACACCCCGGACGACCATCGCATACCCTGAGCGGGGGCCTCCCTGCCATTAAGTTAAGGATTTTCCGTTCGCCCTGAGCCTGTCGAAGGGTGAACAGAAAATCCTACAGCATTGATTGCTAAACCGTTCATGGTTCGACAGGCTCACCACGAACGGCTTAACTTAATGGCAGTGGAGCGGGGGCCTGGGAGCGCGGTCATCTTGACCGCCATTTCTGTGGGCAGGATGATCACGCTCCTAAGGGGAGTGAACGCTTGCCTGAAAAATTAAATTCTATCAAGCTCTCCAATGTCCCTGTAGAAGATTGCGATGAAGAGGCGCTTCCATTAGGTATCAGTACAGAACTCTCCGGAATCGGTGGTTTGTAAGCAATGGTATAGTAGTAGAGTCCAGTTGAACCGCCATTCACCAAGAGATGAAGATTGTCATCCGCACAAATTGAGTACGGAGGCACTGGTAGATTACTATCCTGAAAAACCGAAACCTCTTTTGATTGTGGATAATAATTATAAATACTCCCGTTAGATGTATCGGTAATGCTGGATGCAGTGCTAGCCGTTCCAATGAACAACGCGCCTTGAGAATATTGTTTGAGATGAAGATTCTGATAGCTTAGTGAATCCGCCGATTTTGATTGTGGATCATAAATGTAAAAACCCCCGTTTGATGTATTTTCAATGGCGGATTCATCGCTTGGCGTCGGAGGCTCTAGTGAACCCGCCATGGACATGATAAGTTGTGAGTCAGGATTCCAAATGGTTATTGGTTGAGTCTGAAAACCATCAAATGAATGGGCAAACACTGAATTCGGGGTCGCAGTATAAACAATCTGGTTGGTTTGATCAACTACTGTGGCCAAGCTATTAACGGTGTACCATAGATAATCCGTTGCATTGGTGTTCATGGAAGATATCGGGAAATAAAATGAAGCACTGGTTTCTCCGTTGGTTAAACCGCTGACTATCACATTTGGATCTTTGGGTGTTAAGTAAGCCAGTGCCATGGTCACTATGCCACCCGATGTGCTACTAGAATATATTTTATTGGCCCATTCGTAGGTGATGTTTGGCGAACCGTCAGAATTGTAACTGACCGAGAAGCCATAAATATTACCGTTGCTACTGGTGACAAAGAGTTGATTGGTAGGGGGGTAAAATAAAATATCGGTGATGGCTGCATCAATCGGTTGGGTGATTCCTCCTAAGGAACTCACATTGTCCGCATTAAAGTCAAGATTACCATCGCTGTCGTAGGTTGTGGCCGGTGTGATCGAATACAGATACAGATTGGTTCCTTCTGAACCTAGCAGAAAATAATAGGGAGGTTCCTGAGTTCCACTCGGGTCAAACAGAAATGACAGGGCTGTTGTGCTACTTCCTGACTCGAACAGCTTACCCAAAATAGCTATACTATTGCTTATTGATTGAGGTGATGAAGGTTGAATCTGTCCAGCCGTTATTCCATTTGAGTAGGCTGATATGATTAATGTCGTTCCAGCCAATGAACCCGTTGTAAGGGTGATTCCTTGGACGGTTGAGTTATAAGGGAAGGGATTTGTTGACATGATAATTTACCTCGGTTTAAGTTGCTTGAGACCGATAAACCGACGCGCAACCTCTACTATGAAGTATATGACGCCCGTGACGGCCCTCTGAAAATGGGAAGTTTGCCTATCATCCGCATATATTTTTATCGACTTGCCATTTGGGCCAAATGCAGTAAACGGTTATGCTGAAATAAGAGGTTGAAACATATGATATGCGGGTAAAAACACGAGGTATATAGGAAAAAATCTGATTTTTATATAAGAATATAAAAGCATTTTTTAAGAAAATACTAAGAAAACTTATAGCAACGTAGCTCGGGGGGTTGCCATGAAAGCACGGTATCCAAGTAGGCTACGCTGTGCGTACCTCATCACCTACAGCGTTTTCTATATCCATTCCAGAAATCCCAATCCTGTTGTGAAAAGGGTTGGATGTAGGCCGGAATAAAGTCGTGCGACGACCGTTTCCGGCATTCGGCCCGTCAGTTCGCCAGCAATTCTCATTTTGAACAGAACCGGGCGGGTTTGGAACCCGCCCCTACGAATCGTTGTCCCGTATCCCGTTTATAATTCATTGATAATATGAAAATAAATTTCTTGCGTAGGGGCGGGTTCCAAACCCGCCCTTATTAATCTTTGCCAAAATGAGAATTGCTGTCAGTTCGCCGGAAACGCCCGCTAGTGCGGGCTTATTCCGGCCTAACGCCGTTACTAATTCAACAGCATTGCCCAGAAATCCCCCTAGCCCCCCTTTTCCATTGCATGACTGTTAGGTGCGCATAGGAAAATCTTGCCCATAATCATTGCCACCGTGCCCACCGTAACCCGACGGGGGCCGCTTCGTCGTTTCTCATGGCATCAAACCTGACAAACGGGTGTTGACCAGTTTGGCGGCCATGCTGGCTTTTTCCCACGGATACCAAAAGAACCCCGCGCCTTGGGTGGCAGCGGTGAGATAATGTTTCCAAGCCGTGGCTGACAGGCCAAATTGCGGGTCAGGCCAGTACGCATCCGGCGGCAGGCTGGCCTGGCCGAAACACTTGCGGACATCGCCGGTACTGGTTCCGACCAAACCGAACACCCCAGGGCAGAGGGTGGCGGCATCCACAATCAGCGTCACTTGCCCGGAAGGGCAAGCCGTAGGCCCACCGTGCCAGGCGATGGTGGTCCCTTGCCGGTCCCACACGGCAGGTGTCTGCCCATTCACCCAAACCGTTTCGGCGGACAAGGCGAAAGTTTGCAATGCGCCGCCGCCGACGGTGCTGACGGCGTACTCGCAGGCTAGGGCAGGGGGCAGCAACGCTTGCCTAATCCATATACCCGGCCCACCAGGCCCGTTCGATGCCAACTCAAACGTGCGGCTGCCCACCGTCAGTTTGCGTCCGGCATAGGCCACAGGGCCAGCTAAGACGCTGCCGTTGAGCGCCACTTGGATATGGCGGCCGCGTTCCGCCGTTTGTGCCACCTCGATGTCCAAGGCATCCGGCGAGTCAGCCGACAGGTAACGGCCCAAAGCTTGGCTGAGATTTTGTGTCCCCGGTTCCGCTTCCAGCGCTATACACCGGTGGCGGGGTGCCGCCACCTCACCATCCGGCCATAGTGCGCCGACCAAGCGTCGCCGTCCAGCGAGGTCCACATCAGTTTTGAAAAAACCGTTCTCGCCACCCTTGGCCTGCCAGTGCAACTCGCCGAGGCGGTAGCTAATGCTGCGCACCCGCGAGCCGTCCAGCCACAGCTTGGCCTTAGGCCCGTCGCCGGTGAGCATTAACAGCTGACCGTCCTTGGTTTGGTAAGCCCCGGCCCAAGGGAACAAATGATGCCGTGCCATCCAATCTTTATCCCCGCGCAAACGCGCCCAGTCCAGCGGGAAGCCTTGGCTTGCCGACCAGTCCCCCAAGGTTTGGCGCGGGTCTTTGCCGCCCGCCGCCAAACGGCGGGAAAACTGGGTCAAAAACGCCTTTTGGTTGAACAAGGCATCCAAAAATGCCCGGTTTTCCGCCGGCGAGTCTCCCAAGCCCTTGGCAGCGACCTGCACCGACCCGGCATCGCGGCGGGCTAGGAAACTGCGCTCCCGTTGGCTCAAACCGCGCCAGGCCGGGGAGTCCAGCGCGGCCTGCGGGTTGCTGGCATATAGCTCGCGCAAGCTGAAATCCTGCCGCAAGGCTATTATAAAGCGGCTGGCAGCGGTATCGTTTTGCCACTGGTATGCCTTGGGTATGCGGAATTTAGCGAAGGACTCGAACGCCTTGCGCTCGCGTGGGCCATAGCGGCCGATTTCCCGCAACGGCCCGTCGGCGGGGCGGACGGTCTGCCCCGGCTTGAGCATCCCCAAACGTTCCAGCATGGACGGGTCGGACTCCGCCGCCAGTTTCGGGGCCAGATAAAAAGTCGAGATGCCGGTGACTTGCACTTGCTTTTTCGGGTCGTGCAGTGCCGACAGTGGCAAGGTGTCAATCATCGGCGGGATGGTCGGGTAGCGCGAGGCGACATAGTTGGTGACGGGGTAATCCTCGCCATAGTGTTGTTGCAAATAATCGATGAACACCGAGAAGTTCTGGTTCAAATAGCCTTGGCGGCGGTAACCCATTTCGCCGATCAGGCCCACCTGCCACAACACCACATGCAGACTGGTGTCCGGTATCCGGCCACGGATCAGCATGTCCGTGGCTTCGTGGGTTTGCATGCCGGGATGGCAGGGGTCCACGCCAAGGTCGGCGCACAGGCAATCCAAGGCACAGACGGCGGGACGCATGACTGCCTTATGCCCTTCCCGGCGGGCGATAAGGATGGCGCGGTGGGTGGCCAGAACAAAAATGCCGGGGTGGCCGTAATAAATGGCGGTGACTTTCTTGCCTTCCCGGACGAAATGCAGCATGGACTCCGCCATTTGCATATAGGTGGTGTAACGCGGCTTACTGTCGTCGTACAACACATACAAATCGTAGGCATCGGGCCGGATGGATTTGACCCACACCACGGTGGACGGGTCGGCGACGCAGAAAAACACCGCGTCGGCGGTGCGGAGCAAGTCCTCATCGCCCAAGGTGAAGCCCACCGACTCAATGCCGGAGCCGATGATGGTCAACTCGCCCACCACCGACGGCGGAATAGTGGGCGCGGTTTCCATCACCTTGCCAGCGCGGGTGGCGATGGCGCGGGCCAAGGACTCCCAGGCTGACGCGTGTTGTTGCGGCGTGGGGAAGTTGGTGTTCGTGTTCATGCTCCCCCCCCGGAAGTCTGGTCAGCCGTGGCGGCTTGGGTGAATGCCACAATCAACGTACCGTTAAATGCTGCCAGCGCGGCTTGTGTGCCTTGGCCTAGCGTGGCCGTGGTGAAGTTCAGCCCGTCGGCACTGGAGGCTAGGGTCAGTGTGCCGCCGTCGATATACAAGGCATTTAGCGTCGCGGTGCCGTTCGCGGCGAGACTGAGGCTGCTGGCCACTTTCTCTCCGCCGAAAAACACGGGGTTGCCGAAAGTACCCATATAGGTGGGACAGATACAAACACTGAAGCCTTCCCCGCTTGCCGCGTTTGTGCAGAAAGCCAGATAGGTGTAGCCATTAAACTGAACAATCCCAGGCGGCAAGGCTTTACCGTCCGCAGAGGTAAGCGGGCTGGTTAGAATCCCATTTTTGCTGATGGCCGAGCTCGGCGGGGGAGGCGCCTTGGCGGTTTGCGTGAGGCACGATATTTCTTGGGGACCGCACCCCTTTAGGCTCCAATACCAGTCGGGGTTTGAATTGTTTGGTTTTTCTTCGTCGGCAATAGCTGTCGAACTGATATGACTATTCCTGACAGTGCCATCCGAACCCGTTACCAGCATATAAAGGAACTGTTCGTTGAAAAGTTGCTTCTCCGCATTGTAACAGGGCCATACGACCACTCCCAGCGACGGGCCGCTGCTACCGGTGATGGCGGCTGGGTCTCTCGGGAACATCGGTACGCTGATCGGTGTGCTGAAAGTGCTGCCATCGGCTGAATAGCACAGGTAGAGCTTTCCGTCCAGCCCTTTGAATGCGAGGAACAATTGGTTGTTGACATACTGGGTGTCGATCACCACTAACGCGGGTGCGCCGACGCTGACATAAGGCAATACGATTTGATTGCTAAATTGGAGCCCGTCGCTGCTGGACCAGAGATTAAGCAATTGGTTAGGCCCGGTGAATGCCATGTACAACAGGCTGTTGTACTCCACCAGCGCCAAGCCACCCGGGTTGGCCACCGACTGGCCTAGCCATACCGGTTCCTTCCATCCCGTGCCAGTGCTGACCATCACATTGATGCTGGCATAGCTAATATTGGGGTTCGGCGTGGGCTGGCTGACAGCGGCCATGGCCTTCAGGGCGACGTTGCAGCCGACTTTGATCGGCAGCGGGTTGCCTTGATAGGTGTAATACGCCAGCACCAGATAGGCTTGGTAATTGGTGGCGGGGCTTTGGAATTGCAGCAGCACCTCAACCAGTGCCTGTTCCGTCGACGACGGCCAAGTCCATGCGCTAGCGGCGGCATCTTCGGTCGGGTCTTGGGTGGTCACGATGCTATTGAGCAGCACCTGCTGGCTTTCCGCCCCAACTTGGAGTTGTCCGATATCCGTGGCGGGGGCTTGGGATTGCTGCACATAATCGGCGAAAGTGGTCCAGCGCGTGGTGATGGAATTGGCCGGGTTCAGCATGTAATTGACCAGCAAACCCAGCCCCGCCGTTTGTTCCGGGGCCAGGTTCTGCATGTCTTGCGCGGCGGCGGAACCCCAAGCCTTCAAGCCTTCTTGCACCGACACAAAAGCACCCATGATGGCCAGGTTTTTCGCCAGCATGGGAAAGCCTTCTTTCATGATCCAGCCGCCCAGCTTCGCCAGCGTGGCTTTGATGCCGCCCGGCTTCAGGTCGATATCGGTGTCAATGTCGGTGTCCGTGACGATATCCGTGTCGGTATCCGTGTCAGTATGCGTGTCGGTGTCCGTGTCGGTGTCCGTGTCGATGTCGGTGTCGATGTCCACATTCACATCCGTGTCGATGACCGCAAGCACATCGTCGTCCACATCGACATCCACATCGGTATCCACATCTTCGTCGGTGTCGGTGACATCCACTGTGTCGGTATCGGTGTCGGTGTCAGTGATATCCACCGTGTCGGTATCGGTGTCGGTGTCTACATCCACATTGATCGTCTCCACGTCCTCGCCGACATCGGCCGCCGGGTCGGCGGAACAGCTCAAGCCGCTGAGTTTGTTATTGATCGACTGCACCCAGCCGTTGATCAAGCCAGGCAACTGGCCTGCCAGTTTGATGGTCCCGCCGAGCAAATCCGAGGCCATTTTCATCACCATGGCCAGTTGCACCACTTTGAAACTCTCATAGGCCATGTCGTAGGCCACCACCCACCACGGCAGCGTGGGTGTTTCATAAGGCTGGCCGATGATGCTCTGGCCAAACAAATCGCCGACAAAACAGAGCTTGATGAGGCTGGGTTGCCCCTCCCAAGACAGGCTGCGGGGAATCGCGGTCAAATACAAGCCTTGGGTGGCACTTGCCCCCGGCCATTGCAAGATGCTGTTGGCAAACAGAAAATCCCCTGTGCCTTGCTGGTTTGGGGCGGTGGGCTGGTAAAACGCCGCGCCGTTGCTGATAGTCAACGTGGCGCAGGACGTTTGCGGCAGCACCAGTTTGCCCGTCGCCGTCGGGGCCAGGTAGCAATAATAGGTTCCGTCCCAGGCATGAAGATCGTTATTGGCCCAATAACTGACGATGTTCCACTGCCCATAATTGCAACCCGGCATGCCATTGTCGGCGAAAAACGTCTGCACTTGCGTCTCCAACTGTCCGGCATCCGTGGCGTTGAGAAATAACTCGCTGAATTGCAGAACCTCCGGCGAATAGGGCTGGCCCATCACCTGTTGGTAGAACAGAAACATCTGTTGGCATTGGTCTACATCGGCTTGGGTGATGGTAGTTAGGGAAAAATCGGATAACAAGGGCGGGATGAACAATTGCAGCGGAAAATTGTCGCTGGCCCGGCAAATCACCAAGCGGCTTAAGGCTTCTGGCGCTTGGAACACCTGCTTGCCCAAGGCTTTGACTTGGCAACAGAGGGTATAGATCGCTTGGTAATCGGCGGCATCGGTGCTGGGTGTGCCGGTGGTTGGCGGGTTGGCCATGGTGGTGTTGAACACCAGCAAGTCGACATCCAATTGGTTGTCGAGGGTAACCAGGCACAGCTTGGCTTCGAGCGTGTCCACGGCCTGCCCGGCCTTAGCCGCCCCCGCTTGCAGGTTCTTGGCGGTGGTGTCTAGTTGGCTTTGCATGGCCGGTGTCAGCCTGCCCTCTGCGTCTTTGCGCAGGTCTTGGGCATCAAGCTTCGGGGCTAGTGCCTCCGCCGCCGGTTTCAGGCTTGCCGCCTCTTGTTCCAGTTTCGTCGCCTCCTGCTCTAGTTTTGGCAGGGTCGTAGCGGGGGTTGGCAGGTGTGCGGACTCTGCGGCAGTTTGCAAACGCAGTTTGGCGGACTCCAAGTCCTGCTCGGTGGGTTTGGTTAAATCGGTCATGGTATGTTAATCCATCGGTTGAATCGACGTTATCGGAAACCTTTCGCATATAAATAACGGTTGTTGGGCCAACGTTCTCCCGGATTACGCCGCAGGCGGCTCCATCCGGGCTACAATGTCTCGTTGACATGCTCTGTGTCATTGCCATTTAGTTAAGCCGTCATTTCGGCATACCTGCCGAAATGATGGCTTTCCCTGGCTTGTGTATAACGACGAGCGCAGGAGCGTGGAAACGATCCAAACGTCGGGCGCAATGCGAAGAGATGCGCCCGACTTGCTGCCCAATCACAAAACGTTACGGACGGGATTACGTTTTATCGGCTTCCCCGAGAATTTCTTCTGGATCGTCCTTAACTTCTTTTGTTGATTTTTCTATATTTTCTTCCTCTGTTTGTTCTTCTTCGAACTGACTTTCAGTTTCTTCGTTTTGTTCCTGTTCTTCGGTGTTCAGTTGCTTCGCATCCTCCTGATTTAATTGATTTATCGATGTCTGGTCGGTTTGAATGCTTTGTTCGTTCTGTTGAATCTGAGTTTGCTTCACATCTTGTGGTTTTTTTGCTTGTTGATCGAGCGTTTTGGATTGTTCTTTCACCGCATTTGCATCAGTTTCTAGTTGTGAAGTGGTTCCGACTTGCGCGTCCTGAGATATTTCCTGTTGCTCTTGGTTGAGTTGACCTTGTTCATCTGAAATTTCATTCTTCTTCGCATCTGTCTCGGCATCCTTACCTTCTGCATTCTCATTTTGTTGCAAGCTGGTCTGGTTTTCGCTCAAGTTTGCGTTAGGGTCAAAATTTTCGTCGCCCGCATTGCTGAGCTGTTTCTGTGTGTCGACAGCATTCTTGTTTTGTATTTCATTATTTTCCTTAACGGCCTCTTCTACCTCCTCTTGCGATTCAGCGTCTTTTTGCTCTGTTGTTTCGTTCTTTTCGGCTTTTTCTTCCTTCTCGCCCGGTTTCTTTGGAGTGCACATTCTCTTGCACAGGTTAAACAAACTGACCATGCCTTCGATGGTGAAGTGCAGCAACATGCCCACGTTCATGATATCCATAAACGTCTTGAAACCGGTCGAGTTGTAAAACTCCTTCATGGCCGAGTCGAATTTTTGCTTGCCAGTAGGGTCAACCGGATAACCCAATACTTGTGTGTTGTAGAGGTTGCCGCTGAGGCTAGGGATGACCGTGCCGTAATCCGATGAGCTTTTGGTATAGGTGGACAAGGGGGTAAAGATGAATTGTAGGCAAATGACCGGGATGTCTTCGGTTAGGCTAGATACCAGTTGGGCGTTGGCAAAATACAGTGGCACCGAATTACTCTGTTCAGCATTGTCAGCATTGTCGCCCTTCGGATTGTAATAAATTAAGTAATGGCTGCCCTTCGCTAAGTTGGCAAGGCCGCTGGTCCAATCTTGCTGAATCAATGTAATCGTACCCATGTTTTCAGGGTCGTCGCCTTGGTGTACCGGTGGGCCCCACAGGTAAAAAGTGATGCTAATCTGAAATTGCGCCCAGGCATCCGGGTAGGTTTTGATGTAGCTGGAAACCCACTCATAGCTCGTCAAGGTGACGTTTTGATAATCAGTGGTGGACTGGAAAAAGCTGCTGACCTGTGCCTCAATGAGATTGACAACGGAAGCCGGGTCAGGTTGGCTTGATGCGTTGGCCGTCTGGGTGGTGGCAATCGCGCCAAATTGCTGGGCCATGCTGCTGCTGGGGTAGGCGGAAATCTGTTGGTAAAAAATCAAGGCGTTGACAGTGGGGCTGGGCTGGGTGGCGGTGTCGGGCCCCATGCCCACTACCGTGAACGGGGCGTATCGGCCAGTCATGAAATCTTTCATCATGCCGACCGTCTGCACTGGGAACAGATTGTTGGCCTGGGCAAACAGTACCGTGTAGATGGAAACCATTTCGCCTTCAAACCAGTCGTCCAATACAATGAGCTTGGTCGTGCCGCTTTGCAACACCAAATGGGTGGAACCCACCGGGCGGTATAGCCAAGCGTCCACGCGCTCGCCAAACAACTGCACCAAAGCCTGCCCCACGTGCAGTCCATTTTCCTGCATGTATTCATCCAATGCTTCGCAAGCCTTGGGCATCGCCACTTGCACGGCGGTCAGCAGTTGTTCTTGTACTGTCGATTTTGTCTCGGCCTCCGCTTTATTGATGTCTAGCTCAAGATTCGCCCACGAATGGATGTCCAATGCGCCTAACAAAGCTTTAAGGCTGGACTCCACTGTCTTTAGGGCCTTTTGCGTTTTCGGCGTGTTGAAAAACGGCTGTTTTTTCAGATAATTCAGAGGCTTCTCCAAGGCTTGCCACAAGCTGGCCTTCTCGGCATCGGGAAGTTTTTGCAGGTACTCGGCGAGTAATTTGAAAACCTCAGCCAGCGATCTTGCCTTTGAAGTCCCTTTCAGGTTGGTCAAAAATGCTTGTATGGCAGAATAGGCATTGGTCAAATCTTCATTCTGCTGGTTTTCGCCCAGGTTTTTCCAACGACTGGTCAGTTGGTCGAGCAATTGATCCAGTTGCGCTCCCTTGCTTGCCATCAGTTCATCCAGGCTGCCGAGAAAATACTGCCGTATGTCCACACCATCCTTAGAAACACGCGATTGCGGGTTCGTGACCTCCCCAAGCAAGTTCGTTTCCATTTCCGTGATTTCGGTTTCATCATAAAATGGCAAGGCCTGCAAGGTCTGTGCTTGGTAGCCGATATTCAGGCTGGTATCGGATGTCGTGGCGGTTTTCAGCGAAGAGGCGCTAATCGCGACGATGCCGAGAGTCCAGTCTACGTTCACTGGCGACGGATAGTTGGGAATAGTGCATTGGTTGGTGATGGCGCAGCAATTTTTCGGCATCTGTTTGGTATCCGCCTCAAGCTGTTTGAGGGCGATTGAAGGCGCAGACTTAATGTCTGCGGCAATCTGTAGAGACTCCTGTTTGACATCCGCTGCCGCATTGCTAATGCCTGTCCTAATCTGGGTGGGCGTTGGGGTGGATTTGGGGTTCTTGCTGGTGGTCATAATCTTGTCTTCTCGTTGGTATGTTAAGCCGCGCTCCGGGGAATCTTCGTTAGGATGCCCCGGTATGCATCCAGATAGCTGATTTTGGCCTGACCTGTTCCGCTGTCCGCGTCATGGGGCTGAGGTAGGGGGGTTGGTCAGGCATTGCGGGTTCTAGCCTAAACCTGTCGGCTTGGTCTTGTATATCGGAAAAAATCTGATTTTTTGGCGATAACTGAATTATTTTTGCTAGGGCAAAAATCAGCATTTTTCCGATTGTCAAACAGGCTTGATGCTAGGATACTGCCACCCGAATGCCCCAAGGCGTTTAGTGACTGGTAACTTGTCATTGCTATCAACCCATTACAATCTAATTAGGTGTGACTTATGAAAATCGAAGCATCCCAAATCATGGCAATTTCCCCCACCTGCAAACCAGAGGTAGCCGAGGGGCTTGCCCAATGCCTTCCGGCTGTATTGGAAAAATACGCCATCTCCACGCCCTTGCGCGTGGCTCACTTCCTTGCCCAAACCGCCCATGAAAGTGAAGGTTTCACTCATTTCGTGGAGAATCTGGATTACAGTGCTTCGGGTCTGGAAAACACGTTCCCCAAAGAATTCCGCACGGTCAAAGTGGCTGACTATGCGCGCAATCCAGAGAAAATTGCCAACCGTGTCTATGCGAACCGAATGGGCAAT
>QJPH01000378.1 GCA_003242955.1 Candidatus Methylumidiphilus alinenensis
CGACGACAGCATTTTCCAAATCGCAGAAATCGGCAGGATTCATGCAAAAGCAGCCTGATTTTTGGCGAAGGTATTGATGATCGGATAAATATTATTATAATGTCGCCATGTTTGTAGCCCACATACCCAACCGCAACTCAAAACTACCATCCTGCTCCGCGAGTCCTACCGCGAGGGCGGCAAGGTCAAGACGCGCACTGGATCACTTGCACAAAAGCACCAATTTCCCCGCGCAGACCATTAACAAACCAAACAGCGACAGCGAAAACAGCTTCCAAAACAATAAAGGGTTCCGCTCGTACCAAGAACGCTTCTGCGGCTTGATCTGCCCCCCTTTCGCCAAACCGTTTTCCAGTTCATAAGCCAGTTCCATGATGTCGGCATACCGCTCTTTGGGATCGACGGCTAAGGCACGGGCAAGCACGGCATCCAACCAACTAGGCAAATCCGGGCGGTAGTGATTCAGGCTTTTGGCACGACCATGGTAACGCGGCGTGCTAAAGGGTTCGATTTCACCATACGGATAGACACCCTGCGCGAACAACCGGAACAACGTCACGCCTGTGGCAAATAGGTCTGTTGCCACCGTACCCCGTTCGCCCTTGAACTGCTCGGGGGCCATGTAACTAGCGGTTCCGGGAATCGGTGCGTTGATATCTTCGTCCCATGCCGGCAAGCGAGCAACGCCCAAATCCAACAGTTTCAAGCCACTGGTTTCTAGCAACAGGATATTGTCTGGTTTGATGTCGCGATGGATGATGCGCAACCGGTGCAAGGCATGGATGGCTTTGCATAGAGGCAAGGCGATGGCTATGCCTACGCTCAACGAAACTGAACTGGAATGGGCAATAAATTGTTCCAAGGTCTTGCCGGCATAGTATGGCATCACCGTATACAAGCGGCTTTGGCGACCGGGCGGGGTTTCGATCACTTCGGCAACCCAAGGGCTGTGGACACGGGCCCCTATCCAAGCTTCGCGCACAAAGGCGTGGTAATATTCCCGCTCGGTGGCAAGCTTGGGATGGGGGAACTTCAACACAAGCTGCTTCTGGTTGAGTTGGTCATGCGCTAAAAACAGGCTGCCATATCTCCCAATGGAGATGGTTTTTTCCAGCCAATACCCGTCCACAGATTGCCCGGCCTTTGGCAGTTCCAGCAACGGCAAAGAACCCATAAAATTTTGCAACACATCACGGTTGGGCGGTGGCAAACTAATGACATCCACCACCAAGGCAGTGATATTGTCCTGGCTACCCTTGGCGAACGCCATCTCAGACAGTGTTTGTGCACTGGCTTCCGGGGACATGCGCTCTAACAGCACTTTGCGTAGATCGTTTTCAAGCAATACCGCATGCAGTCCGTCCGAACACAACAGAAAACGGTCGTGGGCTTCCAATGGCAAAGCAACGCATTCTGCGCACAGCGTGTTTTCTATGCCTACCGCCCGATAGAGGATGTGATCCATGTCGGGATGTTTAAGCGTGTGGTCTTCTGTCAGCTTTTCCAACACGCCTAGTCGCAGCCGGTAAATGCGGGAATCGCCAACATGGATCAAGTGGGCTTGGCGATGGCGCAGAATCAATGCGCTGAATGTTGTCGCCATGCCCGCCAGTTCCGGGTCACGTTGACCGACTGCGTGTATCCAGCGATTGGCCGAGTCCAAAGATTTCGCCGCCGCCAATTCCACGCCTAGGGTTTCAGATGTACTGTAAAACCCTTCGATAAACATCCGCACCGCGATTTCCGCAGCAACACGCCCACCTTTCATCCCGCCCATGCCGTCGGCCACGATGGCAACAATGCCGTGCAAGCCCAAATCCAAGCTGTCCGGCTGGGTGAAGCTGACAAAATCCTGATTGTCCTCACGTCGCCCTTGCAGGGATGAGAAGCCGGCTTGGATGTTGAGCTTGGGTTCGTTCATGGTAAATGGATGGTAGGGGCGGGTTCAAAACCCGCCTTTGATAAGTTGGAGGTATTTGTACAGGGCGGGTTTTGAACCTGCCCCTACGGTTAATATTAAACCCTAGCCCCGGAAACCGCGCCCCAGGTGGTGCGCCAACGCCTTTTGACCATCAACAGGCCAAACAACCCCAACAACGGAAGCACTGCGAACAGCGAAAAGCCCGGCCCAAAGCTATGGTAATCCCCCCACGAGACACCCAAGGTTTTTGCCAGGAAAAACCCTCCCATGCCACCGGCCGCGCCGACTAGCCCAGTCATCACGCCGATTTCACCGCGAAAACGCAAGGGTACCAACTGGAAGACCGCGCCATTGCCCATGCCTAGGGCCATCGTGCCGAAGAAGAAGATCGCCGTGGAAGCCCAAGCGATGCTTGGCATGGCCAACAAACTCCATCCTGCCACTTTGGCTGATGCCATTTGGCTGGCATCAGGGGCAGGGCCTTCGGGCATCATCGCAATCGTCGCGTAACACACGGATACGACGACAAACAACATTTGCAAGGATCGCACACCGCCGATGCGATCTGCCAACAATCCGCCAACCGGACGGAACATGGAACCGGCAAATACCACCATGGCGACCATCAAACCGGCAGCGACGCCGGAGACGTGATACCAGTTGGTAAAGTACAAAGGCAGCGCATTGCCCAAGCCAACAAAGCCGCCAAACGTGATGGAATAGAAAAACATGAACCACCAACTGTCGGCATCTTTCAACAATTCGGCATAGTTGCCCCAAGACACCGGTTTACGCTTTTCCGGAGCGTCCTTCACCATGATGCCATACAGCAGAAGCACCACCAATAGCGGGATTAACAAAAACCCGAACACTGCCTGCCAGCCGAATTTTTCCGCCAGTGTTGGCACGATCATCGAATCCAATACAACGCCCATATTGCCAGCACCGGCAATGCCCATCACCACGCCTTGATAATGAGGGGGATACCAGCGGCTGGCTTGCGGCAGTGCGACGGCAAAACTCGCGCCTGCCAAGCCCAAAACTAGCCCCAATGCTTCCAGTTCAAGCTTGGAATGCAAGCCGAACACGAATACATAGGCCATGCCTAGGATGACGGTCAATTGCGCCAGTATTCCAGACCGTTTCGGGCCAAAATGGTCCGCCAGCATGCCTAGCGGCATGCGCAGAAAGGCTCCGCAAAGAATTGGAATCGCGACGATGGTGAATTTCTCCTCCACAGTCAGGCCCAGTTCCTTGGTGATATAGAGGGATAGCGGTCCCAACATCACCCACACCATAAAAGAAACATCAAAATACAGAAAGGCTGCCAACAGCGTGGGCCAGTGACCGGCTTGTTTAAATGCTTTTAAATTCATGAGAAATCCTCGTTTAGTGTTGCGGCTCAAGTTCTAACTAAAGACCGACTGTTTAGTGGTTGGATGTAGCGACATCTGGCTAGGGCGATACTCGGAGCAGTCGAATACACCGCCATCAAAAAACCGGTCCGCACCCAGCATGAAGGAATCGGTTTGGGTAGCCAGCAACCAGGGGGTTCCGTGCAAGCCTTCTTGCTTACGGTCGAAGGGCGGATAGGTCAACCCCAATGCTGACGCGGCCTGACGGTAAAGTTCCGGTCGATAAACGCTGGCAGCGGCAAGCTTGATATCCATGGATCCACGCAGTTGCCCCCAACGCTGCATCTGGGTCAAAATCCATTCGGCGTGGGATGCCCAAGGGAAATTGGCTGCGTAACGATGAAACACATGGAAATCAGGTTGCACTTTGGGCGCTTCCCCCTGCCCATAAGTAAACCGCCCCAACAAACCGGCGGCCAAGGCCGAAGGTGGCGCGTCTACATACTCCGGGCGGGCCAGCAGTTCGACTGCCTCCGCACGGTTTTCCGCTTGATCCAGCCAACGTGTCGCGAGTAGTAAAGCCATTAGAATCGCCTTGTGAGTGTTCGGGTAAGCTTCCGCCCACTCACGGGTTACCCCGAAAACTTTTTCCGGGTGATTGTTCCAAATTTCGCCGCTGTTGATCAGCACACGGCCTATGCCCTCCTCGACGGCCCTTGCGTTCCAAGGTTCGCCCACGCAATAGCCATCAACCGAGCCAGTGCGCAGGCAATCCGCCATCTGTGGCGGCGGCACCACAGTAAGGCGGATGTCCCGATCAGGGTCTATGCCCGCCGAGGCCAGCCAGTAACGCAGCAGATAATTGTGCGAAGACGAGGGGTACACCATGGCGAAACGCATGGGTTTCATGCCCTTTGCCTTGTCTTCCATGATAAGTTTTTTTAAGGCGTTGGCTGTCGCCGGGGACTGCAATGGGATGCCGGTTTCCATCAAACGCCGGTAAAGGCGGTTGGAAACCGTGATGGCGTTGCCATTCAACCCCATCGAAAAGCCCGTCACCATCGGCACACGAAAAGCCTCGGCACCTAAGGAAGCGGCCAACGGCATTCCCGCCAGCATGTGTGCCCCGTCCAGCAACCCGAAGCACACCTTGTCGCGAATATTGGCCCAGGATGGTTCACGCGACAGGGTCGCCCGCAAACCAAAGTCCTTGAAAAAACCCTTTTCCAGGGCGATCACCAAGGGTGCGCAATCCGTGAGCGGAATGAAGCCTAACGAAACCTCGTCTTTCTCCAATCCTCCTATCACAATTGAACTGGCGGGAGGGTTCAAGCCCTGTCTGTTGGTTTGTGCGTTCACTGAGATTGCTTCCCATGGGTTTGCCCGGTTTGCGGGTAATAAAAAAGGCATCTAGCGGTAAAACCTGCATGCAGGATTAACCGCTGGACGCCTTTGTCCGACATTAACCAAACCGCCATTGGTTGGTTGTGTCGTTGATTTATATGCATAGGCTATGCCTATTTATATTATGTCTTTATCTTTATGATTTTGTTTATATTTAAAAGACACACCAGAATTTAAAAACGGCAACCTTAGCAGTCATGCACAAAAATAGATCAAATAACCGGAAAATGTTCTGCTTTGATGCCTTGCGCTTATTGAATTCCCCGACGACCCCGAAAAATGTACAATTATACAGCGTGTATTTTTGCAAACAATCCGGTCTAAATGTTGCTTTACTGACGGGCTGATAATCTTAAAAAGACGCGGTAAACTCCACATAACCGTAGTCGGCACTGTTTCTTGATTGGTAGACGTTGCCAGTCACATCATTGCCAAACACATGGGCATAATAGGCGGCCCAAGACAGGTACTTGTTAATGGCTTGATTGAAACTTATATCTACCATTTGCCCAATTGTGCCGTTGCCGCCGCTGGCCCTGCCATAATAGCCTAAAGACCCAGTGCGCGAGGTTGCCCCGGAACCGCCATAAAATAAATCAGAGGTTTCAGCCAACATCAGATGATGGAAGTCAACCCCGACTTTGGTGTTCTGCGTCGGTGTCACGATGAACTGCGTGAAAGCATCCTGCGTGTCCATCATGTTGAAGAACGGGAATTTGGCATACAAGCGCACCGTCGGCATGATTTGGAAAAAGGTGCCATGGGTTCCGTCTTTGGAGTTGGTGTCTCCCGAGCCGATGGAGTAACCGGCTCGGATCCAGGGTTTGAGGAATTCATCGGTCCACTGGTAACCCACTTCCGTGGCGAAGGCATAGGCACTCTGACTTAAGTTGGTCCAGTCGCCGAACTGGTAAGCCCCCCACACTAGGCCGTCAATCGACCCAGGGCCTAGTTTGCTGACCGTCAACAGATGGGTGCCAATGGTATGGATGGATAAATTCGAGTTGCTTAGCAAGGGGCGGGCGGCGGCGGTGCGATTGTCAACCACCTGTACACCGCTGCGGCTGTCGCCATAATAAATGTAAAAAAGCCGGGCCTCGGTGTCGGGAATCAATGCTCCTCTTTTGCTGGTAAAGGCGGCGTAGGCCAGGTCGATTTTACTGATTTCGTCCTCGGCATGGACGTTAAACCCGCCTTGGGTCGGGTGTGTGGCATAAAAGCTCGCGTTGAGGGACGGGGCGTCGTAGGCCAGAGAAAGTCCGTCGAAACTGCGGGTCACGTTGCTGAAATCGAAAGTGCCTATTAGCCTGCCCGAGACGCGGGTAGCTTTCAGTTGGTCGAATTTGGCATCGCCGGTTTTGTATTCTAAGCCGTCGTTGAATTCAAAGCGCCCACCCTTGAGAAACGTATTGGGAAGGCCGACCAGTTTTTGCAGCTTGAGGTTCAAATAACCCTGTTTGAGAAACACCTCGTTCGGGTCTGTGATATTGCCGCTGTCGTGGAAATAGGAAGCACCCAAACCCAACGGCCCGGCAGTCGATCCCGAAAAGGCATGGTCGGGCAGGGCATAGAGGCCCGTGTATTGCCCTTGCAAAAAGGCATCCAGATAGTCACTGGTGAAGCCGACCCCTAACCGGGCGCGCAGAGCGCCGAAGCTGTAGTTGTTTTGGTTGGCTACCACGCCTCCCTTGGGGTTGAGCTTAGGTTGGAAATAGTCGAATCCTTCATAACGTCCACGCAATTCTCCTGTGACTTTGAAATTCGGAGTGATCTGCCCAATAGGCACCTCTTCATCGGCCAAAGCTTGAGGCCCTGCGAATAGGATGCCCAAACCGAAAATAGCGGCCAATGCTCCGTTGCGAGGTTTGTCGACATCCTTTTTACGCGCTTCAGTCGAAATAAGGGAGGGGCGTAGCCACCATGTCACTGTCAGGGGGTGTTTCATTCTGGGACTCTCTTTGCTCAATTATTAATGTTGTATATTGCTTTGTACTGTTATCAAATCAAGGTTTCTTCCAATGAAATCAGCACCCGCGCCACCTCAATTAGTTGAAGGTTTCGGCTCATGGCGGTTTTGCGCAGAAACTGGTAAGCCTGCTCCTCGCCCATGTTTTTCTTTTTCATCAGCAATCCCTTGGCTTTTTCGATGATCTTGCGGTCGGCAAGCCGGGTCTTGGTGTCTGCCAACTCCTGCTTTAAAGCCTGGAATTCGCGGAATCGTGCGACGGCAACTTCTACGATGGGCATGACGCGGTCGCGGCTAAGGCCGTCGACAACATAGGCACTGACTCCGGCCTGTACGGCTTGGCGGATGTAGTCAGGGTCGCGCTGGTCGGAAAATAGAATGATAGGCTTGGGCTGGTCGCGGTTTATTTCGCGCATTTGTTCTAGCGTGTCGCGACCGGGGGCTTCCATGTCGATGACGATCACGTCGGGTTGGTGCTTTGCCACCTCGTCGGTCAGTGTGGCATCATCGCCGATGCGGGCGATGACCCGGTGGCCGGCATCGGCCAAGGCCAGTTCTAGCAACTCGGATCGATCCGGGTCGCGGTCCACCAGCATGACGCGCAGACTCATGGCTGAATACCCTCCGGTTTGGCCTCATTCAGCATGGCCTTGATCTCGTAAAGGCAGGATCCGCAATTCGTGCCTGCCTTTAGCTTGATGCCAATTTGATCTGTGGTGGCGCAGCCTTGTTGGCGAATGGCGCGGGCAATGGCGTTATAGCCCACACCAAAACAGGCGCATACCATGCGGCCTTGATCGTCCCCGGCGGAAACCGGGCGGCCTGCCAGCAGGCTCACGCGGGCTTTTGAATCCAGCGTAGTTTCAGCAAACAACTTCGCTAGCCAATCCCGCGCTGGAAGCTCATGGCTACGGTTAATAAATAGGCAAGCCGCCAAACGCCCTTCAGCCAATTGTGCGCAACGGTAGCGGCCTTGCGAGGGATCGGCGTATTCCAGCCATTCAAATTCACTGCCCTGATCGAAAACTTTCATGCTTTGTTTGGCCCATGCCTGCCAATTATCAGGGGCGGCTTCCCCAGCCAGTTCGTATAACCAATGGCCTTCTCCTCGCACCGCCACGCGCCAATCCACACCTTCGATCTCCAATGGATGGCGGGAAATCAAAAAGCCATGCCAAACCGGGCAATAAGGGGTTAGCCGAACGGGCGTGTGTTTGGACTCCGGTTCGCCAGAAACAGGGTCCACCGCAGGATTGACTAGCGCATTGACTAAGGCTTGCTGGGAATTTTGATTATTCCAGTGCATAGGCATAAACACCGAGCCTAGCTGCTGGCCGGCACTAGTTTTTACCCGCGCCAGAGCTTCGCCCCAACGGGTTTCCAGCCTTACTAGGGTATCCTGTTGCAAATCTAGGCGTTTGGCATCATCCGGGTGAATTTCCGCGTAGGGTTCTGGGATGTGCCGGTTCAGGCGATGGCTTCGCACCGTGCGGGTCATCGTATGCCATTGGTCTCGAATGCGACCAGTGTTAAGCACGAAGGGATAATCCTCATCGACGGATTCCTTGGGTGATTTTAGGCTTAGGGCGACCATCCGCGCCTTGCCGTCAGGATGGCGAAAACCACCTGCACCGAACAATCGGGAGGTTCCTGCGCTGCTGCCACGGACTAAAGGCCATTGTGCGGGGTTAAACTCGTCATACGTAACGGTATCCATTTCTGCCAAAGCGCCGATGTCAAACAGCCTTTGGCCTTCATTGCGATAGGCAGACAAGCCAGCGTGTTCACGAAAAATGGCTGCCACATCGGCATAAGCAAAGGCATTTTGAAATCCCATGCGCTTGCCAACCTCGCAGACCATCCACCAATCCGGCTTCGCCTCGACCGGAACAGACAGAAACGGGCGCTGCCGTGAGATGAGCCGCTCGGAGTTGGTGACCGTGCCGTCCTTCTCCCCCCAAGCCAGCGCGGGTAGGCGCACATGGGCGTATGGCGTGAGGTCGGTGGCATCCTCGCAATCGGAAACCACCACAAAGTCACACGTTGACAGGGCAAGGCGAACGGCGTTGACATCTGGCAGACTCACTACCGGGTTGGTCGCCATGATCCATAACGCCTTAATGCGGCCTTCCCCAATGGCTTGGAATAGGTCAACGGCCTTTAAGCCGGGACGGGATGCCAAGTTTGGCGCGTCCCAGAACTCGGACACTATTTTATGATGCTCAGAATTGTCGAAGTCCATGTGCGCGGCTAGTTGGTTCGCCAACCCGCCCACTTCGCGCCCACCCATCGCGTTGGGCTGTCCGGTCAGGGAAAACGGGCCCATGCCGGGTTTGCCGATGCGCCCGGTGGCAAGGTGAACATTGATGATGGCATTGACCTTGTCGGTGCCGGAAGACGATTGATTGACACCTTGCGACCACGCGGTGACGGATTTTTTAGTGCCATGAAACCACTGGAAGAACTGCGCCACATCTTTTTCTTCCAGGCCACATGCCGAGGCAACCGCCGGTATGGAAGGGCCAATCTCGGCGGCATTTGCCAGGGCTGCGGCAAACCCGAACACATGCTTTTCCAAGAACGCAAAATCCAGCCCATCATGGCGGCGCAGATGGTGTAGCAGGCCGTTGAACAAGGCCACGTCGGTTCCGGGTTTCAGAGCCAGGTGCAAATCGGCCAATTCGCAAGCGGCAGTCCTGCGCGGGTCGATGACGACGATTTTCATGCTTGGCCGGTCCTCTTTCGCTTGGGCAATCCGCCGATACAGCACCGGATGGCACCAAGCCGTGTTGGAACCGACTAGCACCAGCAAATCGGCCAGTTCCAAGTCTTCATAACAACCCGGCACGATGTCTTCGCCAAAGGCCCGTTTATGCCCGGCCACGGAGGAAGACATGCACAAGCGGGAATTGGTGTCGATATTTCCAGAGCCTATAAAGCCCTTCATCAGTTTGTTGGCAACATAATAATCTTCGGTCAGCAGTTGACCAGACACATAGAACGCGACCGAATCCTTGCCATGTTCATCTATGGTACGCTGGAAGCGGCTGGCGACAGTATCTAAAGCCTCATCCCATCCAACCGTCCGCCCGCCGATTTCAGGATGCAGCAAGCGGCCTTCCAAACCAACGGTGTCACCCAAGGCCGAACCTTTGGAGCAAAGTCTGCCATAGTTCGCCTGATGGTCCGGGTCGCCTTGGATTTGCACAGTGCCATTTTCGGCACGAGTAGCCAAGATGCCGCAGCCGACACCGCAGTAGGGGCAGGTGGTTTTGGTAGTCAGGTTAGACACGGCATTCCTCTGACAGCCTTAATAGCATTGACATGCTCCGTTATAAAGTTGACAATAAATGATCATAACATTTACAAAAAAGGTTAGGCTCATGGTTGGTGTACGCAAGCGCGGTGAGGCAATCCGCCAATTTATTCTTGGTAATATTGCAAATCGCCCTTTTTTAGATGTATCCAAAACCGTTGCCGAGGTTTTTGACATTTCGCGTCAAGCGGTCAATCGGCATATCCGTAAATTGGTTGATCAAAACCTCATTGAAATCAGTGGTTCGTCGCGCAAACCCCGTTACAACTTGAAGCCGCTTTTCTTGTGGAAACACGCTTATCTACTAGACGGCAAGCTGGAAGAGGACCGAGTTTGGCGGACCGACATTGCACCCTATTTGGGAGAATTGCCTAGAAATATCATCGATATTTTGCATTATGGTTTCACCGAAATATTGAACAATGCCATCGACCATTCTGGTGGGGTATCGGTTATCATCCATGTCAGCCAAACAGCATCAGCGGTTGAAATTGGCATCCAAGATAATGGTGAAGGTATATTTAAAAAAATCAAAAATGCCTTGAATCTATTGGACGAAAGAGAATCGGTGTTGGAGCTTGCCAAAGGTAAGTTGACTACTGATCCATCCCGGCACAGCGGAGAGGGCATTTTTTTCACTTCCCGTGTTTTTGACGAATTTTGGATAATGTCAGGCGGTGTGCTGTTTGACCATGTTTTCGGCAAAGACGAAGACTGGATACATGAAATTGGTTTCAATGCGGTACTCGGCACTTCTGTTCTTATGAGTCTCAATATACGCGCAGACCGCACTCTTAAATCAATCTTCGACCAATTTACCTCAGGCGACGATTTCTCTTTCTCCAAAACCGTAGTACCAGTTGAACTCGCCCAATATGGTAATGAGTCACTCATGTCACGCTCCCAAGCCAAGCGGGTATTGAACCGCATCGAAAAATTCAAAACCGTGATGTTCGATTTTGCGAGGGTGGAAATCATAGGCCAGGCGTTCGCCGATGAAATCTTCCGGGTATTCGCAAACAGCCATCCAGAAATTGAGTTATACCCCATCAATGCCAACCCCGATGTGCAAGCCATGATTAACCGCGCCCTCGCCGTGCGCTAATCAAAATAAGGACGGCTATCGTTAGCCCGGATGCACTACCCCCCAGATTGCCATCCCTGGACGCTGGATTCCGGCATCCCTGACTGGAATGACGGACCACAAGCATCGTTTTGCCCCAAAATGAGAATTGCTGGCGATTTGTCGCCACCTCATCAAACCCAGCGGCGACAAGTCGCCGCACTCCACAAAACACGACAGATGCATTCTTCAAGCATCACCCGGCATTGCAAGATAAACCTCGCCCTGCTCGACTTTTACCGCAAACCGTTGCACACAACCCACGTCGGGTGCAACGGCAACACCGGAGTCCAGTTCGATGACCCAGTTATGCAAGGGGCAGGCAACCCGCCGCCCATGTACGATGCCTTGCGACAATGGCCCGCCTTTATGTGGGCATCGGTCGCGCAGGGCGAACACCTCGTCCGCTTGAGTGCGAAACAAGGCAATGTTGCCGAATGCCGTTTCAAGAACCCTTGCGCCTTGGGCGGGGATGTCGTCAATGGTTCCGATATGCAGCCAATTGTTGTTCATTGTAGTTGCCTTTCAAAGATTCATTCTAATTCCTAGGCTGGAGCATCACTACCATTAAGTTAGGTGATTTACAACAAAGAACATACCATCAAAAAGCAACTATTGGCTTGATGAGTATGTCCCATTTTGGCAATTCTGAATCACGCTCCAAGCGCTTCTCAATTGCCCGCATAGCCTTTTTTGTAACTGAGATGCCCTTCTCGTAAGTTGCCGTGCTGGCTTCGACAATAGGATGGATTCCTTTCCAGAGCATCGTTTCCGCCCATTTCACCATGACATTGACGTCACTTAGCAAGG
>QJPH01000149.1 GCA_003242955.1 Candidatus Methylumidiphilus alinenensis
GAACCCGCAGCGTCCACTGAACCCGCAGCGTCCACTGAACCCGCAGCGTCCACTGAACCCGCAGCGTCCACTGAACCCGCAGCGTCCACTGAAACCACCGGGACCGCAGCGACCACCACACCCGCCGAAAGCACTGGCACCACCACCAGCACCAGTGGAAGCGCCAGCGTCAGCGCAAGCAGTAGCAACACAGGAGTTGCTGAAGAAGAACCAGAAGTCGAAGACCTCCCCTCTGCCGCTCTCACCCTAGGCGTGTCCAACTCGCTGAATGTCAACGATACCTCCATCAGCGTGATGGTGTATGCCAAGGCGGAAACGACCAATGTCGTCTTCAACGAGTGCAGTCTAGCCGCAGGCATCACAGTGCCAGTCACCAAACAGGACTGCTTGGCGTTTTATCAGCAATACGGCGACTCCTATATCTCCGGGTTGACCCTAGGCGGCGAATATACGGCGGTATTTGTATTCTATTGCCAGACCAAGGAAGACCAGAAAACACTTAGCCTGTCGTTGTCAGCCAACGCTGCTTTCACGACCAATAAAGGGATTCCCTATGCAAACGCAGGTGTCAGTTTTGAGGCCAGCGGAGACCTATCCACCGGGCTTACGCATACCATCTCCACCTCAAACATGCGTTGCAGCATCACCCAAACCTTGCTCGGCTCCACCGCAGCAGTACCCACCTTCAACGGCAACATAGGCGATTTTGTGCAAGGGATCATCGACTTTGCACAAAGCTTTACGGTATCGACAGTCAACCAACCCGTCGTTATCGGCTATGAGACCCAAGGCTACGAAACTTTGTTCGGGCCTACGGTCAGCCCGGGTTTCCATGCGATTGCGCAGAATCGCGACACTTATCTAGACAACGTCGGGCCAAACCTGATTAGCTTGCAGAACATCCAGAACAGCTACCAGTGGATTCAAAACGCCTACAGCACCTATGGCTATAGCGGCGACTCGGCACTCAACAGCAATTACACCCAATTGACCACCGATATTAACGGATTGACCAATTGGCTGAATACGGGCGGCTGGCAGACCCCGATGTTCCTGTGCGACAGCGCCTCCGGCGGCATCGCCCAAGTGGAATTCAACGGCCAGCTCGTGGCGGCCTTTATCGGCGAGTATCAGCAAATCACCCTCTGCACATCGACCGATAATGGGCAGACCTGGAGTTTGCCCATCGGACTTGATGGGGTCACCAGCAACTACCCCCCGGCCTTGGCGGTTTACAACAATCAACTGTGTTTGGCTTACACCGGCTTGAACAATAGCCTAAATGCCAGTACGGCAGGCGCAAGCCTTAACTTCTCCGCGCCCGTGCAATTTGGCACGAATACGGCGATGAGCGGGCCGACTTTGACCGTGGCCGGCACGACCCTGTATCTGGCTTACACCGGATGCGACAAAAACCTCTACCTTGCCTCTTCCACCAATGGCACCAGTTTCGCAAATGAAATAGCGGTGGGGGCAAGCTATGCCAGCCCCACCAATGCCACCAACCCCGCCTTGGCGGTGGCTGGCAACAAGCTATACCTGGCCTTTTCCACCACCTCGACCACGGCGGGGGTAGGCAACTGCCTAGCCTACGGTAGTGCGACAATTGGCAGCACCGGCATCGGTAGTTTCGGCTCCGTCACCTATGTCAACAGCAGCGGCGCAGTGGCCGGCTACCTCAACTTAGTCAGTATGTCGTTCAATTTGTACGGCAACGTCGATCTGCCGCCGATTTTGTATGCCAGTTGGCTGAACAATGGCGAAATTTACCTTTGGAACCAAGCCACCAACAATTGTAGCAGTGTGGCAAGCGGCGGCTTGCCGTCGCTGGTGGCATCCGATAACACGCTACTGTTAGCCTATCTGCCCAGCACCCAGGCGGGCATCCCGGCGCAGATCAACCTGCAAAGCATGGATATCCCGGTGCTCACCGACAGTTTGATCAACGGCTCGGGTGGCATTGCAATCGCGCAATTCAACGGTGTGCAAGTGATGGCCTTCATCGGTGCCTACACTCAAATCGCGGTTTGCACCTCCAGTGACGGCGGACAGACCTGGGGCAACGCTACGCTGCTACACGGCGAGATGAGCAACTGTCCGCCCAGCTTGGCAGTATACAACGGCCAGTTGTATCTCGCTTGGACTGACCCGGACAATAATCTCCATATCTGCTCGTCCAACGATGGGCAAAACTTCAGCAAACCCACCCAGATCGCCGGGGTCACCAGCGAGGCCGGGCCGAGTTTGGCGGTGGCAGGGGGCTTACTCTACTTGGCCTACACTGCCACCGGCAAATCCATCAGCCTATACTCGTCCAGCAATGGGACAGCGTTTGCCAGCGCAGTCAGCTTGCCTAGCGCCTACGTCAGCAGCTCGGCCAACTTAAGCCCCGCCTTGGTCTTGGCGGGCGGCAGTCTGTATGTGGGTTTCGCCAGCGCAAGCTCCAGCAGCAATGGCCTAGCCTATGGCTCTTCAGTGGTCAGTTCTTCCGGCTTGGGCAGTTTCAGTGCTCCAACGTCAGTGTCCAGCGGGACGATCACCGGTTGTTTGAGCCTCGCCAATTTGTTTGGCAATCTGTACGCCGCCTGGCTGAACGGCACCCAGATTGTGACGTGGAATGGGGCTTACGATTTCACCTCCGATGCCTTCACCGGCGGCCTGCCGGCGTTGAGCACGGGCAACGGCGAACTATTGCTGGCGTATGTCAACAGCACCGGCAGCACGCCTGCAATCAACCTGAGCAATATTGCGGTCAGCTATCCGTTCAACATTCCCGCCAATCCATCGGGCGGCATCAGTCAAGTGATGTTTGCCGACCAGTTGGTCATGGCCTACATCGGCAAATATCAAGAAATCACCCTGTCTACCTCCACCGATGGTGGGCAAAACTGGGGGGCACCGGTCGCGCTCAAAGGCATGACCAGCAACTACCCGCCGGCACTTGCGGTCTACAACAATCAGTTGTGCTTGGCATTCACTGGCTTGGACAGCTACCTGTACACGTCCTCGTCCACGGACGGGGAGAGCTTCTTCTTCCCGCCCTTGGTCTTTAATGAAGCCAATAGTACCACGCCCAACTCTAGCTATGCCGGGCCGTCCTTGGTGGTGGCGAATAGTGTGCTGTACTTGGCCTTCATCGGTACTGACCGGCAGATCAATGTTGCCCCGTCAAGCGATGGGATTGATTTTTCAAATCAAATCCTCACGCACATTTATAGCACCGCAACGGGCATCAACCCCAGCATGGCTGTGTTAAACGGCAACTTGTATGTCGCCTATTCCGCCAACGCATCCTCCGCCGGCGGCAACTGCCTAGGCTTGATTAGCGCAAATTTAGGCGTGTCGCCACTGGCTTTTGACACCCCGGCCTATGTGAACACGGGCGCGATCAACGGCTATTTGAGCCTCGCCAGTTTTGCCGGCAACCTCTATGCCGCATGGCAGTCTGCCAATGGCATGGTCGGCTGGAATTCGATCACTAACACCTGCACCGCCCCGCTGACCGGCGAGTTGCCGTCATTGGCCTTGGTCAATGATCAGTTGTTGCTGGCCTATGACCCCAGTGCCGCCGATGAACTCGTCCAGTCGGTCAATTTCACCACTCTGGCCAAGCCCAGCCTGGCGAACACCACGCCGAACTTTGACTTTGCCAGCATCCCCGCACTCAGCACCACCGTGAATGGCTATGCCCAAGCGGTGTTCAATAATCAACTGGTGGTCGCATTCCTCGGGTCCAACGGGCAGATATATCTGACCTCTTCGTCAAATGGCGGACAGGACTGGTCCGGCCCGACCGCGCTCAGCGGCATTGCCAGCGACTACACGCCCGCTTTGGCGGTGTACGACAATCAGTTGGTGTTGGCGTTCACCGCCAACGGCAGCGGCGGCTTGGTCAATAAGGGTTTGTACACCTGTTATTCCAGCACGGGAACCACCTTCAGCACCCCGGCGCAGTTCGGCTCTGGTGCAATCTTGGTTGGCCCAGCCTTGGCAGTGGCCGACGGGTTGCTTTATCTTGGCTTTGTTGGCACGGACTATCAGCTAAACTTGACATCGTTAAGCACTGGCATCAGTTTTGGCGCTCAACAGATGCTGAAGGTTTATGTGACCCCTGGGATAAGCCCCAGCTTGGCGGCAACGGCAACGACCCTTTACTATGGGTTCGCCGCCAATTCGTCCGCTTACACCAGCACGGCAGCAAGTTCCACCGCCAGCACGAACAGCCTGGGGCTGTTGAGTGCGCCTATCGAGGCTTCTGGCGTGGGCAACTTCGGCAGCACACCCACGTTTGTCAATGCCAGCATCACAGGCGCGATAAGCCTGGCCGGACTCGGCAATAGTCTATATGCGAGCTGGCAAAGCGGCAGTGAAATCCTGTTGTGGAATCAGTTCTTCAATACCACGACGGCCTTGGCGACGGGTGCGCAAGCGGCATTGAGTACCGTGGACGGGGCGATAGGCTTGGCCTATGCGAATGGCAGCAACCCGCCGCCGACGCTCAGTTTCAATGCGCTATCAAGCGAAGGCGGCTGGGGTGCAGCAGCCACCCTAGTCGCGGTGAGTGCGCAAGGGTCCAAGGGCGGTTACGCGTTGGCCGAGTTTAATGGCAGCTTGTACATGGCGTTCATCGGTACGGGCAACCAGATTTATCTCAGTGCTTCAGCCAACAATGGTCAAACTTGGGGTACACCGTCTGCGGTCGCGAGTGCTTACAGTAACTACCCACCGGCTTTGGTGGCGTACAATAATCAGTTGGTGTTGGCGTTCACGTCCAACGGCAGTGGCGGGCTGACTAACAATTATTTTTATAGCAGCTATTCCAGCACCGGCGCATCTTTCAGTACCCCGGCAGCATTTGGCAGCAATCGAAGCTATGTCGGCCCGGCCTTGGCGGTGGCAGGCGGGACACTTTATCTTGGCTTTGTCGGCGAGAATTATCAGCTCAACGTGGCCTCGTCCAGCACGGGTACGAGTTTTGGCAATCAACAATTGCTGAACATTTATACTACCAGTGGGGTAAGCCCTGGCTTGGCGGCAACGGCAACGACCCTGTACTTTGGGTTTGCGGCGAACTCGTCTACTTACACCGCGTCCAGTTCCACCGCCACCTGCAACAGCCTGGGGCTGTTGAGTGCGCCGATTGGGGCTTCTGGAATAGGCAGCTTCGGCACGACGCCTAGCTTTGTCACCACCAGTGCCATCAACGGCAATGTGAGCTTGGCGGGTATCGGCAATACCCTGTATGCAGTTTGGAACACCGGCAGTAACATTGTCACTTGGAACACTCAGTTCAATGTCATTGCCACTGTCACCGCAGGCAACCAGCCCAGCTTGGCCATGGTCAATAGCGGGTTGCTGTTGGCTTACAGTTCGACGAGTGCGAGCGGCACGGTGTCCACCAATCTGCTGGCGATGGCGCAAACGCTCACCATGGGGGGCGGCACGGAATACGTGCCGGGGATCATCCCGGCAGCGGCGGCCAGCCAATACGCCATCGTCGAGTTCAACGCTCAAACCATCGTCGCCTATGTGGGGGCCAACCAGCAGCTTTATGCCAGCGTTTCCGCCAACAACGGTGCGACGTGGAGCAACCCGACCGCCTTGTCCGGCCTGTCCAGTGACTACCCGCCAGCACTGGCGGTGTTTAACAACCAAGTCTATTTAGCCTATACCGGGCCGAATAGTAACCTGACTATCAGCACCTCCAGCACCGGCACGACATTCAGCGCAGCCATTCCCATAACCGGCAACACCAGCAACGCCGGGCCTAGCTTGGCGGTGGCTGGCGGGGTGCTGTACCTGTTCTACACCGGGCAAAACCGACACATTTACCAAGTCAGTTCCACCAATGGCACGACCTACAGTGCCGCTGCGCCCTTGCCCAGCGCGTACGTCAGCACCTCAAGTAGCATCAATGTGGCGACTACGGTGTCGAGCAGCACGCTTTATCTGGCCTTCTCCGCCAATTCCGGCAGTATCGGCATCGGCAGTGCCAGCATCGGGGCTTCCGGGCTAGGCAGTTTCGGTTCGCCTGGGTATTTAGCCGGGTCGGCTACCAGTGGCTTGAGCCTGGCAGCTTGGTCAGACAACCTGTATGTCGCCTGCCAAAACGGAGGCAATCTGCAAGTGTTCAATATCGATCCATACCTCGTTCCAAGCAATATTGTCTCAATACTCAGTTCCAGCCAGCCGACACTTGCCGTGGCCAATAATCAGGTCTTGCTGGCCTATGCCGCGCCTCAGCCCGTGCCTGCCCTCGCGGCCTTGGCCCCGGCAACCTGGAGCCAGCCGTGGACAGTACCTAGTTCGGACTTGTGGAATTTGACCGGTTACAACATCGCCAAGACCACATGCAGCGCCTTGATTGTGTTCAACGGGCAACCGTACATGGCTTTCACCGATGCGAACAACACCATTACTGTCTGTTCCTCGACCAATGGTGGCATGACGTGGGGCAGCCCCACCCCGCTGACGGGCTATACCAGCGACTATCCACCGGCCCTGGCGGTGTTCAACAACCAATTGTACATGGTGTATACCGCAACGAATAACAATCTCTATGCTTGCGCATCCAGCGACGGGGTAACATTCGGCACCCCCACCCAAATCGTCGCCAACACCAGTAATGTCGGGCCGGCTTTGGTCGTGGCCGGCGGGGTGATGTACCTGTTCTACACAGGGCAAAACAAAAACATTTACTATGTCACGTCCACTAGCGGCACGTCATATGGCAGTCCAACACAAATGCCCAGTGCTTATGTCAGCGCATCCTCCAACACCAACATGGCGGCGGCAGTGTCCGGCAACACTTTATATGTTGCTTTCGCCGCCAGTTCCAGCACTTTAGGCTACGGCAACGCCAGCATCGGTGCCAACGGTTCTCTGGGCAGTTTCAGCACCACCCCCACCACGGTGGCTAATTGCACCATTAGTGGTTATCTAAGCTTGGTGGAGTTGGCCGGCAGTTTGTATGCCGGATGGAATAGCAGCGGTAAGTTAATGGTTTGGAATCAATCCACCAATACCGTCAACGCCATTCAAACCTCCTCCAGCTATGTGAACTCAGCCACCAACAGTCAGCCCACACTATCGGCCTGGGGCGGCGATTTGGTGCTGACCTATGTCAGCACGGATAGTTATGGCTCCAGCCTCAATCTGCTGCCCTTGCCGGTGGTGTGGAATCCAGCGTGGAATGTGCCGAACGAACAAGTCTGGAGCGTGAGCGGCTACTATGTGAATGCCAGCACCGGCTATGCCTTGGCAGAGTTCAATGGTCAGTGGTACATGGCGTTCAACGGCACTTCCAACGGTACCTTAGGTCAAATTTACATCGCTTCCTTGTCCACCGGGGGGACGCCTTACCCAGTCCCCAAGGTATATAGCAACTACCCGCCTGCCTTGGCCGCCTTCAATGGTCAACTCGTCTTGGCCTTTACGTCCAACGGTAGTGGCAGTCTGGGCAATAATGATCTTGGTAGCTGCTATTCCAACACCGGCACATCTTTCAGCACCCCGGCGCAGTTCGGCAGCAATTCCAGCTATGTTGGCCCGACCTTGGCGGTGGCCGGCGGGAAGCTCTATCTTGGCTTTGTTGGCGAGGATTACCAGCTAAACCTGGCCTCATCCAGCACAGGCACCAGTTTTGGCAGTCAACAGACATTGGGGGTTTATGCGACCAGCAGTGTAGGTCCCAGCTTGGTGGCAACGGCAACGACCCTGTACTATGGCTTTGCGGCGAACTCTAGTTCGTACACGGAATCCAGTCCCACCGCAACATGCAATAGGCTAGGGCTGTTAAGTGCAGCAATAGAGAGTTCCGGGATAGGCAGCTTTGGCAGCAAACCCGCATTGACCTCTCTTTCTGGCAGTAACCCCATTAGCGGCAACCTCAGCCTCACCGCCGCCGGGGACAACGCCGTGTTCGCCACTTGGGCGAATGGCAGCAATATTGTCTTGGCTTACCAAGACTTCGCCTCGAACTATCAAAGCAGTTGCAATATTGCCACGGGTTCAATGCCGACCGTGGCGATGCTCGGCAATGTGTTTATGCTGGTGTACACCGCCAACAACACCCCCAGCCTGTTGTTGTCGGAAGGCCAGGCTTGGAGTGCGCCATGGAGCCTGCCCCCCTACCCGGTGTGGGATAATGCCAGCTTCAACATTGGGAACAATAGCGGCTTTGCCGTCGCGGAAATGGGTAGCCAATTGATTCTGGCCTTCACCGATGCGAACAGTAACATCAATATTTGCTCCTCCTTTAACGGGGGGGCAACCTGGGGCAACCCGGTTGTCCTAAGTCTAAAGAGCAGCTACCCACCCGCGCTGGCGGTGTTCAGCGGCGTGTTGTATCTGGCTTACACTGGAACCGACGGCAGCCTCCAAGTCTGCACCTCCAGCAACGGGACGAGCTTTGGCGCATCCACGGCAGTGGGCAACAACTCTAGCGATGCCGGGCCATCCTTGGCGGCCGGCGGCGGGCTATTATTCATCGGTTTCACCGGTACCAACGCGCAAATTAATGTAGCCTCGTTAAGCAGCGGCACGAGCTTTGGCAATCAGATCATTACCTCTTACTACAGCACGGCTAACACCATCAATCCGGGCTTGGCGGTCGCCTATGGCAACCTCTATGTCGGCTACGCGGGCAACTCGTCCACAGCGGGCGGGAACTGCCTCGCCATCATCAACGCACCCATCAGTGCTAGCGGTTTGGGGAGTTTCACTAGTCCGAGCTTTTACAGCACCGGGACAATCGGCGGATACCTAGGCTTGGTTGCCAACGCATATGGTCTCAATGCCGCTTGGCAGAACAGTGGCAACATCTACTCGTGGATTTGCCCCTGGGGTCAAACCACAGGCACCACGACCGCCGTCGGGACTGGCGGGCAACCCGCGTTGGCGCCTTGGGCCGGTTGCGAAGTGGCGTTGGTCTATTACTCGACCGATTCGGCCTCAGCCATGGGTGCCAGCCTTCAGGTGTCTTACAGTTCGATTGCCGAAAACCCGACGCGGTCGCCGGATTTGCCTATTTCCCTCAACCCGCCGGTCAGCCTGCTGAACGGTACGCCCGTGTTCAACTACCAAACGCCGAGCCAGCCGATTTGGGGCGGCGACGGGGGCGGCGCATTCCAAGACATCAATGTCGGCACTGCCAACACCGCCACCGGCACGGTGAGTTCCGCGTCAACGGCGGCGACGGCTTCGGCTTCCGGTTCGGCTTCAGCCGGTGCGTCCTCTTCGCTCGGGTCCGCCAATGCCGAGGCCGAAGGCTCTGCATCCAGCAGCACCGCCTTGTCCAATACGGTCACGACCAGTGGCTTGCCGATTGCGATCTCGAATTTGCCGGTCATCACGTCACTGACCTTGTGGGGCGGGGACTGGATGAATCAAATCCAGGTCAATGTCGCCTCGCTGGCCGGTCCAGCGCAGTTTACCCATGGTGCGGTTGGCGGCAGCGAAAGTTCCGTGTTCACCCTGGCAGCCGGCGACTTCATCAGCAATATCAACGGCACCAGCGGGGATTACATCAATCAGCTGACTATTGATCTCAATACCTCGCCCGCGCAAAGCATCACCTGGCCGAGCAAACCGAAAAATGCGGGTTCGTTCCAATGGGCAACACCCAGTGGGGCGGTCGTGGTCGGATTCCAAGGTCACAGTGGAAGCTATTTGGATCAATTGCAACCCATCGTCATCGACATCGAACCGGCCCGGTGGGATGCGCCGTCCATCCAGCCCATGCCCAACCCCCCCGTGCTGCCCGTCGGCGAAATCGGCGTGGGTTACAACACCTTCACGGGCAGTGCCTTGCCCAACAGTGCCTTGGTCTCCACCAGCGCCGTCGCCAGCCAAGTGGGGCAAACCATGAGTTATGTCAAGGTCTGCGAGTCGGTGGAAAGCCTGTCGCAGACCATGAGCAACTCTTGGGGCTTCTCGGTTGGCATCGGCAAGTTTTCGATGGGCTACAAGCAATCCAAGACGCAAAGCCTCAACGTCACCGACACCTCGGTCACGGTGGTGGTCGTCACCCGGGTGGAAACCAGTGGCTCGGTCTACACCGAGTGTGCGTTGAACAGTGCGCTGAACGATATGCCGCCCTCCGCGTTCCTGACCGAATACGGCGACTCCTTTGTGTCGTCAACGGTCAATGGTGGCGAGTATGTGGCGATCTTTGTCTATGATTGCCAGAGCGTGTCAGAACAGCAGTCGGTGTCCAGAAGCTTGAATGCCGGTGTGCAAGCAGGCAACTTCACCGTCGGGGGAAGCTTAGGCAACGCCATGTCCAGTGCGCAATCCTCCACCAACATCACCTGCACCTGCCATCAGAGTTTGAGCGGCAGCACGAATGCAATGCCGGTGTTGACCTACAATCCACAAACCGACATCAACGCATTGGTCAACTATGCGATAGGGTTTGGCGCGGCCGATGTCAACGCCCCGGTGGTGCTGTCGTATACCACCACGGGCTATGAAACCTTGTTGGCAACCGATTCGGCGCTTGCCTCTTCCATCCAAGCCGTGGTGACTAACCGCGACACCTACCTCAACAGCGTTGGCCCGGCTTCGGACCAACTCTATTCGATTTGGTCGCAAGTCGAAGCCTTGCAGACGTTCTACAACACCTATGGCTACACGGGCGACCCCAACATCAGCTATCCGCTGCAACCCAACGGCAAGGGCGGGCAGCTTGCTGCGGCGATTAACAGTCTAAACCAGTGGACCAGCAGGGTTGTCGCCAACCCGTTGCAAGTGCAACCTCTGGCAGCGTCGCTCAACCCGCCGGCCTGCCTAGCCAATGGCACGCCTGCGCTGACCTACTTGACGCCAACCAACGGGTTGTGGGGGAGCGATCCCACGACCCCCTTCCAAGACATTGACTTGGGCGTGGCCATCACCCCCACCAACACCGCGTTCACCATGAGTGCGTCCGGCCCGGCGGCGATTGCGTTGACCAGCCTCCCGCTGCTCTCGTCCATCTCCTTGTGGGGCGGGAGTTGGGTGAATCAAATCGCGATCACCTACAATCAGCAGCAGAGCGGCCCGACGACGTTCACCCACGGGCAGGTAGCCGGCAGTGCGGATTATGCGTTGAACCTACAGCCCGACGAATACATCACGATGATCCGCGGGACTTATGGCGATTACATTAACCAGCTTAACTTCAGCACGAACTTGGGCCAAACCTACAGCTATCCGCCCAGCGCGATCCCTGCAAACGGTACGATCTGCTGGCAGGCCGCCCCCGGCGAGATTCTGGTCGGTTTCCAAGGCAGTAGCGGCTCTTACCTCAACCAATTGCAGCCGATTTCCATCCGGCTGCAACCGGCGGTGTGGGCGGCGGCGCCCGTCACCAACCCGGTCAGCGCTACAGCCGTCCCGGTGGCCGGGCTGGGCGTGGGTTATAACAGCTTCACGGGCGGTGCAATGCCGAACAGTGCGGTGGTTACCCCGGCTGCCTCTGCCATCGGCAGCCAATCGGTGGCAAGCCAGAACTTCGTCCAAATCTGCGATTCGCTGCAAAGTCTGGGCAAGACGACCAAGGGGCTTAACTTTGGCATCGAGATGGGACCTGAGTCGGTTACACACAAAAAATCGAGTTCCATGAAGATCACCAACACCTCGGTCACCGTGGTGGTGTATGCCAATGCGGTGGTAAGCAGCCCCATCTACACCAGCACCAACCCGCCCACGCTCGCAGCGGCGACCGCCAGCTTGACGCCCGCCGAATTGTTCGCCGCCTACGGCGATTCCTATGTCTCGTCGGCA
>QJPH01000145.1 GCA_003242955.1 Candidatus Methylumidiphilus alinenensis
GATATTTACCACTGGGGCGAGCGAACCCGGCAGCGCTGGACGATGGAATATTACGAGGAACTGCTAAAGGAAGAGGAAAAGAAGAAGAAAAAAGGATAGTTTTTCGCTCGTTCCCAAGCTCCGGCTTGGGAACGCGGTTCAGGAAGCTCCAGCTTCCCAAGTGAGTGCCGCACAGAAAGCTAGAGCTTCCAAGAGTTTTTGGTTCCCAAGCAAGAGCTTGGGAACCAGCAGATAATAATCCCTATTGGAGAACCCAACCATGACCAACTTCGTCCAACTGCATCTTTTGACTTCTTACCCCCCCGCCAACCTCAACCGCGACGACTTGGGGAGGCCCAAGACCGCTGAAATGGGCGGTGAAAAGCGGCTGCGCATTTCCTCGCAAAGTCTAAAGCGCGCTTGGCGTACTTCGGAAGTGATGGAAAACGCATTGAAAGGACATAAAGGGGTGCGCACCAAGCTGATGGGTGTGGAAGTCTTCAAGGCGTTGAAAGAAAAAGGCATCAAAGACAAAGCGTCGCAGGACTGGGCGCAGAAAATAGCCGCCGTATTCGGTAAACCAGAAGGTGGAAGTGCAACGCCTGAGCAAACCGAGCATGAGGAATTGGTGTTGGCTGACGGTAGCAGCGTACCGAAAGCACTGGCGAAAACCCTAGCCATCAAGCAACTCGCCCATATCAGCCCGGAAGAACGCGCTGCCATTGATGCCTTGGTAGTTAATTTGGCAGAACGCGGCAGCGAACCCACCGCCGATGAATTGAAGCTGCTGCGGGAAAAGCACACCGCCGCCGACATTGCCTTGTTCGGGCGGATGTTGGCCGACAGTCCGCGCTACAACATGGAAGCCGCTGCCCAAGTGGCCCACGCCATCAGTGTGCATAAGGTTGCCATAGAGGACGATTTTTTCACCGCCGTGGACGACCTGAACAAGGGGCTGGAAGATGTCGGTGCCGGACACATGGGCGAAACCGAGTTTGCCGCCGGTTTGTTCTACCTTTATCTCTGCATCGACAAGGATTTGTTGATTGAGAACCTTAACGGCGACGATGCATTGGCGAACCAAACCCTGGCTGCATTGGTGGAAGCCGCCGCCACCGTCGCGCCGACCGGCAAGCAAAACAGCTTCGGCTCTCGCGCCCGCGCCTCGTTCATCTTGGCGGAACGCGGTGGGCAGCAGCCGCGTTCTTTGTCCGTCGCGTTTCTCAAGCCAGTGGATTGCAGGAAACCCAATAACGGCATGTTGTTAAATGCCATCCAGGCGTTAACCTCGACGCGGGACAACATGGACAAGGTGTACGGCTCCTGTGCCGATGCCTGTTCAATCATGGATGCCACCAAACCCGAAGGCAGTTTGCAAGCCATCCTCGAATTTGTCCGGGGCTAAGCCATGCGCGAATTCTTAGTGTTCCGGCTATATGGGCCGCTGGCGGCTTGGGGCGACATTGCCGTGGGCGAACAGCGGCCCACCACGCCGCACCCGTCCAAGTCCGCGATCCTGGGGTTGGTCGCGGCTGCGCTCGGCATTCGGCGCGACGAGGAAGAACGGCAGCAGGCTTTGGCCGAAGGCTATGGCTATGCCGTGCGGGTGGATGCTTCGGGAGTGTTACTGCGCGATTACCACACCACGCAGATTCCCGACTCCACCAGCCGCTTGAAGCACCTGCTCACCCGGCGCGACGAAACCCGCGACCGGCAAAATCTGTACACCGTTCTTTCCACCCGTGACTACCGCTGCGACGGGCTGTACACCGTCAGTTTGTGGTCAATAGGTAAAACCGCCCCGAGCCTTGGGGAAGCCGCAGCCGCCTTGCACCGTCCTTGCTTCCCGCTCTATCTCGGGCGCAAATCCTGCCCCTTGGCTTTGCCGATGTTCCCGCTGTGCTTGCAGGCAGAAACCTTTGAATCTGCGTTTGCCCAGTACGACGAGGGGCAACCCGACGCACTCAAAAACTTCCTGCTTCAGCCTCTCAAGGCGCTGAAAGCCGATGTTCCCGACTATTACTGGGACGAACACGATGCGCCAACGGGCATGCAGCCAATGCACACCACGCCGCGCCAAGATGCCCCCTTGAGCCGCAAGCGTTGGCAATTTGGCAAACGCAACGAACAATACGCAAGGGGTAAGCAATGAACGGCTATATGCACCGCATTCGCTTGAAACCCGGTTTAGATATCCAACAACTTGCCCGGTTATTGCCAACGCATGCCTATGCGGAACATCAACTGGTCTGGCGCTGGTTTGCCGATCAAGAAGCAGGACGGGATTTCCTATTCCGCCGAGAACAACAGGGACACTGGCCTATTTATTATGTGCTGTCAAAAAGGGAAGTCGTGGAGTTGTCCGATTCGTGGGAAATCGAAAGCCGGCCATTTGAACCCCGCTTATCGAATGGCGAACGCTTGGCATTTTCTCTCCGCGCCAATCCGGTAAAGGTGCGTAAAATTAGCGATGACCCTACAGTCAAAACCCGCCGCCGGGACGATGTGGTGGCCGACCTCAAACAAAAGCTATACCCCGATAAAAACCAACGCCCTCCAATGGCGCAAATAGTTTGTGAAGCGGGAACCGAATGGCTGGCGGCGCGGGCCAAAAGAAACGGTTTTGCGGTCGAAAGCCTCAACGTCGATGGCTACCAGCAACACCGTTTATACAAACCCGGAACGGACAAGCCGGTTACCTTGAGTACCTTGGAGTTTAGGGGGATATTGCAGATTGAAGATACCGGGCTTTTTACGGAAAAACTCTTCCAAGGCATCGGCCCCGCCAAAGCCTTCGGCTGCGGCTTGCTGCTAGTACGGAGAATATAGAAATGTATGGATAAAATGACCGTTCAATCGGCATTTTTAGCCAAATCCAACTTGATGGATGCGGTAAAATCCGTATTGCCATGTACGCACAGATGGCGCACAATAAACATCTATCACCCCCTTAACCTGTAGCCTGCCATGAACACAGTGACAACCAAGGAAAACCGCATCCACATCCGTTGCGATGCGCGAACCCGGCAACTGCTGGACAAGGCTGCGGCCTATGTGCATGTCAGCGTATCCGAATTTGTGCTGTCCCGCGCACTGGCTTCGGCAGAGCAAATTGTGCAATCTCATGAGTCGATCACCTTGACGGAGACAGACTTTCAAGCGTTTCTTGCGGCCCTGGACGCACCAGTCAAACCTAATGAAGCCCTAAATCGTGCTTTTGAACGTCATGATGAACAGGTCATCCGGTGACGGCTTACCGCATTCGGTCGTTGGACAAGAGGGTCGATGCGAAAATCTTTTGCTGTGGACAACCCGCCCTTGACGACTATATCGCACATTATGCGTCGCAAGACGAACGGCGAGGCATTGCGCGGGTTTTTGTCGCAACACCGGAAAGCGATGTTCGCTGTCTGGCAGGATTCTTCACGCTTAGCGCGGGCAGTGTGGATTGCTGTGAACTGCCTGTCACCCTATCGCGCAAGCTGCCACGCTATCCCGTTCCAATCGCTTTGCTGGGTCGTTTAGCGGTTGACCGACGCTATCAGGGAAAGGGGCTTGGCTCGATTCTGTTGGCCGATGCTTGCCGTAAAGTGGCCCAAGCCAGTGCCCTACTGGCAGTGGCCGGGGTAGTTGTGGACGCTAAGGACGAGTCGGCGGCGGCCTTCACGTAAAAATGCCCCCAAGATTTTGCAAGCCGCCGACGGTGAATCCCACATCATGCACATAAAGGATTGGACATCATAAATGCTCCCACCCCTCAAACCCATCGCCATGAAAGAAAGAGTCAGCTTGCTGTTCATCGAATACGGCGAAATCGACGTGGTTGACGGCGCGTTCGTCGTCATCGACAAGACTGGCATTCGCACTCAGATACCCGTTGGTTCCATCGCCTGCCTGATGCTGGAGCCGGGGACGAGGGTTTCTCACCGCGCCGCCGCATTGGCTTCCCGAGTTGGCACCTTGCTGGTGTGGGTCGGCGAGGCCGGGGTGCGGCTGTACTCGGCGGGCCAGCCCGGCGGGGCGCGGGCCGACCGCTTGCTCTATCAAGCCAAGCTCGCCCTCGACGATGCGGCACGGCTCAAAGTCGTGCGTAAGATGTATGAAGTGCGCTTCGGCGAGCCGTCGCCGCAGCACCGCAGCGTCGAGCAATTGCGCGGCATCGAAGGCGCACGAGTGCGCAAGACCTACGAACTGCTCGCGAAGCGCTACGGCGTCGTGTGGAAACACCGCGACTATGACGCGCAGGAATGGGGTTCCGGCGACATGCCCAACCGCTGCATGTCCTCCTCCACTGCATGCCTGTACGGCATCACCGAAGCCGCCGTGCTGGCGGCGGGCTATGCCCCGGCAGTGGGTTTCATCCACACCGGCAAGCCTTTGTCATTCGTCTACGACATCGCCGATTTGGTCAAATTCGACACCGTCGTCCCCGTTGCCTTCAAAATCGCCGCCCGCGAACCCGCCAACCCCGAGCGCGAAGTGCGCCTCGCCTGCCGCGACGTGTTCCGCCAAACGCATCTGCTGAAAAAGCTGATCCCCCTGATCGAAGAAGTCCTCGCCGCTGGCGAACTGACACCGCCTGAAGCGCCGGAGGAATCCGTCGAACCCGCCATACCCAACCCGGAGGGCATCGGCGATGCCGGTCATCGTGCTTGAAACTGTCCCCTGTAGGGATGAACCTGATAGTGGCTTGCCGGTCTGGATTAAACCGACTCGCTCTCCACCTCCGTGGGGATTGGCCGAGGCCATGCGATGCTAGTCATCGTCGTTGAAAACGTCCCGCCCCGCCTGCGTGGCAGGCTGGCCGTCTGGCTCGTCGAAGTGCGTGCTGGTGTCTACGTCGGAGACCTGTCCACACGGGTGCGGGAGATGATTTGGCGCCAGGTCGCCGAAGGCATCGAGGAAGGCAACGCCGTTCTGACTTGGAGCACCAACACCGAATCGGGCTTTGATTTCCTCACCCTGGGCAAAAACCGCCGCATGCCGGTCGAACTGGACGGCCTCAAGCTGGTGTCGTTCTATCCGCCCGAACCCGGCCCGGAAGACGGAAACACTCCCGCATGAACGGCACGACGGCTAGGTTTCCCTTATTTTTCAACGCTTTCGGTAAATCGCCGAATGATCTCTTTAATAATTTGGAACTGATTGATAATACTGGCGTTTTTTTGCCAGGAAAAACGCCAGAAATCGGTAACTTTTTACACCGCCGTTTTGTGTCGGCCTGACAATGGGTTATAATTGGTGCGTTCCCCACAGCCGTGGGGATGAACCGCGCGCTATGAATAATCCTCATACTGTGATTGCGCGTTCCCCACAGCCGTGGGGATGAACCGCGAACGGGGTTAATGTCTCTGGGGGCTATGGGGCGTTCCCCACAGCCGTGGGGATGAACCGGATTTTAGCGGAAGTCTGGTACATTTTCCCTCGCGTTCCCCACAGCCGTGGGGATGAACCGAAATTGACGACATATACAGGTTAAAAAAAATGGCGTTCCCCACAGCCGTGGGGATGAACCGAACTTCCCGTTCAACTAACTCCACTGGAGGGTGCGTTCCCCACAGCCGTGGGGATGAACCGGCGGGACAGAAAATACGCCATCTTGTGTATAGGCGTTCCCCACAGCCGTGGGGATGAACCGTATGCGGTTGCTGATTTGGGTTAAATCCTCTAGCGTTCCCCACAGCCGTGGGGATGAACCGGTGGTGTATGAGTGGTTTATCGCATGTAATAAGCGTTCCCCACAGCCGTGGGGATGAACCGTTCCACGTTAAACGCTACGAGCGGTTTAGTGGGCGTTCCCCACAGCCGTGGGGATGAACCGGATTGACGAACGGTATATCCAGCTATGCAATAGCGTTCCCCACAGCCGTGGGGATGAACCGAGTTCTTGGACGGCTTTTAGGGCATTGTGGCCGCGTTCCCCACAGCCGTGGGGATGAACCGCCGCCTAGCCCGAAACCCTAAACCAAACTACTGCGTTCCCCACAGCCGTGGGGATGAACCGTTATTAGAGGACATTAAATAAATCAATTAAACGCGTTCCCCACAGCCGTGGGGATGAACCCAATTATTCGCCAGCCACAGTTTAGTTCTACTTGCGTTCCCCACAGCCGTGGGGATGAACCGATATTGATTTTTAATTAGTTAAAAGTTAGACAGCGTTCCCCACAGCCGTGGGGATGAACCGATTACAAATTATCGGATTGTGGTTTATTGCTGGCGTTCCCCACAGCCGTGGGGATGAACCGTATTTTTCCTCTGGAGTTTGAAAATGCAATGCGCGTTCCCCACAGCCGTGGGGATGAACCGCTATTTTAAACTTAAATAACCTGACATCTAATGCGTTCCCCACAGCCGTGGGGATGAACCGATATGAGAGCGGATCATTGGCTGGGCGGTGATGCGTTCCCCACAGCCGTGGGGATGAACCGGTGCGGCATATTGGCGTATGCTAATAGGGATAGCGTTCCCCACAGCCGTGGGGATGAACCGGCGTTTTAACCTCTCCATATCTATGGGGCGGTGCGTTCCCCACAGCCGTGGGGATGAACCGAATTCGGCTATCCGATTATTCGGGCAAAACTCGCGTTCCCCACAGCCGTGGGGATGAACCGGGGCCGCGACTAGTACTGTAACCCTAACAGCGGCGTTCCCCACAGCCGTGGGGATGAACCGGTATTTCAAAATGGGTAAAGAACTATACGAAAGCGTTCCCCACAGCCGTGGGGATGAACCGCACCGATTCAGATAGTCGCGCCGGTAGTGTTGGCGTTCCCCACAGCCGTGGGGATGAACCGATTACGGGAAACTTTTTTTACCGGCATAATATGCGTTCCCCACAGCCGTGGGGATGAACCGAAATGAACGCTGTAGACTGGAAATTCTTGAATGCGTTCCCCACAGCCGTGGGGATGAACCGGTATTTCAAAATGGGTAAAGAACTATACGAAAGCGTTCCCCACAGCCGTGGGGATGAACCGATGAAAGTGGGGGGCGACTATGACGAGGTAAAGCGTTCCCCACAGCCGTGGGGATGAACCGGTTGCGTGAGGTGTGCGAGATGGCTGATTACAGCGTTCCCCACAGCCGTGGGGATGAACCGGCAACCCACGTTTCTTAGATGTGTTGCGAAAGGCGTTCCCCACAGCCGTGGGGATGAACCGCACGAAAGGGGGTTCGACGATTTCGCGATTATGCGTTCCCCACAGCCGTGGGGATGAACCGGTGTCGAAATTAGAGCACTTCTTCCCTGACAAGCGTTCCCCACAGCCGTGGGGATGAACCGGTAGTGGCGTTACTGCGTACATAGACGAGATAGCGTTCCCCACAGCCGTGGGGATGAACCGTAATAAACTCTAATAATATTCAAGGCCAGATAGCGTTCCCCACAGCCGTGGGGATGAACCGAGATATTATCATCACCGTATCTATGGGGCGGTGCGTTCCCCACAGCCGTGGGGATGAACCGTTAATAACGATAATTCTGCATTAGCGCAGAATGCGTTCCCCACAGCCGTGGGGATGAACCGCTAAGTAACCCGACTCCATTTTTTTTAAAGGCGCGTTCCCCACAGCCGTGGGGATGAACCGGTTATTGTAGGCCGATAGACAGGCCACAATGCGCGTTCCCCACAGCCGTGGGGATGAACCGTTATCTTCAATACCTACTAGTATCCACGACCTGCGTTCCCCACAGCCGTGGGGATGAACCGGTGTCGGTGGGGAGTTTGAAAGAAGGGTTTAGGCGTTCCCCACAGCCGTGGGGATGAACCGGTTGGCGCTGGCCAGCCCTACCGCCGTGCGGAGCGTTCCCCACAGCCGTGGGGATGAACCGGCACTGGTTTCCGATAGTTTGACGATGTTGGAGCGTTCCCCACAGCCGTGGGGATGAACCGGCTTTGAAAGAGCGGAAATACCCGGCGACGGAGCGTTCCCCACAGCCGTGGGGATGAACCGGTATTTGGTTGGTTATGAGCATTATGTCGAACGCGTTCCCCACAGCCGTGGGGATGAACCGTTGGGGGGTAGGCTTGCCGCTTGGGCGACTGCGCGTTCCCCACAGCCGTGGGGATGAACCGCCTTCATGCGGCTGGTCAAGGCTTTGGGCCGCGCGTTCCCCACAGCCGTGGGGATGAACCGACCCGCGAGGAATGGCAGGCCGACCTGTTGCAGCGTTCCCCACAGCCGTGGGGATGAACCGCTATTTAAAGAGGTGGCGAGCGCAGCCCGCCAGCGTTCCCCACAGCCGTGGGGATGAACCGGCTTCAAAATCCGCTACAAAAAAAACCCTTCCGCGTTCCCCACAGCCGTGGGGATGAACCGATTAGTAACGATCCCGTCATCTGAATTAAAACGCGTTCCCCACAGCCGTGGGGATGAACCGGATTAGATAACGATATAGGCATCATAGAATGAGCGTTCCCCACAGCCGTGGGGATGAACCGCTTGACCGGGCCGGATAGGAAAAGCTATTGCAGCGTTCCCCACAGCCGTGGGGATGAACCCTTATTGCTAATACTACTGGTCCATCTGATTCTGCGTTCCCCACAGCCGTGGGGATGAACCGACCAAAATTCCAAACTTGTAACGAATTACAACGCGTTCCCCACAGCCGTGGGGATGAACCGACAGCGAGGACGTGATTGGCTACCAGTGGAGGGCGTTCCCCACAGCCGTGGGGATGAACCGCAAAATAGCACCGGCAATGCCGTAGAAATTAGGCGTTCCCCACAGCCGTGGGGATGAACCGCCCTGACTGTGATGTGCATAAGCCCTCTACCTGCGTTCCCCACAGCCGTGGGGATGAACCGTGATCTATATGCAAAGAAAGAATCTTGCGAAAGCGTTCCCCACAGCCGTGGGGATGAACCGATCGTGTTGGGCCGCAGTTATTGCAGCCTGTAGCGTTCCCCACAGCCGTGGGGATGAACCGAGCAAAAAGGCCAAGAGCATGACCGCGAACTGGCGTTCCCCACAGCCGTGGGGATGAACCGTAATATTGGCACGATCAATGTCCATGCCAAGTGCGTTCCCCACAGCCGTGGGGATGAACCGCTTGTACACGCTGGCAACTGGGGGCTATTTGAGCGTTCCCCACAGCCGTGGGGATGAACCGCCTTTGCCTATTGAATATCACTTTAACCCTGAGCGTTCCCCACAGCCGTGGGGATGAACCGGCAATATTATATTGTCTCTTAACATTAAAGCAGCGTTCCCCACAGCCGTGGGGATGAACCGCTTGTACACGCTGGCAACTGGGGGCTATTTGAGCGTTCCCCACAGCCGTGGGGATGAACCGCCTTTGCCTATTGAATATCACTTTAACCCTGAGCGTTCCCCACAGCCGTGGGGATGAACCGGCAATATTATATTGTCTCTTAACATTAAAGCAGCGTTCCCCACAGCCGTGGGGATGAACCGCTTGTACACGCTGGCAACTGGGGGCTATTTGAGCGTTCCCCACAGCCGTGGGGATGAACCGTGACAGTCTACCGACCAACCCAGCACGCCCAAGCGTTCCCCACAGCCGTGGGGATGAACCGACTTGGACAATTCATTAGCAGACTGTAATGAAGCGTTCCCCACAGCCGTGGGGATGAACCGAACATGCGATAACAAGAGCAAAAACAGGAACAGCGTTCCCCACAGCCGTGGGGATGAACCTTTTGCCACCGTCGCCCCACGCGCCAAGCGCCGGCGTTCCCCACAGCCGTGGGGATGAACCGTTGGCATTGATCGTTACTTTTCCCGTGCCGTTGCGTTCCCCACAGCCGTGGGGATGAACCGACGGCGGGGATGATGATGTCGGTAATGCGGGTGCGTTCCCCACAGCCGTGGGGATGAACCGGATACCGAACATGCATGGGGGTCTCCGCAAGGGCGTTCCCCACAGCCGTGGGGATGAACCGGTGGGGTAGGCGATCATGCGTCTGCCTCCTCGGCGTTCCCCACAGCCGTGGGGATGAACCGGCGGGCGTGTTTGATGGCTTCCGGGCTAGGGTGCGTTCCCCACAGCCGTGGGGATGAACCGGGGGGAGGGGGTATTAAGGTCGCGGGCATGGCGCGTTCCCCACAGCCGTGGGGATGAACCGGTCGCGTTCATTGCCGCCTTCAACGCGCTGCAGCGTTCCCCACAGCCGTGGGGATGAACCGTTCACGCCAGTGATGGCGGCATCCGCCAACAGGCGTTCCCCACAGCCGTGGGGATGAACCGTGGGTACAGGGCGGGTGGACAGGCGGGCCGACGCGTTCCCCACAGCCGTGGGGATGAACCGGCCGAGAAGATGATCGCCGGGACGCGCCCGCCGCGTTCCCCACAGCCGTGGGGATGAACCGTCAGATGACTCTCGCGCTAGTGCGCCAAACCCGCGTTCCCCACAGCCGTGGGGATGAACCGGGCTATTGTTTCAGGCCTTAAACGTAACGTTTGCGTTCCCCACAGCCGTGGGGATGAACCGCTGACCGCCAGCCAGTTCAAGGGCGACGTGTCGCGTTCCCCACAGCCGTGGGGATGAACCGTTAGCCCGACGATGCGCTGGGACTGGGCGCATGCGTTCCCCACAGCCGTGGGGATGAACCGGCGACATCATCAACTTGGCGTGGTTTAAGCGCGCGTTCCCCACAGCCGTGGGGATGAACCGTAATGCCTTTGACATTGTGGCTGGGTTAATCCGCGTTCCCCACAGCCGTGGGGATGAACCGACATGGGATTACATGCTCGAACAGATCGACTAGCGTTCCCCACAGCCGTGGGGATGAACCGATCGTGTTGGGCCGCAGTTATTGCAGCCTGTAGCGTTCCCCACAGCCGTGGGGATGAACCGATCACCCGCATGAGCATCGAATCGGGCGCGGTGCGTTCCCCACAGCCGTGGGGATGAACCATAGGCATGGCAGGCCGCGCTTACTGGGCTTTGGCGTTCCCCACAGCCGTGGGGATGAACCGATACTGCCGTGGCGTGGGTGCAATGGCGCGGCGCGTTCCCCACAGCCGTGGGGATGAACCGCGCGTCAATTAGCGAAAACTGTCCGTATGTCAGCGTTCCCCACAGCCGTGGGGATGAACCGTTGTCATTGAGTTAAAAATAGATTGGCAAATGGCGTTCCCCACAGCCGTGGGGATGAACCGGGTACTGCCAGCTTTTGCCGTTGTACTCCACCAGCGTTCCCCACAGCCGTGGGGATGAACCGCCAAAATGATTGAACTGGTGGTTTTGGATGACGCGTTCCCCACAGCCGTGGGGATGAACCGCCCAAACGGTAAACCCGAAAACCGGCGAGGTCGCGTTCCCCACAGCCGTGGGGATGAACCGCCATTAGTTCCCCCATTGATTCGTATAGTCACGCGTTCCCCACAGCCGTGGGGATGAACCTTCAGCCGCGCCGGTTTGAACGCCGCCGATTTTGCGTTCCCCACAGCCGTGGGGATGAACCGCCAGCAGGGTTTGTTTCAGTGTCGCGTTCATGGCGTTCCCCACAGCCGTGGGGATGAACCGGTTTATGTTGAACCAAGAATCGAAAAAAAACCGCGTTCCCCACAGCCGTGGGGATGAACCGTCGAGTTTGGGTAAAGCCCGGGTCGCACGG
>QJPH01000442.1 GCA_003242955.1 Candidatus Methylumidiphilus alinenensis
GCAGTATTACACTGTTCGCCACGCTACCGGCATTGGACTACCGCTATGGCTGAACGCATGAACCAAGATTTGTGCTTTGACCATAGTGAGGCAAGCCGAGATATTGGGTATTTGCCAAAGAATTTTGAGCCATTTAAGGAAGTTTAAATATGCATGGCATCAAATGCTCAACACATACGATATAAAACCTAAGATTTTCCAAACAATTGTTGTACCAGCTCCTCCAAATGATTAAAATAGCTATGTGTAATCTGGAATGCTCTGTTATAAATTTGTGGATTTTTGGGTTCAATAATCAAGGGCAGTGTTTTTCAAGTTGGTATTTTGCTGGGGCGCGAGGTTGAAATAATGAGTTTGTGTCCACTGGTGGTTGACCTTGATGGAACGTTGATTCGCACGGATATGCTACACGAATCTGTGCTTAGGATATTGCGCGATAGGCCATTTGATACCTTGCGTATCCCGTATTGGTTATCGCAGGGCAAGGCAGTGCTCAAGCGGCATTTGGCCTGTCGTGCCGTCTTTGACCCAAGTTCCTTGCCCTATGACCGCGATTTATTAGACTGGTTAAAGCAGCAACGAACTCAAGGCCGGACATTGATTTTATGCACGGCATCTGACTGCTCCATCGCCTCCGCAATAGCAGATCATCTCAATGTTTTTGACGGGGTGATGGCGAGTGATGGCATCTTAAACCTAGCCGGAAATAATAAGGCCGAAGCCCTTGTGCAGCGTTTCGGCCTTGCCGGCTTTGATTATGCGGGCAATTCAAACGCCGATCTTGCGGTGTGGCAACGCGCCCGTCGTGCGGTGGTGGTCAATGCTTCCATAGGCCTTGTTAAAAAAGCGGAGGCTTGTTGCAAGGTGGAACGGGTGTTCCCCTCGTCCGCCGTTGGCTTGACAGCTTGGCGCCGGGTCTTGCGCGTACATCAATGGCTGAAAAACTTACTACTGTTTGTCCCTCTTTTTGCGGCGCATCAAATCACCAACCTAGATGCTTGGCTGGCGCTTTTCCTGGCATTTTTCTCGTTCAACCTATGTGCTTCATCGGTATATATCGCCAATGATCTGCTGGATTTGGAGAGTGATAGGCTGCATCCCCGCAAATGCAAAAGGCCATTTGCTTCGGGTCTGGTTCCTGTATGGATGGGTGTCGCGCTGGCACCCTTGTTACTGCTAGGTAGTTTGGCATTGGCACGACCTGTTGGCGGCACATTTTTGCCATGGCTGTTATTTTATTTTGGTTTGACCTGCGCTTACTCTTGGGGGCTTAAGCGACTAATCCTGGTGGACTGCCTCGCCTTGGCGATGCTCTACACCTTGCGTATCATCGCCGGGGCCGCCGCTGCTGACATGCCACTGTCCTTTTGGTTGCTTGCCTTCAGTGTTTTCTTATTTTTGTCGCTTGCCTTTGTGAAACGTTACGCCGAGTTACAGGTGCAGTTGCTGCATGGGAAACAAAAGGCCCACGGGCGTGGCTATTACACATCCGACGCGCCCCTGCTGCAAATGATGGGCATAACATCCGGTTACGCTGCCGCCCTTGTGTTGGCACTTTACCTCAATAGCGAAACCGTCATCCGGCTTTACCGGGCCCCGGAGATCGTATGGGGCGCAGTACCCGTGATTTTGTTTTGGGTCAGCTGGATGTGGATGCAGGCGCATCGGGGCAAAATGCATGACGATCCGTTGGTTTTTGCCATGAAAGACAAGGCGAGTCTGTTGGCAGGTGTCGCCTTTGCCGCTGTTTTGGCGATTGGCGTGGTGGGCAAGCCATGGTAGCTGTCTCATCATGGGGAAGGTTGGGAAGTTGGGAACACGAAGTACGGTTTCTCTCAGACAGGCATCAAGTCGCCTCACCAATGAAAAGCAGCCAACTTGGCATCGCGTATGGCATGGGGCGCAGCTATGGAGATGTTTGCCTAAACCCAGATGGGGTGTTGTGGAACGCCACTGGCTTGGACCGCTTCATCAGCTTTGATGAGGTCACGGGCTTGCTTGCCTGTGAAGCAGGCGTGCTACTGGGCGATATCCAACGGCTTGCCATTCCGCGTGGCTGGATTCTTCCTGTCACGCCTGGCACCCAAATTGTCACCGTAGGCGGTGCCATTGCCAATGATGTGCATGGGAAGAGCCATCATGTCCTAGGTTCATTTGGGAACCATGTTAAAAAAATAACATTGGCCCGCACGGACGGGACTCTTATCGAATGCGGACCCGCCATGCTCCCCGACTGGTTTTCTGCAACAGTGGGTGGCCTTGGCCTGACCGGGGTCATCACTGAAGCCGAAATCCAATTGCGCCGGGTGGCCGGTCCATGGCTAGACACGGAAACAGTGCCTTATGCCAATCTGGACGAGTTTTTCGCTTTGTCCGAAGCTTCTGAGTCCGCATGGGAACACACGGTTTCATGGATAGATTGTATTTCAGGAGGGGGAGGGCGTGGACTCTTCATGCGCGGCAACCCTGCCGATGTGGGTCCTCGCACAGTTCCGCAGGGCCATAATCTGATAGTGCCATTCGTGCCGCCGATATCGTTGGTCAACCGACTGTCGCTACGGTTGTTCAACATGGCCTACTTCAACTTTAAAAAATGGCAATCGGGTAGGGCCATCGTCCATTACGAGCCGTTCTTTTACCCGCTCGACAATATCTTGGAATGGAATCGAATCTACGGACCCAAGGGCTTCTTCCAGTACCAGAGCGTTGTGCCGCGTGCGCTTGGGCGAGACGCAGTGCAGGCGATGCTGGGCGAAATCGCCCGTTCCGGTGACGGATCGTTCCTGGCGGTGCTGAAGACTTTTGGCAACCGCCAGCCCGTGGGAATGCTGAGCTTCCCGCAACCGGGCGTGACCCTGGCGTTGGATTTTCCAAACCAAGGCGGACGGACGCTGAAGCTCTTTGAGCGCCTGGATGCCATCGTGCGCGAGGCCGGCGGTCGGATTTACCCTGCCAAGGATGCCCGCATGCCACGCGAGCTTTTTGAAGCAGGCTATCCACTTCTTAACGAATTTCTAAAATACCGCGACCCCGGCATCAGTTCGGCACTGTCGCGGCGCTTGATGGGATATTGATCCATGCCAGACTACCAAAAAAGAATCGTCATCCTAGGCGCGACCTCGGCCATTGCCGAACACTGCGCGCGTTTGTGGGTCAAGGACGGGGCAGTCGATCTGACGCTGGTCAGCCGTGACCTGGGCAGGACTGAGCGGGTGGCCGCAGACCTTCGGGTACGCAGCCCACAATCGGTTGTTCTTGTGCTTGAAGCAAACTTCGTCGATCCACCCGCCATTAGCCAGTTGGTCGATGAAATTGTTGCCGTGGGAGCGGTTGATACCGTTTTGATTGCCCACGGTTCGCTGCCGGATCAAGCCGTTTGCCAGCAGGATTTGACTGCATGTCATGACGCATTGACCGTGAATGGCATCTCCCCCGTGCTGTTTGCCGAAGCTTTTGCCGGGCCTATGCAAAAGGCCAACCACGGCACCTTGGCGATCATCGGCTCGGTGGCCGGGGACAGGGGGCGCAAGTCAAACTATGTCTATGGCGCGGCCAAGGGACTGGTCGCACGCTATGCGCAGGGCCTGCAACACCGACTGGCAGGCACCGGGGTCAAAGTCGTACTTATCAAGCCCGGCCCGACCAACACCCCGATGACCGCGCATCTAAAGCAACAAGGAGCACGTCTTGCAAATGTGGAAGATGTGGCAAGGTTAATCGTCAAAGGAATCAATCAAGGCAAACCGGTTGTTTATGCACCCGGCAAATGGGCTTTGATTATGATGGTTATTAGACACCTGCCCCGAGTCGTTTTCAACCGAATGGACATATGAATATATACGCAATGTTTTCAAAAGATAAAACATTAATTCTGACTTTTGGAGCGTTTGCCGTTGTAATGGTCGGATTGGCGGTTGTGGGCGGGTTCCTCTCTTATTCTCCCGTCCCATTTTGGGATATGTGGGGGGGGTATCTCGGGTTCTTTATGCAGGCAAATGATGGTGATATGGTCGCATGGTGGGATCAGGCCAACGAACATCGTATCGTATTGGCTCGCCTCTTATTTTGGGTTGATCTTAAATGGTTTGGTGGCGCGAGTGTGTTCCTAATTGCTGCGAATTATTTTTTTGTTGGTATAAGCGCGTTCATGTTTTGGCGAATATTGCGCGATGCGGCAACAACAGAAAAGCCAGCAACTGGCGAGATCGTGCTGGGTCTTTTTGTGACGGCTTGGTTATTTCTATGGATGCAGAAGGAAAACTTAACATGGAGTTACCAGAGCCAATTTATCTTGGCTCAACTGCTGCCACTATGCGCATTGCATTGGCTGAACAAATCCGTTGTCGAGATTCGTGCCAAGCGACATTTCCTTGTGGCATGTGGCTTTGGTGTGGCATCTGTGGGTACCATGGCCAATGGCATCCTTGCGTTGCCTTTGATGGCGATTTACGCTCTTCTCATGCGGCAGGGGCTAATACGCGTTGGCTTATTGGCGACCCTTTCCGTTGTCATGATTTTCTTATACTTCCATAACTATAACGCAGTATCTAAGCATGGTTCCCTCTCGCAGGCTTTAAGGGAAAATCCTTCTGGTTTTATTCAGTATGTTCTACTTTACCTTGGTAGTCCTTTCCATTACCTCTCTGGTCAAGGAAAATTTAGCAAGCTTATCGCTCAAGTAGCCACTCTGGTTCTCGTAGGCAGTTCAGCTTGGTTTGCCATCAAGGCACTACGCAAACCCCGAGAGAGAACGCTGCAACTAGCCATGTTGTTCTTTATTCTTTACATCGGTGGCACGGCATTTGGGACTGCCGGCGGTCGTCTGATATTTGGCGTGGATCAGGCTCTGTCTAGCCGTTACACAACACCTGCGCTAATGGCGTGGAGTGCTTTATTAGTGATTTATTCGCCCTCAATTTTGGTGGCTATAAGATGGAGTGCAAAATTTCTGCTTCCGTTTGCAGTGCTGGGCCTTTTAATGTTCAATCTTCAACGCCAAGCATTACAATCTGATGATGACGAGTTATTCGAGCGAAAAATCGCAGCACTGGCGCTTGAACTTCAAATTAAAGATCAAATACAGGTCAAACATATTTACGCCTTTGTTGATGAGTTAATGCCCACAGCCGAAATGGCCTCCGCCCGGAACCTTTCCATTTTTGGCATGTATCCCTTCCGTGATGCCCGTGGGCAATTGGGCACAACTGTACAACCCTCGAACTTACCCGCATGTACAGGAAACCTCGACACTGTGGAACAAATTGATGGGGATGCTCGTTTTGTCCGTGTGTCCGGTTGGGTTTTTAGCCCCATAGACAAAGTTCAGCAGCAAGTCGTTCGCTTTATCAATAGCCAGAACCAAGTCGTTGGGTATGCCCTCATCGGGATGCCTAGTCTAAATGTTGCCATTGCGATTGATGGAAAGGCTCTACAGTCCGGTTATCGTGGGTATTTGTTGTCTGACCAAGTGGGGGGGGTACTGACGCAACAAGCAGAAAGCCAAGCTGGCCCATCTTGTCGGATGCAGGTAAATGTTCCAGCATCATTAAATTCAAATGGATTTGATGATGAATTGTTAGGTTTAGAATTAGTAATGGCCGACAAATGCGACGGTAGTATTGACTCGGTTAATGGCACAACCCCGTCACAGGCAACATTTCCCAACTCGGCTAAGCTTATGGTTAGCGGGTGGCTAGCGGTTTCAGTTGATAAGGCAGCTCTGCCGGAAGCGATTTATGTGGTAGTGACTGATGCCCAAGGCAAGCGTAACTACTTAAAAACGCATGTAAAGACTCGCCCGGATGTTGGGGCTTATTTTAAAAAGCCTGAACTTAGTCAATCTGGATTTTCCACAATTGCAGACATATCAGCACTAGAGGGGCAATACACTTTAGGTCTTGCCATTAAAGAGGCTGGAAAGATAAAACTTTGTCCGCAATTTAACATTCAGGCAACAATCACCAAATAATCCACCATGCAACATACTAAAATAATACTCCCCGGTGGTGCTGGCCTAGTTGGCCAGAACCTTGTGGCTCGTCTTAAGGCCAAGGGATACAAACACATTGTCGTTCTCGACAAGCACCGTGCCAATTTGGCTGTCTTGAAACAAGTTCAACCGGGTATCACCGTCGAGTATGCCGATCTTGCCGAACCCGGTGACTGGCAGAGGCATTTTGAAAAGGCTGAAGTCGTCGTGATGTTGCAGGCCCAGATTGGTGGCAATGATTATCAAGATTTTGTCCGCAACAACATAGAGTCCACTCGTTTGGTCCTCGATACTATCAAAGCCAACAAGATACCCTATCTTATCCACATCAGTTCCTCGGTGGTAGAATCGCTGGCCGATGACTTCTACACCACAACCAAGAAGGATCAGGAGCGTATGGTGTTGCAGAGTGGCATCCCTTGCCCGATATTACGCCCGACTTTGATGTTCGGTTGGTTCGATCGCAAGCATTTAGGCTGGCTCTCACGTTTCATGAAGAGAGTGCCGATTTTCCCGATTCCTGGGCATGGTCGCTACATGCGCCAGCCCCTTTACGTCGGGGACTTCTGCAACATCATTATCAGTTGCATTGAAAACCGGACAGCCGACGGCATTTTCAACATCTCCGGGCATGAAAAGATTGATTACATTGACATAATCCGTGAGATAAAACATGCCACAGGATCCAATGCCTGGGTTGCCAAGATTCCCTATGGTTTGTTTTATGCCCTGCTTTGGGTTTGGGGGCTTTTCGATAAAACCCCGCCCTTCACCACCCAACAACTAGCAGCGCTAATCGCCAAGGATGAATTTGAAGTGATCGACTGGCCCGGTATTTTCGACGTACCCCGCACACCTTTTGCCAAAGCAGTCGATGAAACCTTTAACGATCCGATATACAGCAAAGTGGTCTTGGAGTTCTGAGATGGGACAGCGTATTGCAGTGTTGGGTGCCGGGCCTATGGGCTTGGCTGTGGCTTACCAATTGGCGCGTGACGGTCACCGGCCCATTGTCTTCGAAGCCGATGACAGGGTGGGGGGCATGACTGCAACATTCGATTTCGGTGGACTCGAAATTGAGCGTTACTATCATTTCCATTGCATCTCCGACCATGCTTTCTTGACGGTGTTGGATGAATTGGGCTTGGTCGGCAAAATGCGCTGGGTGGAAACGAAGATGGGTTACTGGTATCTGGGACGTTTGCAAGCTTGGGGCAACCCTGTCGCCCTTCTAAAATTCCAAGGCTTGAGTTTTGCCGCCAAGTTTCGTTATGGACTGCACGCTTTCCTGTCCACCCGGCGCAATGACTGGAAATCTCTGGACCATGTTGAAGCGACAGGTTGGATCAAGCGTTGGGTGGGCCAGGAGGCTTACGAGGTTTTGTGGCGTCGGCTGTTTGACTACAAGTTTTACGACTATACGGACAACCTGTCGGCTGCCTGGATTTGGAGTCGGATTCGGCGAATCGGCAGGTCGCGCTACAGCCTGTTCCGCGAAAAGCTAGGCTACCTTGAAGGCGGCTCAAACACCCTGCTTCAAGCATTGCGCACGGATATCGAAAATCGCGGCGGCGAGATTCGCCTCAAGTCACCGGTCAATCGGGTTGTCATTGAGGGAGGGCAGATCAGGGGTGTGGAGGTGGCTGGGCAGGTTGAGGCTTTCGACAAGGTAATCAGCACCATACCCCTGCCCTGTGTGCCCAAGTTGATGCCTAGCCTACCGTCCGACATTTTGAATCGTTTCCGTTCGATTAATAACATCGCGGTTGTCTGCGTGATCGTCAAATTACGGAAAAAGCTGACCGGGAATTTCTGGTTGAACACCAATGACCCAGATATGGACATCCCCGGCTTGGTCGAATACACTAATTTACGTCCGTTGGATCGGCACATTGTCTATGTCCCTTTTTACATGCCGGGCGAACACCCAAAATTTGCCGAACCGGATAAAGCATTCCTGGATAAGGTGCGGCGCTACTTGAAGAAGATCAATCCAGCGTTAAATGACGAGGATTTTATCGACCTGCGTGCCAGCCGTTATCGTTATGCGCAGCCGATTTGCGAACCTGGTTATCTGGACAAGCTACCGCAGGTGGCCCTGCCGGTCAAAGGCTTATGGGTGGCAGACACTTCCTACTATTATCCTGAAGACAGGGGCATATCCGAGAGTATTGCCTTTGGGAGAAATATGGCCAAGGAAGCCACGGCGTGATTCGGCAATTTATCTCGCGGCAGTTTCTGGTGTTTTTGCTGACTGGAGGAACTGCGGCAGTCATCAATTTCGGCTCAAGAATTGTATACAGCAAGTGGTTGAATTTTTCCTCCGCTGTGATCCTCGCCTACATCACAGGGATGATTACCGCCTTTGTGCTGGCCAAGTTGTTTGTGTTTAAAGAGAGTCAACAGCCAGTGCATCATTCTGCCGCATTTTTTATTTTGGTGAACCTAGTAGCCGCATTGCAAACTTGGGCTATTAGCATGGGTTTAGCGTACTACCTCTTGCCATGGATGGGGGTGACGCTGTTCGTCCGGGAGATTTCCCATGCAGTTGGAGTTATATTTCCCGTATTCACCAGTTACATAGGGCACAAGCGTTGGTCCTTCCGTTAAAGGAACCGGCAATGCGAGGCAAGATGATTATTTGCGGTTTATTCAGGAGAAGCTGATATTAGAGCCTAAAACCCCAACCCCCTGGCCCCTTGGTAAAATACAAAGCAAACCACCCAAGCCAATAGCAAGGACCAGGCTATTGAAAAAAACATGAAGGCATAGCTTTTCGATTCGTTGCGCAGGGTCGCAACGGCAGACAGGCAGGGGGTGTAGATTAGGGTGAACAGCATGAAACTGTAAGCCTGCACCCAATCTAGCTTTTGCGCCATCAATCCCATCAAGGAGTCGCCCTCCAGACCGTATATCGCGGCCAGCGAACCGATGACGATTTCTTTGGCGACAAAGCCGAAGATCAGTACGACGGATAGTTGCGCGTCTATGCCAATCGGCGACAACAGCGGTGCCAGCAAGGTGCTGATATGCCCTGCCAATGTGTCGGCACTGGATGGAGGGACATCGCTGGGGACATGGGTGAGTATCCACACCGCAACGACGCCGAAGGTGATGAACTTGGATGCCCGCTTTAGAAAATGGCGGACTTCATGCCATGCCCGCGAGATGATTTGCCGTGTCGTCGGCAACCGATAGGGGGGCAACTCAATGATAAATGGCTCGGTGCTGGGGAATCGGTGTTTGAACAGCACGGCAGTCAGTAGTGCGGTGGCAAAGCTCAATAGGTAAAGGCTGAACAAGACGATAGGCGCGGCCTGCGCGGTGAAAATGGCCGTAATCAGGAAAAGAAAAACTTGCAGCCGTGCCGAACACAAGGAAAATGGAATAATCAACATCGTCAGCAGGCGCAAGGAACGCGAGCGCATGATGCGCGTACCCATCAAGGCCGGCACGTTGCAGCCAAAGCCCATGAGCAACATGACGAAGCTGCGCCCGTCAAGCCCCAACCGGGCCATCAAGGCATCCATCAAAAATGCGGCGCGGGAAAGATAGCCGCTGTCTTCTACCACCGTCATCACCAGAAAAAAAAGAATAATGACCGGCACAAATGCGGCCACGGTGCCAACACCATTATAAATGCCGTCCAGCAACAGCCCTTGCATCCATGCTGGGAGGTTTGCGAGCAAGGGTTCCAAGCCTAGGGTCCGGGCTTGCGACAGCAGCCAGGCCATGCCGTCTTGCATGGGTTTGCCGAGGGTGAAGATGAATTGGAACAGCAAAAACATGACTAAGAAGAACAGCGGCAAGCCGAAGAACGGATGCAACAGGATACGGTCCAGGCTGGCCGTCATGCCTTTGGGCATGGTTTTTGGCATCTGTACGGATTCGCTGAAGATTTCTTCCATGGCTGCTTCGATCTCATCATCGGCCCTGAGGTTCTCGCGTAGCTTGGCAGGGTCGGTTGGGCAGTTTGCCGATAATGCCTGGGCTATCAGCGTACTTGCCGATTTAAAGCCTTCGCCGTATTTCGCGCTGACCCAGATGACCGGTATTTTCAAGCGCGCCGCCATTTTTTCGATGTCCACAGTAATGCCTGCCCGCTTCGCCTCATCAGCCATGTTAAGGAGTAGCACCGCCGGTAGCCCCAATTGCTGAGCCTGCAATGCAAGGCTCAGTTGGCGTTCCAATTGGACACCGTTGAGGATGATCAACAGCAAATCGACGCGGTTGTTTTCCAAGAAATCTCGGACTACCTTCTCGTCTTCGGAAAAGCCGTGGAAATCGTAGATGCCCGGCAGGTCCACCACGCGCACGACCTGCCCGTCCAAGGGGATTTTTGCCGCCAGCAAATCAATGGTAATGCCTGGCCAATTGCCAACCCGTGCGGAAGCACCTGTAAAACGATTGAAAAAGGTGGATTTGCCAGTGTTAGGCATCCCCAGCAAGGCGATGCATTTCATTGGGCAGTTTGATGGCTAACGCGTATTTTGTCCGCATCGCAGCGACGCATGATGACTTCGGTGGTGCCGATGCGCACTTGCAAAGGCCCCCTGAATCGAGCGGTGCGAATCATGTGAATCTCTTTGCCAATGCGAAATCCAAGTGCCAAAAGCCGGTGATGCAGACTCTCTTCGGCTGAAATGGCCCTAATGATGGCGGAATCACCGGGGTGGAGTGAACTGAGCCTGGGTTCGGACATGATAAGTGCTTCCAAATGATAACGATTCCTAATTATCTCATGCGAACGTTTAAATACAAGACATTTTCTGTTGATTTAGCAATAAAAGGATAGGAAAAGGTCTATTCAAAGTAACTAGGGATGTTATCCGTACTTTGATGGCAACGAGATTGGTGGTGTTTGCTCGTTCCCAAGCTCCCGCTTGGGAATGGGGTTTTTGAAGCTCCAGCTTCCCGAAGATCGGCCAAGCAGGAGCTTGCAAGATAAGGTTCCCCAAGCCGGGGCTTGGGAACTAGCCAAACTTTGGAAACAATAGCATGCTTGCAGGCTGTCACTGGTCACCTTGCGAATTCCCAAAGAGCCGTTTTAATATCGTTGACTTTTCCTGGGCGAGTTCCGTTATTTGTGCACAAGCTTATAGTCGTAACTATTTTGAAAATTCGTATAGCAACTCTCTAATATCATTCTTCGATAGTTGTCCTGATTTGAGGATTGAGGCCAATTCATCTTCCTGAATCCGTGCTGACATTACCATAAGATATTGATATAATTGGCATATACCTTCATTTTTCATTCACCCGACCCGTATGCCAAGATTTGAACTCAAGCAATCGACGCGCCACATTACTTCCTATGCCGGCCTGATCTTGGTGGGCCAGTGCCTTGAGGCGGCCAGGCTGGACTTGCTCGACAAAAAGTTCCCCGTCCCGAAAGGGCAGATACCCACGTCCGACATCGTCAAAAGTTATATCGGGCTGCTGGCCTTGGGCAAAAGCGATTTCGAAGCGATTGAGCCGTTTAGGAAAGACCGCTTTTTCAGGCAGGC
>QJPH01000463.1 GCA_003242955.1 Candidatus Methylumidiphilus alinenensis
CTTCCCTCAACGCGGTAGGGCGCAACAGGCGTGTTCCGTCGTTTTGACAACGTCTTTTGTTGACCGTCAAAACGGCCTATGTGCCATTTTTTCACCGCTAGGAGTCCCGATTTGCATTCATGTACAGCGTTTTTTCTTAACAAAGGAAAATAATAAAGGACACTCATTCAAACTATCCTGTGTGTCTGTGCTTTGCAAAATGGTATAACCCAACAAGTAACTATTCGATATTAAAAACGCTGTAACATTAAAAACCTTGTACTATAATACATTCATGGGCTTCCTTCAATGGCACGTAACAGCTTTTCCACAATTACAAACGCGCAACGGTAGGGCTGCGCGGATTTCGATTTTGTCGGTAGCGTGTTGTTAATCACTCACACGGAAAACTGAATTCCCGCCCGAATGCACCCAATTGACCGTATAATTTCAACATTCGTCGCAATTGGCCTCTTAATTGTCGGAATTTACGTCATGAACTACCCTACTATAGAATCCTTCGTCGGCAATACGCCTCTAGTCCGTTTGCAACGCTTGCCGGGCGAAACTTCCAACATCATTCTCGCCAAGCTGGAAGGCAACAACCCAGCGGGTTCGGTGAAAGATCGTCCTGCACTGAGCATGATCCAACAGGCCGAGGCACGGGGCGACATCAGCCCTGGCGACCGTCTGATCGAGGCCACTAGCGGCAACACCGGCATTGCCTTGGCGATGGCTGCGGCAATCAAGGGTTATCGCATGACACTCATCATGCCGGACAACATGAGCGAGGAACGTCGGGCGACGATGAAGGCATTCGGCGCAGAAATCATCCTCACTCCCGCTAAAGGCAGCATGGAGGCCGCCATAGACTTGTCCCGCGAAATGGAGGCCAGAGGAGAAGGCAAGGTGCTGGACCAGTTCGCCAATCTGGACAACCCCCTCTCCCACTACCTCGGCACTGGCCCAGAAATTTGGCGCAAAACACAGGGGAACGTGACCCATTTCGTCAGTTCCATGGGTACTACGGGCACTATCATGGGCGTGTCACGCTTTTTGAAAGAGAAAAACCCCGCCGTGCAAATCGTTGGCGTACAACCCGAGGGCGAATCGAAAATCCCCGGCATTCGCCGCTGGCCGGAAGAATATCTGCCGAAAATTTACGAAGCCAGCCGAGTGGACCGCATCATGGATGTGGACCAGCAGTCGGCGGAAGAAACCACCCGCTTGTTATCGGCCAGGGAAGGTATTTTTGCCGGTGTGTCCTCCGGCGGGGCGGTCGCGGCAGCATTAAAATTGTCAGAGGAAGTTGAAAATGCAACGATTGTGGTGATTATCTGCGACCGTGGGGACCGGTATCTTTCGACGGGTGTTTTTCCGGTTTAATGCGAATTAAGGCGATTTCCAAGAATGTTTATACCAAGTAGAAGCGGCTTCCAGCCGCTTAAAGCGGCAAGATGCCGCTTCTACTTTAGGTAGTTTATTTATCGAAAATCGCCTAACGCATTTTCAACTTACCCTGTGTTCGGAAAGATGGCTAAATCCGGCATCTTTTTGAAGTCCGCACCAACCCGGCTTGCGCTACCATCGAAGCCCAATCCTTTCCAACTTTTAAACTGAGGACAAAACATGGCAGAAGCCAAAGCCCGATCTTACAGCCGCGCCCTAAGTTCGACCAGCAGGTGATTCTTCAAAGCGAACAAGCCCAACGATCATGTCGATGGCATCGACATCCCGAGCCATGAAAGATTCTTCAGCCGTGGGAGCGGTTTTTAACCGCGACTTCTCGGCCGGGGTCGCGGTTGAAAACCTCTCCCACCATTCTTTCATGGCAACGGGTTTACGAGCGCGAATTCCGCCGCGTGGTGGAAGCCCTGTACGCCATCGACGTGATCTTGCGCATCATCGGCGACAGCCAGGAGGCAGATTCTGTGGAAAGCATGGTCAGCGAGATGATTACCGAATGCGCAGGAGAGATCAAAAGCGAGCAGGCGCGGTTCGACAAGCTCCGCGAGGACAACGGGATTACCGCCACTCCCCGGTACACCCACCCCGGTCAGGTTCAAATCCGCATCGTCTCGCCGCAGGCCGCGCAGTTTGCCGCTTTGTTGCGAAGCATGGATGCATTGATGATTTCGCTGGACACGCTCTGGCTGTGCGGGGTGCTGGGCAACAAGCAGCGCGGAAACGGGGTTTACCAGTGGCAGCAACGGTTGCTTAGGCTGGGCCGAAAAATCGTGGACATCGAAAGAAGGGCAAGGGTTTCGGCGGCACGGCGTGGCAAGGGGGATGAGGTTAGGTGATATCCAATAAAGAACATCCCATCCAAAGGCCAAGCTGGGGCTTGGCGCTCCCAGAAGGAACGCCAAGCTCCAGCTTGGCAAGGTGATTTGTGGAGGAATTGTTGGTGATTTTCGTGGACAATTCATTTCGGTTTTGGTGGATTCATTATTGGAAATCACCTTAGTGATGCGGCAGGGGAATTGAATCAAAACACAGTGTCAGATGATGTTGCTACGCTGGTGTGAAGATTTTCATTTCAAGATGATGATAAAAACAATTGAATTTGACGGTTTTGATAAAATCTATTTCAATGATCGCACCATAGCGGCACAATAGGTTGCCAATTCATTTGGCAAATCCTAATCTCGACCTCCGAGGTGAGGTTCAAAACCAGCCTTCGCACTATCAACAATCAATGGTTTTTTTGAACACACTTTAATCCAGATCGTGAACAGCAATCCCCGTGTATTTTTCTTTCGTCTGGATCGGCTTCCCCGTGCGTGGGCCTGGGGGATGGGTTTAGTCATTGGCGGTCTAGGCGGCATAGGCCTACTGCTCGCGCCTGCCTTGCCTGGTACAGCCGGGTTTCTAGTCTTATTGGCGTTTGCCTTTTGGCTGGTGTCCAGCGGTGAGCCGGTTCCTTTTGAATTTGCTGCTCCAAACCCTACCCTTGACCAGTCGGCGCCGCCCGAAACCCAGCCCGACCGCATCGAAGACCCGCTGTGGGCATCCATCCCGAGTGGGCGTTTCCGCATGGGCAGCGATGAAAATGACAGTGAAAAGCCTGTCCATGAGGTGGCCATTTCCGCGTTCCAATGCTTGCGTACCCCGGTCACGCGGCAACTGTATCTACAGATCATGGGGCAAGACCCCGGCTGGCCGCTGGGCGAGGCGGACCTACGACCGGTGAACCGAGTCAGTTGGTTTGACGCAGTGAAGTTTTGCAACCGCTGGTCGGAGGTTTTGGCACTGTCCCCTTGTTATCTTTGTGACGGAAACAATGTCCGTTGGGATTATCAGGCAGATGGCATCCGGCTGTTGACCGAGGCGGAATGGGAATACGCCTGCCGAGCCGGTTCTACGGGACCAAGTGGTGTTTTGGCGATGACGAAACACAGTTGCAGGAGTTTGCTTGGTTTAACCAAAACTCAGACAATAAACCCCAACCCGTTGCGGCTAAACGGGCCAATGAATTTGGCTTGTTTGATCTGCACGGCAATGTTTGGGAATGGTGTTGGGATTGGTACGGCACTTACGATGACCAGGGGCAGGCAGACCCGGTTGGGGCGGCAACGGGTAGTGGTCGTGTGCTGCGGGGCGGCGCTTTCAACTTCGAGCCCGGGATCCTGCGCTCGGCGGGCCGGGGCTGGTTCGATCCCGAGGTCGGGTACTGGAACTACGGTTTCCGCTGTGCGCGTGGCCCCCGCCGCCAGCGTTGACAAATTGACATGTTGTGCTTTTGTTATTGTATTATCGTAATCTTCGCGCCGATTTTTGTTAACAATATGTTATCTTGTCAACCAATTGACAGCATTAGACCCCGGTAAGACTTAACACTGCGCATAAGCTGGCTATTCGTTGCCTTACCGACTGATAACGAATGTCAAAACTCAAAACACAAGATTTCAAGGCTGGCGGCGGGGGCCACGCGCACAGCGGAAACCGAAGTTCCAGTACTCGATCACGGGAAAGTACCTGATCCGGAACGCCGAGCGCAGGAGCCTGGGCACGAAGTCGAAAGCGCCGCCCCGCAGCACACGACCATCGCCCGTCGTCGGGCCGGTGGGGTCGGTTTGCGGGTCCGCACGATAAGGGCCATACCAATCCGCCACCCATTCCCAGACATTGCCAGCCATGTCATACAAGCCCCACGGGTTGGCTTGCTTTTGGCCCACCGGATGAGTTTTGTTGTCTGAATTTCGACTATACCAGGCATAGTCGTTCAATCGGGACTCGTCCTCGCCAAACGGCCAGCGCCCGGTGCTGCCAGCGCGGGCGGCATATTCCCATTCGGCCTCGGTGGGCAGGCGGTAGCCGTAATGTTCGCAAAATGCCTGGGCATCGTTCCAGTTGACCTTAGCCACCGGTTTGTCGTCGTTGTCGGGGTGGTCTGGCTTGAACTTTCGGTATTGCGCGTTGGTGACCTCGGTTTGACCGAGTTCAAAGGCCGAGAGGCTGACCCAATGCTGCGGCGATTCGTCTTTGTAACGGTCTTTTTCACTGTCAGGCGAACCCATCAGGAAGCGGCCGGGGCAGAGGCGGACAAAACCCATCCCATTGGCATCAGTGTAAGCCTGGGGCTGACACAATCCCAAGAGTAGGGCTTGATTGGGGTCGCCTGCGATGACCGTCACTTTGGGCCACACTTGGGCGACGCTGCGTTCGTCGGTGAACTTCAGCGCATTGGCTAGGCTTTGCCAGTCGGAAGATTGTAGCCAGACAAGGGGGTGGAGGGAGGAAACCCCGGAAATCCCCCCTAACCCCCCTTTGGTAAAAGGTGGGGCTGTGCCGCCCACTTTTGCCAAGGGGGTGACTGTTGGGCTTGAGCTAATCATCAATGACTGAGTGTGTTCCGATTCCCCATCAATGGATAAGTCGTCTGGCATTTGGCCGGTCAGATTGCCGGAAACGCCCGTAGGGGAACCCAATGCTGTTGAATTAAGGTGTAGGTCGGCATCCCTATGCCGACTGGGTACACGGTTTGTCTCGGCGGCAAAGGGTTGCCGCCCTACGGTTTGGTATGTGAGCGTGCTTAATTCAACAGTATTGGGCATGGCTGTACCCCCTTTTTCAACGGTGGGGGATTGTCTCGCGGTCAACACTACGTTGGCACTGCCGCTTTGCAGCAGCGCTAGGACTAAAGGCGATGCGACATCAGCCGATGCGTCCAGTGCCGCGAGGCTGCGTATAATGGGGGGCGGTAGTCTGCGAGCAGGATGAGCGCAGACACCATGCCAGAATTCCATACCCGACCGCTCTTCACGGCAAGGGTGGGTGGCTTCAGGCCAAGCCGCCGTCACCGTGGAACCGGAGGATGCCTCGGTTTCGACCCGCCAATCGGGCGTGACCACGCTGACCCGCCAACGCCCGCCGCCGATATCCTGCAACACATCGGCCTGCACTTCAGGCTTGAAGGCATCATGTTGCAACACGGGCTTCCCTGTCGGCATTTGCCAAGGCTTGACCAAGGTGTACAGCAGGGCGGCAAGCCCTAATGCAATGCCTAAGCCGAAGCCCAGCCATAGCCGCCCTGGTTGGCGCAGCTCCACCTTGCCGGTCATTGCTTCGGCAAAATTCATATCAAACAACATTTGCTTCTCCGGGCCGGTTCGCTCGCCCCAACGCCACGGCAGACGGATTTGGCCGGACTTGCCCAAGTGCCTATCGCAGGGGGCAAGAGCCGCCATCTGTTGCTTGATCGAATCGGCCAGACTGCCACGATAGAACCGGTAGAGTTCGGGTATGGATTCAGTGGGATTCCGCCAAAGCCCCAACAACGCGACTTCCATGCGCAAATGCCGCTCCGCCGGACTGTCTAGCCAAGTGTCCCCGCCCAATTCGGCACGACTCCGCGCCTCCTCCCGATAAGCTTCCCGCCAGAAGTCGAGTGCGCGGTCCAACACGGTCTTGCCGCCGACGGACGACGTCTCCATTGCCGCCAGCCAATTCACCCAATCGGCCCGCTTGGCTCGTCGCCATAGCAGACGGCCTGCCGGCCCCTGGGCTTCACGACGCAAGCGATCCAAGGCACAAGGTTCCACCCGCAGTGACAAAGCTTTGCGGATTCTCCAAGCCAATCCATCGTCCACGGCACTGGGTGCCAAAGCCATTGCAGCGGCCCATATCGCTTCGTCGGTGTTGGCATTGCGCCGATTGCGGTCAACCGTCCCCGCCAGACAATTCGACAATTGCGCTGCCGCGACGCAGGGAATGCCGTGGGGTACTAAGATTTTTGCCAAACCGCTGGACCCTCGGCTGGAATCCACGAACCATAGTTCCGGCCAGTGGGAGAGTTGGCGCAGCAAGCCGTTGATGCGGTTGCGCTGGTTATCTGATTGCCATAAACGGGCCAGATGACGGCCATCGGTAAGGATGGCCACCCGTGCCGTGGCTCGGCGCTCTTCGATTTCCCTAGGGGCGAAGCTTCGCCCATCCGAGCCTTGCAGACGGTCAGGCAAACCCCAGAACCCGGCCTGCTCCAAATACAACCCATGTTTGGGCAGCAGCACCGCAATCTCCTGCGCCAGACGGGACAGCCCGCTTTCTTCCGCCGCCTCATCCAGCCACAGCCAAACCTCCCGCTGATGCCTCGCCCGCTGCCGGACCACGGTGGGAATGCCGGCCGCTTGTGCCGTGGCCTTCACCGTCGCGGGGACATCCAGGCGGCGGGTTTCGTCCAAGGCGGCATAATGGTCGATGCCCCAGACCAAGGATTGTTGGTCGTCCGGGTTGAGCATCACAAGGTCGTTGACCTCGCTTTGCAGGAATATCCGGGGTGGGCCTCGTCGGGAAGGAGGGGGTTCCTGAGTGGGCAACCACCGTCGGCGTTTGGTTTTGCGCCACAACAGCCCACAGACAGCCAAGGCGAACAAGCCTAGCAACAGTTCACGCCAAGCGGCGAAATGGCGGTTTGGATTCGCTACGGTCAACTGCGGTTTGCGGCTAGTGAAACTGGCATTGCGCAAATCGTCCAAGGTTTGCGGCGTGGGGCGGGTCAATTCTGGCAAGGGCGGGGGGGCTATCTGACTTGGCGGGTCCACAACCTTGGTATCTTGGATTTGCCGTATTGAGTCAGATGCAAACAAGGCGAACAGAAGTAGCATGAAGCCTAGGCCAAATCTAGCCCAATTTTTTGTCGGGGGCGGCTCTGGTGGATTTGCCTGCTGCTTGGGCATCCGAGGCGGCAGTGCTTGTGCCTCCAAACTCCACCCCGCCAGCCATTGGTCACACACTTTGTCGAAGCGGTCCGCTTGTTGCGCATCTTTCAGCAACACGGCGCGTAGCACGGACTTTAAACGGTCAGCGGCATGCCCTCCCCACTGGGGGGCAAGCCGGAAAACCTGATGCAAGCGCACCCGTTCGCCCACCCCGGACGGAAAGCCGGCCTGGCTCAAAGCCTCCAGCAATGGGTTCAAATTGGGAATCTCCATTTTCATCCAATTTGCGCCAAGTCGTCCCGGTCCTTGACCAAAGTGCAGAGGGCGGGCAATTTCGCCAGAGGGCAAGTGCGGAGGTCTTGCGCCCGGTGAGTACCTTGTGCCGACAGCACCGCCAGCCACACCAGCAGTTCCGCCGTCGCCGGCGGCTTGCGGATGTCGCGTCCGCGCAATTCAAAAAACCGTTGCAAAGCCGCTTCCTGCAAACCTTCATCCAGATTGGGGAAACTGTGCAGATGGGCCTTTACCGCGCGTAGCACTAGTTCTTGGGTGAAGCGGATATGGTGGAAAATGCACCGTCTTAGAAACGGCTCGGGCAGGCGGCGTTCGCTATTGCTGGTAATGACCACGATGGGTGGGGGACGCCGGCCGCGATCCACCCATTCGTTTTTTTCCCGTACATAGAAACGGTGCTGGTCCAGCACATTCAGCAAGTCATTGGGGAAATCGCGTGGGGCCTTGTCGATTTCGTCAATCAGCACAACCGAGGTGTATTCCTCAAGATAAGCCTGCCACAGTGGGCCGGGTTCGACGAAATCGCCTCGGGACAAAGCCTTGCCTCGCCGTTCAGGGTCGTTGGCGGCGTGTAGGTAGGCCACGGCATCGAAACGGTAAAGCAAGTCATCGGCGGTTGAGTCGCTACGGACGTGGAGTTGAAGCAGGGGAATGTCAAAATACCCGGCGAGGTGGCTGGCTAACTGGGTCTTGCCGGTGCCTGGCTCGCCCGTCAGCAGCAAGGGTGCGCCCACGGCCAAGGCGACATTTACCGCATCCATCAAACCCTCGTCCGGTTGGTAGCGTCCAGCCCCTTCTTTGTGGCTGCCCAAGGACACCGGCAAGGTGCGATCCGACAAAGCCTGCTTGCGCCCAGCTTGGTCTGGCGTGGTTTCAAACGGGCTGTATAATTCAAAGCCAAAAGAATTCATAGGGTTGCCATGAAAGTACGGTGGGAGCGGTTATTAACCGCGATGAAGACCGGGCAGTCGCGGTTAAAAACCGCTCCCACGGTTGTCGAATGTTTCATAGTCCTAGGTGTCGATGCCATTGACATGATTGTTGGGCCTGGCCTAATCAAAGGTGAAGTTGTCGTTATTAGAATGGGGGTTTGTGCCTACTTTGCAACTGTCCTAACAGCGAATGCCACGAGCCGGTCTTTTCTGCCGGTTCGATCAGCGCGACTAACTGTTGGAATTCCCCGCCGGTTTCTTTGCTAAGCAAATCCGCCAATTTAACGCACAATTGCGGCGGACAGCCTGAATTTTCTCTAAGAAATTTACGAAGTTCGTGTTTTTCTACATTGCCCACTGGTTCAAGAATATTTAATACAAAGTGGTTGTCGGTAAGTTCCCCATCCTTATCATCTAGGCTTTCGCGAAGTTCGGAATGCTCCCCGTCCGGTGTTTCCAAGGCCAAACTGCATACAATTCGGATGTGCTCCGGGCAATGATGGGTGACGAATTCGCAGATGAAATTCAGCCAGATATTGAGTTCATCAAGTTTGAGCAAGGGGGCATTGCCGGTTCCTCCGAAGACACCCCAATGCAACCACAGCACCGAGCGCCGATCCGGGTCATCACAGGGCGAGGCGCATTGTAATAACTCCCTCTCCGACTTCTGACTGGTTTTTTCCCGTTGCAATTGTTGCCTCAATTCATGCTCCAATTCCACCCGCAAATCTGCACGGGATTCCGGGAATTCCAGTTTGATTTGTTTGATCTTGGCACGGTCATGCAAATCAGTTTCAGCGTATTGGCATAATTGTTCGTGGATTTTCTCTAAATGGTTGCCAGCGGTGCCAAAAGGAACCAGGGCCATCACCCGCATACGGTCGCTGTCAATCAGTTCGCGCAGCCACTTGCCGACATGGGCTTTTTGCGTGTCCCGATCCAAGCGATGCAAGGTTGCCGGGTTGCGCGGACCTTCTTGGGGGGGATCAGTGCGCCAGTGGCGATAATTGGCCCTAACCGCTAAGGTCAGTGCTTCGACCGCATCCACGGGGCTGCCTTCCCGGCAAATCTGCTGCAACGCATCCACCGGGTCGCGCCCTTCGCCCAACCAGGCGTGTAGCCAAGCCAGCGGCAACGCCGTGGGGTTGCGCATGGGGGAAGTGACCGTCCGCCACAGCAGCAGCGGGATCGAACCGCCGAACAATGCCCTTGGGTCGGACAGGCCGCAATTTTCCAGATACAACATGACCACCGCCGGGCCAGGACGTTGGGCATTCAGCCATTCAGCCAGTTTGGGCAGGGGCAGTACGCCATCCGACAGCCGCAGCCCTTGACTCCCCTGCGCATGAACATAGACTAGATGGGGGCTTTGACCGAGGATGGCATTTTGAACCTCTCCGCTGCAGGTCGCCAGCCGGATGGAAGCGTCGGCTTTGGGCCACAGCGACAGCAGGGACTCCTTGAGCATTTCCCCGTGGCCTGATTCGGCTATCAGTAACACCTCGCAGGAGGCCAGCGTGGAAACATCGTTGACAGGGTCGGGGTTTTGCCCGGTGGCAAACACCCAGCGGCGTTCCCGCAGCAAGTGTCCATCCCAAGCCATGATCCGCCAAGGCAAGGCCGCCAGTTCCGGGTCATCGCTGCTTATACGCAGACGTAAAGGCGCACGGACAGGATTGGGCATTACCGCCGGGTCAAATTGGTAAAATGCGGCGCGGAAGATGGTTGCAAGGTCTTTGTCCTTGAACAGTAGCTCGAACAGCTTCCAAGCCCAAGACTTTTCGGCATTGGCGGCGAGTTCGTTTGCTAATTGTTGCGGTGCGCCCGTGCGTAAACTATTGAGGATGGGCCGGATGCTCGCCTCCACCTCGGCCCATGCGCATTCACAACGTAAAAACGGGTCTTCCCCGGGGCGGCGGTAAGCAAGCATTAGTTTTGCGCCCTCTCGCCTTAAATTGACGTTTAGCTCATAATTCCCTCTGTCCAAAGGCGGTGGCGGAGGTGGTGGGGGCGGTCGTTGAGCAAGTTCGGCCAAACGCTCGCTTAATGCTTTAAATTTTTCTAATCGTTCCAGCTTTTTTAGTTTCGACAAAGGCTCCAATGGGCTGCCATAACCTTGAATAGCCGCCAAATCAGGTTGTACAAGCCCGACATTGCTGATGTCCAAAAACACTGGCAGGATGGTGATTTCATGTTTTTTGTGTTTGGCGAGCAGATAAGGCAGTTCCTCATCCGCGATGAACGTGGAATTAAGGAAGTTTTGCGTCACCAGCAACACCGCCATGCTCGTTGCTGCCAAGGCTTGGTCGATCTCGCGCTTCCAATCATCCCCCGTTTGGATTTTCCTGTCATCCCAGAACTTAATCAGCCCTTTACGCCCCAGCGGGTCAAGAAATCGGCGCAAATCGGCCTGCTGTTTGTCATCAACATGGCTATAACTGATAAAAATCGAACACATGATCACTCCCAAACCCTATAAAATATCTGTCGGATTGACCTAACAGTAGAATTTTAACCTCGATACCCTGAGCATTTTCGTTTAGCATGGACAAAATTCAAAGCGGCATCAAGTTTAGGGCTATGAAGTATGGAAAATTGAAAGCATTATCAAAAACCAGGGATTGCTTTGAAGCAGTTGCATTTGATTCATTTTCGGTAACATCCCCCCAGCAAAACATTGTTGCCATTTGGCATATTCCGATAAAATCTAATCCGATGGACACCCTCATGCGCACAAAAAAGAACTGATCGAAACCCTCGCGGAACGAACCCAACAATCCAAAATCGACACCGAGGCATTCCTTGATGCGCTGGCCGAGTGTTTGCACGAAACTCTGGCCCAAGGCAAGGAGGCAATTTTACCCGGAATCGGAAAATTCACCGTGAAAGAGAAGCAAGCCAGGACGGGCAGGAATCCGGCGACGGGCGCGGCGATCCAGATAGCCGCCAGAAAAGCCCCGCGTTTAGCGCGGCGAAGGCATTGAAAGATGCGGTTGGCGGGGGTTGAATATAGTACGCGATGTCACAGCGTTTCTTGAGGGGTTGCCAATCCTTCGAATAGGCAGCAATTCTCATTTTGAACAGAACCGGGCGGGTTAGGAACCCGCCCCTACGAATCGTT